>NZ_WJBJ01000006.1:0-27625 GCF_020804205.1 Methanosarcina sp. DH1 | reverse complement strand
TGAATATACCACACGAGGAATTTTTCTACGAAAAATTCCTCGTGTGGTATATTCATAATCGTTTCCAAAACAACCAAAAACGTCTAAGAGAGCAGGGAGCTCCGAAAAGTTATTAAGAGTAAGGTTTATAGTTACCATTGTTTTTGCCGTAACATCATTACATAATTATAGAATTATAATTTTGTGTAGTGATGTTACACTTACTTTTATCACTAGATTTTGGGACTGAGTCCTATGTATCCTTTGTATTTTTTTCTGTCTATGTATCTTTTGTTTTTCCATTAGAATATGAAATCTACTTTATTTCGTTAGCCTGGAAACTATGTGAGTTAAAAACAGCCTTTACTCCAAATTTACAAACAATATGTCTAATTTCCAATTTCGAAAAATATATATAATTCTACATATTCAATAATTGTTGATATGATTAATGAAGAAAATATACAGCTTTTCAAGGCTCTAAGTGAAGACACCAGGTATAGAATTATTAAGGCTTTAATCGAATCTGAAAATAAATGCAGAGAAAATAAATACGGTAACAGAGGAGAGCTATGCGCCTGTGAGATCCCGGAAATAATCGGGAGGACTCAGTCCAATACCTCAATGCACCTTGCAAAATTGCAGGACTGGGGGATAATTAAGGTAAGAAAAGAGGGGAAAAAGAGGTTATATTCTATCCAAAACGAAAAAATCAGGAAAATTCTGGAGGTACTTGAGGAATAAGATTTTGTACTATTATAAAAACTCAAAAGAAGTTGGTTCCTCGTTGTTTTGTGTGTATATCCTCATAATATTCTCATAAATCCAATTTGGTCTTGAATTGAAAATAATCTTAAGTAAAAGTATATGGGGTTCAAAATGAATTAAATATTCTGAGCTTCAGGGAAATATTTAAATAACATTAAGTATCATCATATATTGATATATTTGTAAATTGAACTATCGTTCAAGAAGTAACATAATGGAGGATCCAAAATGGTTGATATATTCTATCCTCTTCAATGGATTGCTGATAAACTGACATATGAGGTGTTTAAAATTGCACCTGACACACACCTTGCAGCCAGTGTTAACTTTATCATTTATGATGTGCTGAAAATTTTCTTGCTGCTTGCAGTGATGATTTTTGTTGTTTCCTACATCAGGACCTATGTAACTCCAGAAAAAACCCGAAAAATCCTTGGAGGCAGAACAGGATTGCAATATCATCTATTAGCCTCCATGCTAGGAGTGGTCACGCCTTTCTGTTCCTGTTCATCAGTACCTCTTTTTATTGGTTTTGTTGAATCTGGAATCCCTCTCGGAGTGACTTTCTCATTTCTTATTACCTCCCCCCTGGTAAATGAGGCTGCAGTTGCTGCACTGTGGGCCACTATTGGACTTAAAGTAACCCTGATCTATATAGTATCAGGTGTTGTACTCGGAGTTTTTGGTGGGTACTTAATAGGCCTTCTGAAAATGGAAAAATATGTGGCGGATTTTGTTTACAATATAAAGGTAGGGGATCAAAATAGAGGTCAGGAATCTCTGAAAATAAATGAAAGAGCTGCGATTGCCTATGACAATGTTAAAGAAATCGTGGAAAAGGTCTGGATCTACATAATTATTGGAGTTACTTTGGGAGGAATCTTCCACGGATATGCTCCCGAAGGCATCCTTGCACAATATGCAGGGAAAGACAATTTGCTTGCTGTTCCAATAGCAGTCGTTATAGGGGTTCCTCTATACTCAAACGTTATGGGTATGATCCCTATAGTGGAAAGCCTTATTGGAAAAGGGCTTCCTGTCGGCACTGCTCTAGCCTTCCTTATGGCAGTTACTGCACTTTCGCTCCCTGAAATGATTATCCTGAAGAAAGTACTTAAAAAAGAGTTGATTGGAGCTTTTGTTTTAATTGTTACGGTATCGATAATATTTACTGGATATCTATTTAACATTATTCTATGAGATTAATGCATTTACAACTCGAAAAGACAGTAAAATGTTCAAATAATGACAGTAAAATGTTCAAAATGATAAAACAAAACACGAGGTTAAAAAGATGAAGATCGAAATTCTCGGAACTGGTTGTCCAAAGTGCAAAAAAACAAAAGAAACGATTGAAAAAGTACTGAAGCAGACTGGCGTAGATGCTGAAGTAATTAAAGTTGAGGATATTGAAAAAATACTGAACTACGGCGTTATGGTCACTCCTGCAGTTGTTATTGATGGAGAAGTAAAAGTTGCAGGTAAGGTTCCAGACGAAAAAGATATTCGAAAATGGGTTACTCAATAAAAAAGGAATCGTTTACTATTCAATTAATTAAAATAAGAAAAAACAAGCTCATGAGGAGTATAAAATTATGGCAGAAGAGACAAAATGCGCATGTGGTTCGTCAAACGTGGCAATTTTCCCATGTACTGGGGCTTCAAATGTGGGACAACTTTCAAATAAGACCGCAATAGAACTCGAAAGACAAAACTTTGGAAACCTGATGTGTACCGTAGGAATTGGGGCTAGAGCTCCCGGACTCATGAAATCCGCCGAGGCTTCAGAAAGGATAATTGCAATTGATGGCTGCCCGGTGAACTGTGCAAGCAAAACTCTCGAACTTGCAGGTTTTAAAGTGGATCAACATATTGTAATTTCGGAGTTCGGAATTAAAAAGAATAAAGACAAGGATCTCAAAGACAGTGAAATCTCAGAAGCTCTAGAAAAAACCATTGAAATACTGCAGTCTGAATAATTTCGGTTTCAATTAACATTATTCATTGCTAAGACCATATATCTTAATACTCAGAAACTTAAATGACCAAAATTAAAGGTGGCAAGTTGACTGAATTTACTGTAAATTCTACTATATGTGGTTTTGTTCACAAGATACGTGGAAGCAAAAAAGGAAATAAAATTATTGTTGACATTGAAACTCCATGTGAAAAGATAAAGAAGTTCTCTCACATGGAAGTTCCCATGATGGAAATTATGGATATCAAAAACAACTATGTGATTGATAGAGCACAGGAAGCACAATGCTCCTCAAATTGTCTTGTGCCCTGTGCAGTGCTCAATCTCTGCAGACTGGAAAGTGGTTTCCTTGCAAAATCTCTCGTAAAAAAAGCGGGTAGCATTAGCATCGAGTTCAATGAAGTTTAAAAAAGGAAAAATTTACCTCCTTTTCAATTTCCAATTTAATACTCAAGAGGCAAATTCCTTTAAAGGAAAGAACTTCTTTATGGTTAAGTGAAAAACCTGTTAAAAAGAGCTTATCCTAAAACTTCGAATTATATTGCCAGATATTGAATAAGGAAATTAATTAATTTCCTTATTCTGAAACTTGTTTGGAATCATTATTGATCTCAAAACGAAATTGGTTTCGGGATAGGCTCACGAAATTATTTTTTAGATCTTTTTAATTAAAAGCTGAAAACTTTGAATCTTATCCTCTTTTAATTTTGGACATTACATTCTTCTTTACCTGAGATTCATATTTCTTCCAGCTATTTTCATCAATTTCGGGCATGAAAAGCTCCGGAGCTTCGCTTCTCTCTTTTCTACTACAGGAATCTATTGCCTGCTGGATGACCGAAGGGTCGGTTATCCCTAAGAGGTCAATGACTTCAATTTCCCTAAGAAAACGAGAGATTGCAGTCGCTGGAATTTCGTTAAGGTAAGGAATTATTCCTTCAGACCCGACAATCTTTTTTGACCCTCCGAAAGTCGAAACTCCATTTTCGGCAAGTGACAGCAGGGACTGCCCGGCAAAATGTTCACTTTCCTTCCCGCAGACAATCAGGCAGCTGATGCTAGGATTTGAAAGTACATTAACTATTATCTTCTCAATTCCAAAATTTTCCGTAAAACAGGTTCCGCAGATGGCGTAGTTTTTTAAATTCAAGTCTCGATAGTCAGAAGCAAGGGTTACTACTGCCACAGGAGATTTTGGGTCTCCTACTACATAATCGCCGGAAGTTATAGGCCATGCCATGTAAAAGCTCCTTTTCTTAGTAATTCATGTTAAATGGTTTTCTCCAAAGTTACAAGTTATAAAGTAAAAAAAGTAGAAATCTTTTTATTTCCAGGCTTTAAGTTTTAAGCTCTCTGCAGGCAACTCATTATATTGTCTTTTGCTTATATCCAGGTCTTCATTCAAAACTTCAACTAAAAATCCGGCTTTCTTTAAAAGCCCAAGATACTCTTCCTTAAGCAAGGCACCTGCAAGGCAGCCTGTGAGCAGGTCTTTGTCATTCTTCAGGTTTTCGGGAAGCTCGGCCAGAAGAACCATGTCAGAAATATACATTGCGCCTTCTGGTTTCAAAACTCTAAAGGCTTCTTTAAAAACTTTTTCTTTATCTGGAGCAAGATTGATCACGCAATTACTGATAATAACATCCACTGACCCGCTATCAACCGGAAGAGCTTCTATATCTCCAAGACGAAATTCGACATTGGTATAACCGTATTTTTGGGAGTTTGCCTGCGCCTTTTCGACCATAGCCTGAGTCATATCAACTCCAATAACCTTTCCTGATTTCCCTACTTTCTGTGCAGCAAGGAAACAGTCAAATCCTGCACCTGAACCGAGATCTAGTACAACATCGCCTGGTTTTAGTTCTGCAAAAGCGGTTGGGTTTCCACAACCAAGACCCAGATTTGCGTCTGGAACAGCATTGATATCATTGTCAGAATAGCCAATGGATTTTGACAGATCTATCGCACTCGAATCACCACAACATCCACTCGAACAACAGGACCCGCCTACCATTGCTATTTTCCCGTATTTCTCTTTAATTACTTGCTTTTTTTCACTTGCATCCACAGGTATCGCCTTCTCTCTTACTCGAGTTATTTATGCCCTTAATATAGTTCCAGGTCTCTCTTTGTGTGTATAAAAAAAGGTTTCAATTATCAAAATATATTGATATATTCAAGTATGGTCTCTGATATAAATATTTTACTCGATCACGCAAATGAAGCAAAATATTGAAAGTATGAACCGGAATTAACGGATGAATCTGGCTAATAAATTGAGTTGTTATCAGGCAAATTCAGGCTTAGTTCGTTCAATAAATACGTATTGAGCCTTTTCCAAGAGCCATTTTTACAAATTAAACTCAAATTTTGAAACAGTTTTTACATTATCTCGCAACTGCATAATAAAAAATCAAATAAAAAATCTAACAGATACCTGAAAGATAAGAAACCTGAAAGAATAGAAACCTGAAAGATAAGAAACCTGAAAGAAAAGAAACCTGAAAGAAAAGAAACCTGAAAGAAAAGAAACCTGAAAGAAAAGAAACCTGAAAGAAAAGAAACCTGAAAGAAAAGAAACCTGAAAGAAAAAAACAAAATGACTGGGTTTTTAGTCTTTACAGCAGCAACAACAGTCTTCTTCTCCCTTATCTTTCCCTTCTTCTCCCTTATCCTTTTCAAAGATTTTGTCGTATATATTTTCCCTGTATATGTTTGTCCACCCTATCTGTGTACCTGCAGCAATAAACATAGCAACTGAAATCGTTTCGGCAATTTCCTCCTTTGTAGCTCCTGCAGCAATCGCTCTTTGCGAATGTGTATCAACACAAAACTGACAACGCATAAGGACAGAGGAGGCAATGGCTATAAGTTCCTTGGTTTTAAGATCCAGATAACCATCTTTGAATATGGAACTTCTCATCTGTCCAAAAGCTTCCGCAGTTTCAGGTAACATTTCATCCAAAAATGACATTGAAATTCTCTCCTACTTAAAAACTATATAAATTTGTAATCTGCAGTATAATTTAAAAATTTCAAATAAGGTCTCTTTTGATTAAATTACTTCAAACTGTAAAGATACAGGCAATTTACCTTTACAGGTAATTTACCTTTATAGATAATTGACCTTTACAGGCAATTTGCCTTTATAATCAGCTGTATTTTAAAATTAAGCAGTCTTCGTCTTCTTTTTTTCCTGGCAGTTCATGTCTCAGCCTTAATGGCCAGGTTTTCTGCAAAAAGCGTTATTCCAGTGCATAGTGTTGCCCCGGTCTTCAGCCTTATGTGTGTACAGCAGGTCTTCTTCATCATCTTCTGGATTATTTGTAGTTTCTTTTGGCAACGTATCTTTTTCTTTTGGTAACGTATCTTTTTCTTTTGGTAATGTATCTTTTTCTTTTGGCAATGTATCTTTTTCTTTTTTCAATTCCTTGTCTCCTTACTAATCAATTGTATTCTGTAAAAATGATATAATCAACATTAGAGATTCAGGTTTTAAAAACATGCATGATGAGTATCAAGAATAATTGATAGGTGTATAGTTGATAAATGTTAAAATGTCGGTTTCTGGAATCTCTCTTAAATCTCATATCAATCTTTTTTGATATTCAGCTCCCATGTTCTTATGAAGTAAGCTTCATATTGATTAGAAGATTCTATATTAATCCGAAGAACTGACTTCATTTTTGAGTAAAAATGTTGTCTTATAGTGGTAGCTCTCTGGAAAAATAATGGTTACATCTTAAGAAATTATATTCTATATAATAACAAGGGTGTGGAAATGCCTGGAAATCCGAATGAGATAAAACTTGTAAATAATGCTATGTCTAATGCCATCCGAAGGAAGATTATGAACTTTCTTGTAGATGGCGATAAAAGTACCGAAGAAGTCGCAGAAGCTGCAGGAAAGACAATGCTTGACTTCCATCTCAAGCTTCTTCAACAGGCAAGCCTGATTGAATTAACAGACGGAACAGTCAGGTTAAGTGAATACGGCAGAAATTTTCTGAAGGGCAAGGAAGAAAAAGATACTCAAAAAAATGCCGATCTCTCTCAGGCAAAGCCTGTGGATATTGCAGAAATCCGGCAGCTTTTACCCTGTATAGCAGACTCCTCAAAATTCAGGGTAATTGCAAATATGACTCCTCCGCTTGGTGGAACCCTCAAAGTTCTTGAACCTCTCTTTCCCAGAGGCAGATACTCGGACAAGATAAGCGCCCTGATATTGCAAAAAGGAGAAGTGCTTACAACGGTTTACGGTACTGGAAAAGTTACCATGACAATGATTAAAAACGAGGCAGAGGCCAGAGAAGCGCTTGAAAGTCTTAGAAGTACCATCAATGAGGCTATTGCAAAGGGTGTTGCTCCTGCTCCCCGCGAAAAGGTTAGGGTCGAACCCATGGAGCTTTACAAATACCTGCCCCAGACCAATTGCGGTAAATGCGGCGAACAGAGCTGTTATACTTTTGCCATAAAACTCATGACCGGAGAAGCTTCCCTTGATAAGTGTACATCGCTCAAGGAGCCGGAGTACGCAACTAACCAGGAACATTTGCAGGTTCTCAGTGCGTACATTTGAGCCTAATAATTTGAAGAATATTTCAGAGCCTATCGAAAAGTACGGTTCCCTGGTATAGCATTCCATGCTGAATGAAATACCGGCAAAGTAATTTCCAGGTTTCTGCAAAGTCTCTGTCTACTAAATGGGCAAAATTCCATTGAGTATGCAACTATGACGATTTTGTAACTATCAATGTTGTAACTATCGACTTTATAACTATCGACTTTGTAACTATACAGACTTTGTAACTCTAATGACTTTGTAGTTATATGGCATTAGTTGTCAAAGACATTAGTTGTCAAAGACATTAGTTGTCAAAGACATTATTTGTCAAGGACTTTACAGAATCCTCCTCTAACTCAGCAGGATCCAGGGTACAGGGGCCAGTGGTGCACTTTCCACAGCCATGTTGATTGAGTTCAGGGTAAGCTTTTATGTCTTCTTGAAGCTGCATAAAGCACTTCTCTTTATCAAACCCAGTTGAACTAAGAGCGCCGGATTGACATCTATCCACACATACAAGGCATTTTTCTCCTCTTTTGTGCCTGCAGAACTCTTCTTTTGGACGTGGAGTAGGAGGGATTTCGGCAGAAATCAGAAGAGATCCAATTCGACCTGCACATCCGGCTTTTGTAATCAACATTTGGTTTACTCCGAAAGTTCCAATTCCGGCAGCATAAGCGGCGCTCTTGTGAGACCATGAAACATTAAAACCATTATTCTTGTAATCGAAAATAATTTTAGGTACAATTGCTGTGACACCCTCTTTTGCCAGTTCAGTTCTGATTCTTTCATTGATTTCTCCGATAAGGTGAGAAGTATCTACACTAGCCTGAATAGATTCCTTTACCACGCCTGATTTCAAGTTCTGTTTCACAAGCTCTTTGTCAAATGGCAAGAAGAAAGCGACAACGGTCTTTGCTTCAGGAAAGATTTCTTTTGGATTTAAGTGATGAATACCTACGATTTGTTTAATTTCCATAAAAATAGGATCGGTAGTAGAAGCAAAACCTATGATGGGTTCACGATATCTTGTTTTAGTATCTGAATTTGCTACAGTATTCTTTATTATGGTCTCAATCTTGTTTTTTAGTTCCATATTAGGATCTCCTAAAATATATGAGATACTTTTTATGAGAGACTTTTGCCTCAACTTAATAGTCAGGCAGATCTTCTTTAAATTATAACCGTTTAAATGTTTACGTATCAATCTTTTTTGATATTTGGCTTTTGTGTTTTTATTGATATAACGTCATAACTAATTGTAGGAATAGCTTGAAAGAGTTAGGTTTTGCTCTTAGACATCTTTGCTGATACTGTTTAATTGATCTACGGAATTAAACTCCAATAGTACCTGAGAGGTGTAAAATGTCAGGAGGTTCGAGTGAAACAAAGTTGGTGAATTTTGCTATGGGCAATAAGACCCGAAGGAAAATAATAAACTTCCTTGCAAACGGCCATCGAAATGTTGAGGAAATTGAAGCTCTAGTCGGGAATAAAACGATTGATTTCCATCTGAAGATTTTACAAGATGCAGACCTTATTGAGTTAACAGAAAGAACTGCAAAAATCAGTGAATATGGCAAAAATTTCTTAAAAAGTGACAAAAAAAGCAATACTGAAGAAATTAAAGACCTTTCTCAGGCAAAGCCTGTGGAGATTGCGGAAGTTCGACAGCTTTTGCCCTGTATAGCGGATTCTACAAAGTTCAGAGTAATTGCAAATATGGCTCCTCCGCTGGGTGGGGTCTTAAAAATTCTTGAACCAATCTTTCCCAGAGGGAATTATTCAGATAAAAAAGATAGTCTCATAATTCAAAAAGGAGAAATCATTACAACTATTTATGGTAGCGGAAAAGTAGTTATGAGAATGGTTAAAAATGAGAGTGAAGCTAAAGAAGAGCTCGAAAATCTAAAAAACACTATTAATGAAACTATCAAAAAAGGAATAGTTCCGCCTCTCAGAGAAAAAGTCAGGGTAGAACTTATGGACATATATAAACACCTGCCACAGACCAACTGTCGAGACTGCGGTGAACAGGGCTGCTACAGCTTTGCCATAAGGCTAATGGCAGGACAGGTAAGTTTAGATCAGTGTACGCAACTTAAAGAGCCAGGTTATGAACCCAATCTCGAACGGCTACAGTTTCTGGCTGCGTATATTTAAGTCGCAATCATTAACGTATCAATTAGTTGGAGGAAGCTTTGAAGACACTAACAATAGTTCTCACTGATGGTCCTTACATCTCTGAGTACGCTGACATTGCCTACAAACTCGCTGAGGCTGCACTTGAAAATCATAAAGTAAACATGTTTCTGTACCTGGATGCGGTGCATATTCCAAAAAAAGGCCAGGACCCGTCCTTCTTTACCAATGCAGGACAACTGTTTTCCGGACTCGCGGAAAAAGGGGTCGTTATTCGAGCCTGTGCGCGATGTGCCGGTGCAAGAGGCTACATTCCAGAAGAAGAAATTATACAGGGAAGTAACTGCAGAGATTATCTCCCTGGAATAAGAATTACTAGCCTTTATGAACTGTCGGAAATGCTGGGTAAGAGTGATAGAGTAATTTCATTGTCAAGATGAGTAGCAGAAACGAGGTCTAAACGATGAAATCAGTTTTCTATCTGCTGGATACAGCTCCATATGGCAGTGAAAAAGCATTTGGAGCGTTGAATGCAGCCGCAGTAAGCCTTAGCGAAATGGATGTGACTCTTGGCCTTTATGGTGATGGAGTTTATCTTGCAGTTGCAGGTCAAGATAGCCGAAAACTTGGATTACCAAACCTTGCAGATATTCTATATGCATACGGGGAGTTGAGAGTGCTTGTGCACGAGCCTTCGCTTGTGGAAAGAGGGCTTTTCGGGGAAACCTTCATCGAAACTCTGGAACTGACCGACGAAGAAGAATTTTTTGAAACAATGGAAAGCTCGGACTGCGTTCTCTCATTTTAATACTGGTTGCTGATTAAGGATTTGGATGATAATATGAAAAAAGAACAATCGGATGTGTTTCTGCTGACAAAGCCTCCCTTCAGCCCGAGATCGGAGTTATGCCTCAAACTGGCTGCACGTTCAGGAAAAGCCAGAATCTACCTTGCAGGAGACGGAGTTTATCATCTGCTTACCGGGATAGAGGAACAGCCAGAGTTCAAAATTTACGCATGTAAAGAAGACCTCGAAGCCAGAGCCGTCAGGGCCGGAGACAAAGTGACAGTCCCGGATGACTTTTACCTGGATTTTATAGAGGATATAATGGAGCACTGCAGGCATGAGTATGCATTTTAAAATACTGGCCTTAAAAATGAAATTATACTTTTTGATTTACAGTTAGATGTTCCATATTTTACTTTCTCATATTTTATTTTCCCAGATTTTGCTCTGCCGAATTTTACTTTTATACTTTCAATTGCTTCTTAAAATTACTGAAAATAAATGCTAACCGGGTTGAGTCCTATGGTCGAGAATATCCCGAGCGAAATAATAAAAGATCTGCAATCGGTATGCCAGTTGCATGAGGAGGCTGTCTGTAACCATGACAAATGTAGGGAGTTCAGCGAAAACTTGTCCGCACTTTTGATCCGGCTTGAAGATCTCAAGTTCTACCGGATGGCCGATAGACTGATGAGCATTCTCCTGAACTGCAAACCAAAAGAGGCTTCTCACTGTGAAAAAGCAAACCTTGTAGGGGAGATGATGAAAGAAATAACAAAAGAGGCAAAGAATGCAGGTGACAGCTCCCGCCAATGAATTGACGGGCACCTACGGAATTTCAACCGATGCCATACTGCCCCAGGCAATTGTTATTCCGGTTCTCGCCATCAACGTTCAAACTTTTACCTGCAAAACTACTCTGTAGAACCTTATAGTTTAAGTCCAGTAGCAAAGTTAAGCGGCTCTTGTACCATTTCCAGCTTCCAAGACAAAACTTAATAATATATATAAGACTCGATAATATAAATATAGTGCCAGAGTTAAAAATGTGATGTTGAGACATATTATGCATTCATCCAACGTTTGAAAACGCGTGGATTCTGCTTCGATAGTCTAAAGTGGCCTGCCTTATTTGCAGTACTAATTTACAGCTTCCGCCAGATCTCCCAGAGCAAGAGAAGTAATCCACAAAATTTTGAGGGCCCTGCTTCGGCTGTGGGATCAGCTGAAGAGAAGCTCAAAATCTTTCCGACAGGTCAGAGATGAGATAAAAGACTGAATTTCTAGTGTTGAGTCAACAACAAAATGTCGTATTAAATCGATTGCAATTATTCGGAATTATTGAATCCTTGATGATTGACTCGACACCAGGACATTTGGTAAATATGCCAGGTTTTTGATTTGTCTGCACGGCATCATTCTGGTTCTTTCGTTGATTGCTTTCACAATGCCAGCAGATTGGCAAGATATCCTGCAGTTACAGCTATGGTAAAGATGGTCACTACGAAGGCTCCCAATAATCTTTTCTTGAATATGGCTGAAAGAAGGGTCAGTTCTGGTATGCTAGCTCCTGCTCCGCCAATTATCAGTGCAAGTACTGCTCCCACACTCATCCCTTTTCCAATTAGCGCCAGTCCTATAGGGATCATAGTCTCAGCCCGGATATAGAGAGGGATGCCAACAATTACAGCCACAGGAACTGCCAGAGGATTGCTCGGTCCTGCGAGGCGGGAGACAATGTCCGTTGGTACGAATCCGTGAATAAATGCACCAATGCCTGCTCCTAAGAGGAGATAGGGCATGAGCTGACGGAATAGGCTGAACGCGAACCCTGCAGATCTCTGTATCCTGGATTTTGCGTCCGTTGATTGCTGACAGTCACAGCTGTTTCGTACAACAGCGGCTGGCTTAACATATCTTGAGAATCCCAGTCCATCAAGCAAAAGGCCGATGACAACTGCAGCTATGAAGACTACAACAAAGTAAAGAGCAGCCACCTTCCAGCCCAGTAAAATGACAAATAGAGATATTATCACCGGGTTTAGCAAAGGCGATGAGAACAGGAATGTCATTGCTGCAGCAAAAGGGGCACCAGCCTTGAGCATTCCAAGTAGAAGTGGTATAGTTGAACAGGAGCAGAAAGGAGTTAGAGCACCAAATCCTGCCCCAAGGATGCTTCCTATTATCTTGTTCCTCCCACCAAGTGCTTTTTTTATGGTCTCGTCTGGCACATACTCCTGAATCAGCCCCACGAGAAAGGTTATTCCTATAAATAAAACAGCAAGCTCGACTGCTATTTCAACGAAGTAATTGACCGCCACAGTTAAATTATTCCAGAACATTTTGATCTTCCTTCAAAATTTACTTTTTCTTCAACCGTCGAAAGCTACAGCTATTGGAAATCTGAATACACAGTATTCTCTCCAGAACCCGACATTTTCGAAGCTTAAACCGTTTTTGAAGGGTCCAAATTTGTCCTTATATCCTACTTTCAAAAAGAGAACTTTACTGAAAGCTCACTTGTCATGAAGCAGCTTTGCCTGGTTAAGTATCTCAATAACCGCTCCATCTGAGAGACGAAAGTAAGACCATTTACCTTCTTTCCGTTCTTTGATAAGGCCCGCATTTTTCAATACTGAAAGATGATGAGAAACAGTCGATTGAGAATTGGAAAGGGCAATCGTTAGTTCGCAGGCACAGAGTTCTCCTTCCTTCAATAGTTTTAAAATCTTCAGACGATTCGTATCGGCAAGAGCCTTAAAAACCCTTGTTTCCGAATTTAGTACTTCTTCGTCCAGCATATTTACCAGAGAACTGAGCTTTTGAGTTCTTACTTCTAACTGATCCCGATCAAAAATAAAACGCTTCAACCTTTCGATTTCCACTTCACTCTTTCTTTTATTCGTATCTGATTTCTTTTCGGTTTCCATGAATTACCTGCAGCAGCTACCTCCACCTTCTAAAGGGAGCAGCTTGTTTTTACTCTGTTCTTTTGACCAGCATTTTACACATAGTTTTATAGTTCCTAAGTCCACGTGATTGGCTCGGAGTAACGAATCTTCTTCTTTTCCGCAAATCGAGCACTTAAAATTCATTTCCAGGGCCTCATAACAAAATTCTCCTCATGATTGGCAATGTTTCATATTCATATGTATAAATATGATTATATTTTTTTCTTCTGGCAGTATATTTCATATTCTTTCAACACTGCGACTTTGAATTTCTCCAGGTCGTCTTCAGAGATTTCATTTATCTTTGTGAGGTTTCGAATAAGTTCTTCGCAGTCTATATTCTCTGGAGTCTTGCCTATATCATTCTGTTTTTCGAATTCTTCATCCAATCCGGCAATTTCCATATCTTTATTGCCAACTTTTATCTTTCTGACACTTACAATAGAAGGCCCGCAACAGCAGCAACTTTTGTTATTTCCTGTGAGTTTCCCAAGTAAATTTTTTCCGAGTTTACTCATCTAAAAACGTCTCCTTTTAGAATCCACACATATATCAAAGAATATTGATATCTAGGTCTGTCGATATGATATATAAGGGTGGCGACCATAATATACCGTGACTCAAAATAACCATCGAAGGCGCCCGACAAAACGTATACCCTAAAGATGTAACTGGCAGGTTTCAAGGTTGATCGCCAGACTGTAATTCCCAAATTAGGAATCAAAAAGAGCAAGAAAAGAAATGTCAAGGATTCAAAAGTGTAACTGAAATTTTTAGAAAGGCTATCAGATCATTCAATTCAAGTGTCTTCCTCTCTTCAGATCAGAAACAGTAGGTTCAACTTCTAGCCTTAGATAAATATATATAGTTTCACGGATTCAATGAATATTGATATGATTAATGAAGAAAATCTACAACTTTTCAAAGCCCTCAGTGAAGACACAAGGTATAGAATTATCAAGGCTCTAATCGAATCTGAGTGTAACTGCGGAGAACATAAGTACGGTAATAACGGAGAAATATGCGCCTGTGAAATTCCAGAAATCATTGGCAAAACGCAGTCCAATACCTCAATGCACCTTGCAAAATTACAGGATTGGGGGATAATTAAAGTAAGAAAAGAAGGGAAAAAGAGGCTGTATTCTATACAAAACGAAAAAATTAGGAAAATTTTAGAAGTCCTTGAAGAATAATCTGTGCCATTACCTCAGTTAAAACTACAAACCTATCCAGTACGAATAACCATAATATTTACTCTTTAAGGCAGTTACTTATCTTTTTCAAGATTCGCTCTTTCTTGAAAGGTTAAAAAACCGTAGTGTTGATCTTTTAGAGCACAGATCAGGGTTTTAAGGTTGTTAAGGGCGTTTTCTCCAGTATTGAACTTGCAGTCCAGGCGTATAGATGTGTTTGACATGTCCACAAATTCCCAGGGGTGGACAAAGATAACAGGAGATTCCCAGCGCTTGAGTAGCGGGATAAAAACTCCCGGAGGCAGCCTTATAAATGAAGAAGTAATCGTCGCAGGGATTCTTATTATTTTGCCTTCAACTCTGCTCCGGGGAAACGGAGGCTTATACGCTGCAATGGATGAATCATATCTGAAACCCTCATCTTCCAGAAGTCCAAGATAATTTTTCGGAAACTGCAGGTTTGGGGCCCTGAAAGAAACCAGTTTCTTTTCAAACTGCCTCAGAACTTTTCCAGCCTGTTTAAGAGCAGTTCTGGCTTCTTCTTTATCCATCCGGTCAAAACGCGTATGGGTATATCCATGGCATCCAAGTTCATGCCCTTCTTTAGGAATTCTGGATATAACGTCAGGATATTGCTCAGCCATCATCCCGGTAACAAAAAAGGTTGCTTTTATCCTTTCTTTTTTGAAAAGGTCCAGTAACTCAGGCAGTCCTTCTTCCATGCCTCTCGTACTTGTAAGCATAGGGGGACAGTCTTCTTCCACATCAACGGTTATTGTGATATTTTTCATAAATGACACTTGTATATACCTTGCTTGTCTGTTTACATATCCGGTTCCAGTCATAATTTGAAAGACCTCTTAAAGCCTCCCTGGCAAAGGAAGTTCGCAGGTCCGGTTTTTCTATAAGGTCCTCGAGATAGCATGAAAATTCGGTAAGGCTGTCTGCAAGATAACCATTTACCCCGTTCCTGACAATATCCGAAACTCCACTGTTATTCATTGCTACGACAGGAACTTCTTTTGACATTGCCTCCAGAATCGAAATTCCAAAAGCTTCATTACTCGAAGGAAGGGCAAAGATATCTGCCTGTTCCAGATATCCCAGCACTTTTTCTCTGGACACTTCCCCTGTAAAGTAGAAATTTCCGGATAAACCTGCCTCCTCCACTGCGCTTTCAAGCTTTTCCCTTAGCGGGCCGTCTCCTATCATTACAAACAGCAAATTTTCATGCTTTTCCAGAAGTGAAGGAGCTAGATCTACAATGTTTTGAACACCCTTTTTCTTTGTCATGCGTGCAACGGTGGCAATTATGAGTTTTCCTTCAGTATTTACAGGAAAAGGGACTGTGATGATTTTATCCTCAGAATCTACTCCATTGAAAATCCGGTAAATTGGTTTTTTTGTCATCAGTTTTGAGTCTTTTTCAACTGCCGAACTAACTGCAATTACAGCATCGGCGTTCTTTAAAAGCAATTTACCTGCAAGATATAAAAGCGAACTATATGGTGTATCTCCTACCAGGGAGTGATTGGTGACTACTACGGGAATGCCGAGTTTTCTGGAAACAATAAGAGCAACCATACCTATGGGAGAATCCAGCCCATGGCAATTGACAATCTGATAATTCCCGTTTTTCAAAAGGCTGAAGAGTTCTTTATATGCACCGGGCGTGAGAAATCGACTCTGTCCGGGTAAAGGTCTACCTTTGACCCTTATTACTGATACTCCATCTCTTTTACTGTACTCGGGAACACCCGGGTAGCTCCTTGTAATAACGCTTACCTCATATCCATGCCTGCTCAGGGTTTTAGCAAGGGTGTGCATTGAATACTCGATTCCTCCTACCTTTGGAAAATACCAATCACTGATCATTGCAATTTTATATTTTTCCATATCTCAGATCCTCCGTAATAAAACAGGTATAGGAATCCTATCAGGCTGCTCAGTCCGAAAGAGATAAAACGTTCAAGAAAAACAAAACTTCCTGAAGAAGCAAGCGATAACCCAAAATATAGAAGCAGGGAGACCAGTCCTCCTTCAACTATTCCAAGCCCTCCAGGAGTTATTGGCAGGAGTCCGAGCAGGAGATATAAGATTGAAACTGATGCGATAATGTGCAGAGAAAGATTCAGATTTAGAGCCAGGGCGATCAGTTGAAGTCGTACTATGTCAAGAATCCAGACCCCGGAAGATAGCAGGAGAGCAGGAATAAAAGATTTATGAAGTTTTTTCCAGTTTTGCTTTATATCTTTAAGAAGGACAGTAAATCTTTTCCGGAAAATCCATATGAGTATTCCGGTTGCAAGGGAAGCAAAGAGCAATAGATAAGTTGAATTTAAGGTCAGGATATTTTTCTGAGGCAGGAATTTAATCTCTAAAGAAGGAACGAAATATAGCACATAGAATAAGAGCAGGATAATTGGAATCACTTCAACGAGCCTTTCAAAGAGGATCGTTATGAAAGCGTCGGTATAACTTATCCCGAAACGTTTGTTAACCCATAACATCCGCAGGGGTTCGCCTCCTGTCCTGTTCGCCGGAGTTAGATTATTCACAAAAATTGCTCCGAAAAGAATGGGAAGAAGGTCTGTGGCTTTAAGGTCGTGGCCAATGCTGGAAAGTACCTGCTGCCAGCGGACTGCAAATAAGTACACACTCAACAGGTAAACTAAGAACGCCAGAATGACATATCGAATCCGTGTTTCGGTGAGCATTTTCAAGCTCTCTCCAAGAACAGATACAATCTCTGTCCAGTAGGCATGGACCAGAAATACTCCAACTGTAAGCAGTAAGAGGATCACAATGGCTTTCTTTAATATTCCCTGATTCAAAAATACACCTTCATAGGGATTCAGAGTGGAATTTCTGTGTATATTTTTTATAATTAAAATCTGTTCCTATCTGGATTTTCCATCCATTGAGATTGATCAAACTCTGGATTTTGTACTTTTCCAGATTGAAAAAGACATATTTAAAATATTCTTTTTTACGTATGTTTTATCCCAAAATTATTTTGCTTTTTAAATATCTTTTATTATATTTGTATATCGTGTACAGGTGACCATTATTTTACTCCAACTTTGAATTTGTTTCATTTTACGTAATCATTCCACAATACCAAATTGAATTGGAATTTATTCAACGTTTAACCTTTTGTGTCGCCTGCTGTTGTATTATGAATTAGACTTCCAAACGGTTTTGAATCCACTAAATCATTTCAGGATACAACATTTCTTACGTATCAAAGACTGCATCTCTACATGCCCGAAGCTATAACTCATTAAAAAGTATTTCTCATCTCCTACCCGGTCCCATTCTTATTTTTAGATTCTTTTTATATAATACCTGTCATCATCGTTTTTTCCAGATTCAACTCTATATTTTTAGTTTCAAATTGAAACCTAACATTTCTAATATAGTTTTCTATTACTATTTTTTTTCGAATTTATTCTTTTATAAAATTTCTTTTGCTGATGTTTATATTGTTCGTAGTCTCACAAAGTATCGTCTCCTACTCTGATGAAAAAGCAGTAAGAATTTCTTTCGGGGTGGATTTTCCTTTTAAAATAAAGGATAAATATATATGCTATATCGAAAACCTGGTCAAAAAGGCAAAAAGCGTCTCAGTATTTGGATTCGGCCCCATATTGCTTCCTACTCTTGGGTGACGACTCAAAAATTGATGAAGAAAAGGCTGTATATATGACTCGTTATGCTATAGATCAGGGCGTCAGTTTTATCGATACTGCCTATCGCGAAACAGCGATTATGAGCAGAGATTATGAGCAGAGATTATGAGCAAAGATTACTGAGCAGAGATTACTGAGCAGAGATTACTGAGCAGAGCTTTCTAAAAATTTTAAGCCCTGTAACAATACTGAGATATTTGATTAAATAGAAGAAGAGAAGCTTTTATAAAGTGGCCTTAGAGGCAAGGCTTCAAAATGTACGGAGTGCGGGCAATGTGAAAATAAATGCCCTCAGCAAACCCTATAAGGGATATGTTAAAAATATTGTAGATATTTTTGAGAAATAATTGTTACTTATCTCTCTAACTATCCCCTTGTTTACTTAATTCTTGCTTATACCGGCTGATTTCACTCATGAACTAAATTAATAAACCCCTACTACCGTACATCTTTTTTAAGTCTCATTATATTTGCGTAGGTGACAAATCTTTCGGTGTTTAATTGGTTTTCCTGATGTGGATTTTTTATTTTGAATTTTTCCAACTTTTTTTTGTTAAAATATATCGTTTTTACCTTACTACTACAGTAGTTTTTGCTTCTGGAACTCCTTCCAGGCTGAATGTGTAAGTTCCTGAATTTTCAAACGTATATGAAAACGCTTTTCCGTAGTTAATTGTTTGTTTTTCCCACAAACCATCCTCACTTACAAGCACTGAGGACCCTTTTGGCTTTTTGTAGTTTACCCACGAAACCGTGCTTCCTTTTTCAATTTCCAGGAGACTTGGAGTAAGCGTCGTTGAATATATTGCTATCTTTTCTTCACGAGTGACGTTTTCTTTATTCGTGGTCTCTATAACTTTCACAGAGGACTCTGGTTTTGACTGAACCTGTGCTTTTTCTGCGGTGACTGTTGTTCCCACAGATTTTTCTGAATTTTCGTTTTGTGATTCACCAGCAAGTACGGTTACTGTTCCTTTTATGTCAGGATTATCTTTAAGAGTAAAAGAATAGGTTCCGGGGTTTTCAAAAGTAAAGGAAAAGGCTTTTCCATAGCCCAACGTTGTCTCTTTCCAAAGCTCGTCAGCGCTTGCAAGCACTACTGGGGCTTTTGGTTTCTTGAAGTTAATCCAGGTAACACTTTCACCGGAGTGTATCTCAATTTTTTCGGGTGAAAAGGCACTGAAAATGGCTACCCTGTTAGCAGGGGTATCAGCACTTTTTACAACTATTGTTGACTCTTTTGCCGCTGCAAAACCTGTCGACGTAATAAGAAGCGCTACTATTAGCAGGGCAAAGATTATAGATTTATTACGGTTTTCCATCTTAAAACCTCCAGTTTTCCAGCTTTGTATCTAACTCCTTTTTGGAATTGCCACTCTAAACTTTGATATGCATTTCATATAGCCAAAACGGTATGATTTTTATTCGTGTGGTGGGAATAATCCAGAAGCTTTTGCCAGGCAAACCACTTTGGAATAAGCAAAAAGTCTTGGTTATTCTAAACTGGCTATTCAAACTGAACTGTAAATGTTGACACCTTAACACTTTGATTATCTTTTTTATCTTAAAGATTATAAGTGAAAAAAGTTAGATTTCTGTTCCTTCTTCTTGAAAATAAGAATTTTTTTGATTGAATTTATATAGTCCCTTCATGTATTAATTAGGTAAGATGAAATCAAAAGCACATACCAGAGTAGAAACCAAATCTTCGCTTCTGGATACGATTTTCCTTTCTGAAAAGAGAAAGAATCTTCTTTTGCTCCTTAAAGAAGAAGGTTCAAAAAGTAGTGAGGATATCAAAGATGTGCTTGATTTTCCCTGGAAATCAATCACCCCCCAAATTAAAAAATTAACTGATTGGGGCCTTGTTCTCGAAGATCATGGAATATACTCCCTCTCAGATATGGGTGTGGTGATTGCTTCAAATGCAGAGTTTTTCCTGAATACGCTTTCAGTCTATGAAGAAAATCTGGACTTCTGGTCTGACCATGATGTAAGCCCTATTCCTCCCCATATTCTTAATAAAATAGGAGAACTTGGTCACGTTAAAATTATAGAACAGGATTTCTCAAACGTTTTCCGGCTTCCAGAAGAGATTATGACAAATTTAATGAGTTCCAGGAGTATAATGTCTTTTATTTCGATAGTTCATCCTTTTTCTCTTTTACTTCTTTTTGAGTATCTTCAAAAGGACATCGAAGCTACAACAATTGTTACAGGAAAAGTTCTAGAGGCTTTCCATACTGAATATCATTCCGATATTCCACTTCTAAAAACAAGCAATCCCATCATTAACAAAGCTCTAATCGAATATAAAAAAGAAATAAAAAATGTCTTTCGCAGTAAAGTTTCTGATTTTCTGGTATACGAAGGTGACTTAAAACCCATATCATTGATTGTAACTGATAAGATCTTTTTCCTCTCTCTACTTGACAAAAAAGGGAGAGTGACAACCCGATTTCTAATTGCCTTTGAGCCTCAGGCTTTAAAATGGGGAGAGGAACTTTTTATGTATTATAAGGAAAGGTCAAAGCCCGTATCTTCATCTTTATCTACATTGTGAAATCTGTTCTCCGTTTTTAATTTGTTCCTAAGACTTATTTCGATCTTTGCATTTCTTTTGTTGCTTTTTTCTTGTATCTGAACACTAGATTAACTTTTTTGAGCGAACTGGATTCTACTAAATTCCCATTAATCGGCTGTTACACCTGTGTTAAGATGAGAAAACGAATGAACATATTCCACAGACTGAGCTCATTAACTCTGCGTTTCTTTGAGCTAAACTCATTTGAGAGAAGAATAAACTCTTTTGAGAGTAATATAAACTCATTTGAGAGTAAAATAAACTCATTTGAGCGTAAAATGAACTCTTTTGAGAGTAAAATAAACTCACTTGAGAGGAGAAAATACTCCTCTCTCTATTTTTAAGCCGGGCTTCACCTGAAAGTCAGATCCCCAAGAGCCACTGTATACTCCTTACTTGTGTCGTTATAGCCAATAAAATAGTTTGTCGGATAGTATGCAGTTGTCGGATAGCATTTTGGCAGTTTAAGCTCTTTTGTTATTTCCGGTTTTGTTTTAAGGAGGTCTATTGTAACCATTGGCTCGACAAAAACCATTTTTCCTCCATAAAACCCGTAAATTAAAGTCTCATTAAAAGGCTGCCCATTAAACTCGGGCGCTTTTGGATCTATCCAGTGCGCTCCCATTCTGGGGACTCCTCCTGGTGTGGAAACATATCCTTCCGGAATATATCCAGGTGCCGGTTTTTTCGATACGTTCTTGCAATCTTCCCCAGATGCCGTAATTTTGTCTCTCTCTTCAGGGCTTATCATGTAAAAATGGAAGTCAAGGTGCGGCTTGTCATAAATTCCCTTAGGTTCGTGCCCATGAGGGTTCCAATCTATTCCAATGTGGTTATAAGCCGTGGAAGCAACTTCTTCTGGCAGAGCAAGTGTATACTCTGTAATTTCCTCTTCTGGAAGTCCTTGAAGAGCCGATTCTGTAAAGTTTATTCCTATTGATGAAGGATTTCCTTCTCTGTCAAGTATAACCCAGGAATAAGCAGTTCCGTTGCCCAGGCTTCTGCTCTCTCCCCTAAAAGTTTCCGCTTGAGCTGGTTTAATAACTGAATTTTCTTTCTGCGGTTTTGACTCCCCTATTGTACATCCCGAAAAGATAACTGCAATTGCTGTGAGTAAAGATAAATACTAGGTCACTTTTCTGTATTTCATACTCCTCTCCCCATCTGGCATTTTTATACATGCGTTATTATACCTGTTTTGTGTTATTTTTCTTTTGAAATCCTGATATAAACCTAAATTCTTGTCAGGCCGTAAACACTACATCAACTCTTTCGACATCCCATAAAGACCCCAATTTTTCCATAATATCTTCTTTTATTGCTGGAGCAAACTGATGGTTTGCAGGCAGGTCTACAACCACCCTCACAACTCCATCTTCCACACTCGTTTTCAGGATAAGGTTTGTACGAATTATGTCAAGGCCGGTCAGGGGGTTCATAACGTGCTTTAGTCTGCTCCTGACAACCTCTTCTGTGGTAGGCTCTTTCTCGGTTATAAGCCCGTGTTTTTCTTCATAGTCTTTGATTGCGGCCCGCAGGCCCTCAACTGCAAGTACTGAGCAGTGGGCTTTGATCGGAGGGAGCCCTCCAAGTTCTTCCGAAGCCTGTTTCCATGTTATTTTCTTTGCCTCATCAAGGGTCTTTCCTTTCGCAATATCTGTAATAACCGAGCCAGTAGCAATGTTTGAGGCGCAGCCATAAGATTCGAACTTTATATCTTCAATGATCTTGGTATCAGGATTGACCTTAATGTAAACCGCTACCATGTCTCCGCAAGCCGGGCTTCCTTCAAGACCTTTTCCATCAGGGTTCTCGATCTTTCCCACGTTGTGCGGGTTCTTGAAATGCTCCAGTACTTTTTGGCTGTAAGGAAACTTCATAATCTCACCTTATATTTTTGTAACTTTCTCTAACTATATTTTCTAACTATATTTTCTGACTGTATTTTCTGACTGTGTTTTCTGACTGTGTTTTCTGACTGTGTTTTCTGACTGTGTTTTCTGACTGTATTTTCTGACTGTATTTTCTGACTGTATTTTCTGACTGTATTTTCTGACTGTATTTTCTGATTTACTTATGTGGTCGCCTGGATTCTGCTTCATCTTGCTATTTTTTCTACCTTTTTCCCATTCATTTCCTTGCAAGGGGGCTTATTTCTCGGAGCCTTGCCACTATCTCACTCATTGCTTCAATTGCTGCATCAGCATCCTCAATATGATTATAGCGCCCAAAGGTAAAACGCACTGAGCCATGCGCTCTCTCATGGTCTCCACCTATACCCCGAATTACATGGCTGGCTTCAAGGGAGCGGCTAAAACAGGCTGAACCCGTGCTTACTGCAAAACCTCTCATGTCCATATGCAAAGTTACGGATTCGCCTTCTACATAATGGAAAGTCAGGTTTGCATTCTGAGGCAGGCGTCTTTCCCGGCTTCCATTGAGTGTAACGTCCGGAATCTCGGAGAGTGCTTTATCAATTACGCGGTTTCTCATTGCTTTGAGCCTTTGGTTTTCCTCTTCAGTTACGAGCTCTACAGCTTTTGCAAAACCGACGGCTGATGGAATATTTTCTACTCCTGCCCTCAGGTTAAACTCCTGGAAACCTCCATCCATGAGTTTGGTTATTGGGGTGTCTTTCCTGATGTAAAGCGCACCTATTCCTCTTGGGCCGTGGATGGTATGGGCGGACATTGTGATCAGGTCTACAGGCAGTTCCTTTACATTGAGAGGTAGTCGGGTAAAGCTATGAGTAGCATCCGTATGCAGGAGCACATCTTTTTCTTTGCATATTTCCGAGATAGCTTTCAAATCCTGCACTGTTCCTATTTCCTGGTTCCCCTGTTGGATTGAGACAAGAACCGTTTCCTTTGTAATAGTGTTTTTAAGCCCTTCGATATCTACAAACCCTTCAGCGTCAACATCCAGAAAAGTCGCATTAAACCCCTGTCTCTCGAGAGCTTTTGCTGTATTCAGCACAGGAAAATCTTCTATCTTCGAGACAACAAAATGTTTTCCTTTCTTTTCTTTAAGAGCCAGAGCAACTCCTTTAAGCGCTGTGTTGCTTGACTCAGTGGACCCTGAAGTAAAGATAACCTCCTCTGAATCTGCACCGAGCTTTGAAGCTATGTTTTCGCGGGACCTTTGGAGTGCTTCTTTTGCGTCAATACCCATAGAATAGCCAAATTCCGATGTTGCTACTGCATATATATCAAAAAAATATGGCTTCATTGCTTCAAGTACACGCTCATCCAATCGTGTGCATGCGGCATTGTCAAGATATATTACATTCTCAAATATTTATTCTCCCCCCCATTTGAAATAATCAAATTTTAGATTTTACAGTTAAATTTCAGATTCTCCAGTAAGTTCCTGGACTTTTAATCCGATAAATTCCTGAAGCAATAATCTCCTGGATACTAATAGTTGAATATCAAGCATCTAAATCAGGTAAGCATCTAAATCAGGTCAAATCCGGAAAATCCAAATTATTGTGACACTTTAAGCTCCAGTTCAAATTCTAAGATTTCTCCAGGCCTTAGATAAATAGAGTTACGTTTGCATTCCGTGCTTCTTGAATATATGAGCCTACAGCTCCCCATTCATCTATCCACTCCGTTCGAAGCTCCTCTTTACTCAAGCCCATAATTTCCATGGTCATCTCGCAGGCGATTATTTTTCCACCAAGTTCCTTGAAATCATTCATCAGTCTTTCAAGTGACGCAACATTGGCTTTGTTCATTCTTTGTTTAATCATCTGCCTGCCAAGCCCAAGCATATTCATCTTGGAGAGTGGTCCCTTATCAAGCTCTCCTTTCTTCAAGCGCATTAACCCCCAGAAGGTAAAGTATATGGATGCTTCCATACCCATTGCCAGAGCTCCGTTCGCAATTATAAGTGCACTGTATACCTTATCCATATCGCCACTATGCAGTATAATGACCGTCTTTTCCCCCATTTTCATTCCTCTTCCGGCTTATCTCTGGATCTTTATCTCCCACTCTTTTCCTCCTTCTTTATCTTCAATCTCCAGCACTTTGAGCCCCATTGCTTCACAGGCCATAGGAATTTCCTTTTTTGACGCTGGATGTGTCCCTTTCACAATAACAAGATCCCCTGGAGAGGCTTTCTTTAAGGCTTTTCTACACTCTACCAGCGGAACCGGACAAGTCTGCCCTCTAACATCGATTTCCATTTCTGCCATTATTCTTACCCCCCAAAGTAAGAGAAATGGAAGGATTCTGACAACAGTTCTGTTTGCTGTCTTTCCCCAAATCCATTAGATTCAAAAAAATATATTATCGAAAAATATATTATCGTTTCATATTGAAAACTCTATCTGGGAATACCTCTGTCTGGGAAATATTCTGTCTAGGAAATATTCTGTCTGGGAAACATTCTGTCTAGGAAATATTCTGTCTGGGAATACTTCTCTTGTTGTGAGAAGTCTTTCTTTTCAGAGCGTTCGCCTTATCTTTTCCGCAACTTCTTTTAAATTGGCGGTATCAGGTTCAGTCCATACTACGGATTTTATCCCTCTCCCGCCGTCTCCTTTTCTCCTGGGAATAACGTGTACATGTACATGGGGAACCTCCTGTCCGGCAACTTTTCCATCATTGATTCCTATGTTTGATCCTTCTGCCGAAAATGCCTTTTCGACAGCAGCCGTAATTTTCCTTGCAGCTTCAAAAAGCAAAGCGACACTTTCCGCATCCATATCCGTAAATCTGCTAAAATGTTTTTTTGGAGCTACTAGAGTATGCCCTTCGCTTGCCGGAAAAACATCCAAAAATGCAAAAACGACAGCGTCTTCATATACCTTCTCCGAAGGAAGTTTTCCTTCTATTATTTTACAAAAAAGGCAATCTTCCATCATAACCATATCCCAGTAGAGTTTTAGGGAATACGCTTATATCAGGGTTCTGTTTCTTCCGCAAATTTTATATGTGTATAAAAAAATTATTTAAGTAATCGTTCCTTAATTAATTGAGCCGGGAGTCTTAACTCTCTTAAGCTAAGTGAAAGGACCCTGTTATCCCAATACGAAACTAGGGTTACAGAGCCCAAACTTTGACGAAAAGGGTATCGTGCTGTTGCTATTACATCGCAACTCCCAGAAAATTTCCTATTTTCTGTGACCCTTTAGCGAAACTCTGGAAGTGAAACCCAATGATTGGTTATATCGCAGGTGCACTGACAACTGTAGCTTTTGCTCCACAGCTTCTAAGAGCTTTGACTACGAAGTCTACAAAAGATGTATCTCTTATGATGCTAATTTGCTCTACTTCAGGCATGCTTCTCTGGATGCTTCACGGTATCCTGGTAAATGATCCCGCCCTGATAGCTGCAAACAGTATTTCTTTCGTACTTGCTTTCTTACTATTGGGGCTCAAGCTTAAAAATGACTATTCGGGTTTTGTTCTTAATTTTTGTAGCAAGTATGGGGGGTCTGGAAAGGACGTGTTTTTTTCTAAAAAACGCACATGAAATTCTCTAATCACAGGCACAACGAAATGAAAAGTACCTGAAAGAACTTTTATGTCAAATAATAATGACTATCCAGCTATATATTTATGAATAATTAAACCAATTTTGTTATAATAACCACAATTTGTACTTTCTTTACTGTGGAGGTGAGATAATAACTAGAGTTTTGGGTGGAGCACTCATAGGTATGGTCTGTACTTTTGTCTTCTATTTTATTCCATTAGTAAATTCCATAGCTCCTTTTCTTGGAGGGTTTTTAGGTGGCTACTATGCAGATGGAGGTTCTAGAGGAGGACTTAAGACTGGAGCTCTGATGACCGTTTTCATGATTATTCCGGGTTTTCTTCTTGGGGGATTTCTTGGATCGATACTCAGAGACATTCCTGTTATTGGGGGACTTGTAGCTGCTTCTGCATTTATAATTACCATTGTCATCGTAGCTCATACTGCTGTGATAGGTATAATTGGCTCGGTAATTGGGGCTGTTCTAGCTGAAAAGGGAGAATTTTGACAGTAGGGCCTTGCTTGTTATATCTCCCGCCGGTAAAACGGCAGGCATCTATGGCATTTCAATCGGGGCTAACTTCCCCCGAGCCACTATTTATTTGGTTCTCGCTACCATAGTTTCAAGTTTTACATATGAAGCTTCTTCGTATAACCCTACTCCTGGAGTTTCAGAGAAAAGCCAGGTGGCCTCTGTAGCATTTTCAGCTTCCAGAGCAGAGTTTGACAATAATATATAGCCTCGAAAGTAAAAAACTAGATTCAGCAGGTCGATATTTCATATTCGATCATTTTTGTTGATGTCGATTTTAAAATGATGATCCTTTATTCTGGTACAGTCTAGACCCAGAGCCTCTGGCATATGCATAAAACATAAAGGACTTTCTGCTGGTGTTAAAGTTTTTCATAGGAAAATGAGGTTTAATTGAAATAAAATTCTGAAGAAAAAGTTTTTCAAATCTTTTTCTTCATCACAAAGTACTCTACAAGAATTAAGAACAGAGGCAGAGAAATTGCCATAAGTATTTTGGCTTTTCCCATAGGATTTTTAATCATGCCATTTGTTTCTGCGCTTCCGTTGAAGGTACTTGTGTTTGTTTCACCGTTCCAGTCTCTCAACACTTCTTCTTCTGCTAGTCCACTACCTCCCGCTATCTTTTCCGTATCTTTGGAATAACTGGTTATTGCAAAGCAGGAGAAGCCAGATGTTTTCGCTTTAAAATAAACGTAATCCGTATCTTCTTTAACTTTTTCGGTTTCTAGCGGTTCCCAGTCTTCGTTATACCATTGAAGAATTATCTGGGACTGACTAATGTTATTCTCTTCAAGCCATGACTTTTCAACTTTGAACTCTATAAACCCATTTTCAAAATAATTGGCGACTCCTGCTCCATAATTTCCTACCCAGATATTCACATATTTATATATCTTACCAGAAGGTGCTACTGATACAAAAGTAGATTTATATTTGAGCATTTCTACAGTTGCAATTGTCTT
>NZ_WJBJ01000005.1:417680-441334 GCF_020804205.1 Methanosarcina sp. DH1 | reverse complement strand
GGCTCTACCAAAATTGATAAAAATGCTCTAAAACCTAAAAAATCTGTTAAAATCACGTATTTTGGCATAAAATTACTTTTTAAGCCTCTAAAATAATACTTCAAAATACCTTTGAATACGAGTTAAGTTCAAAAATTGATATAATATTACATTTACTTTCAAAATTAGAATTTATTGCAATTTATTTTCATAACTTTCATAAAAACATAAATATTTAGTATGTTTTGAAAGCTCAAATAAAGTTTATTTCCTAATAAATAAGCTATTTATTGCTCCAATTCAAATTTTAGATAAAAACAAAGAATTAAATAGATTTTAAGTAATTATTATATAAATTTTTCAAGAAATAAGCTATGCTATTAAATATTAGCGGAAATAAAGGGATTATGTGAAAAATGGCAAAACCTCAATTGATAAAAGTATTATTCGATATTTTGAAATATCAAATTTATAAAAATAATATAGCTAGAAATTTAAGGATAAAGCACATATTTGCACCTACACGCCATTCCCTACTATTATGCAACATGAAACTATATTTTCTTCAGAGGTGTTCTGCTATCTCAGAGACTTATATATTGTATCCACCCTGCAAGAAAGTTTCTAGCATTCTGGATAGAAAAAACCTCTACTGGTAAAAAAAAGCACCTTTTCAATGCCTTTTTGTTTATCCTTCTTGTTATAAGCCATTAATTCAGTTTTTACAGGCATATGAAAGTACTGTCGACTATGCCTGAATAATAACAAACAACTCCATTCAAAGCTTTCTCTGAAAGGGTCTATATGCCTAAACTGCAAACCCTGAATATGGATAAAAAAGTGTTTGTTGGTGTAGACGGTTGCAGAGCAGGTTGGTTTGCAGTTGCACTAACAGAAACTGATAGTTTTGGTGTATTTCAGTTTCCTAAAATCCCGGATCTTTATAGCTATTTTTGTGATGGCAATACTCATGTGCGTATACTTGTGGACATCCCTATTGGTTTAGTAGATAGCAAATATAATTTCAAGAGAAGGTTCTGTGATGTAGAAGCTAGAAGCTTATTAAGACCCTACAGGCAATCCAGCGTTTTTCCAACTCCCTGTAGAGAAGCCATCTATGCAAAAAGCTACGAAAGCGCTTGTGACATCAACGAAGAAGTTACAGGCAAACGACTTACAAAACAAACATGGGGAATAGTTCCAAAAATCAGGGAAATGAATGATTTTCTTATAGCCACAGATTCTGCGAAGGAAAAAATAATAGAAACCCATCCCGAAATTTGTTTCTGGGCTCTTGCCGGAAAGCCAATGGAATATTCTAAAAAAGAGAGGGAAGGTTTTAACGAAAGAAAAAAGCTGCTGCAAGAAATTTGTACTTCCACAGATGAAATTGTACAGAATGCTCTTTCTAAATACAGACGTAAAGACGTAGCAAGAGACGATATTCTTGATGCTCTGGTCGCCTCTGTAACAGCAAAGTTATCTTTTCAGAGGGGACTAAAATCTATTCCCGAAATTCCTGAAAAAGACTCTCAAGGTCTTCCTATGCAGGTGGTTTATACAACGGTTTGCTAATAAGTCTACCCAAAAACTAAAATTTGCTTCTCTATATCTCATATTTTGAGCGACGAATTGAACTTATGACTCTGAAGACAACCCAGAACATTTCTGAAATTGAGAACAAAAATGAGCTTTGGAATGAGCTCATTTATTGTTTTGGTACCATCTTATCAATTTAAGGAATATCAATATATCTAATTTTTTCTTTAAACTCTCCTAAATGCTTTTTGTGGCTCTTTATGCCTTTTTCATTTAGAAGTTTTGCGAATTCCTCAAATATAATTGTTACACTTGGATCAACCATTTCGGGAAAAGCTTCTATTATCTGATTAATTAACTCTTTTGTTTTCGAGCTATCTTTTTCTTCAAAAATATCTTTATTTTCAAGAATTTTAAGCAGCCCCTTACAGATGTAGTACGTATTTGCTTTATTGTATGTTTCTTTTGCGTACTCGAACTGATTCACAGCTTGTTTAATCAATCCAAGATTCGGCTCCTCTGAAGAGAAAGCTTTGTTCATGTATTTTCTTCCTTTGAGATAGCAGACTGAAGAGGAAGTCATTTTTGAGATTTCCTCATCATCTGTAATCTTTGCCAGCTTTTCAATCGCTTTTATAGCTCTCTCATATTCTGTATCTCTTTTCGAGTCATTCTTATCTCTTGTATTTTTTACTACGTAGTTTACATAAGCGTTAAGACCAGCTTCCATCACCAGTTTTCTTTCATGATTCAGATGGTATTTGATAAAAAATTCCTGATTCTTTTTACAGAGTTTGTAAGCTTCTTCCAAATATTTAATCTGATCTTGAGGATTAGTTTCTTTTTCTGCTTGCTCAGCATTTAACTCGACAAGTCTAATTATTGACTCAGATTTCTTGCTTATAGTTGGATGCTGCATAGGTTCTGTATATACTTCAAGTGCTTTTCTGTATATTTTTTTCGCTTCTTCTATGCATTCCATATCTGAGAGCAAAAAACCAAGAGCATTGAGCGTCATTGTTGTGTATGCTTGATACAACACATTTTCAGGATCAGTTTTTAGAAGTTTTTCGTTAATATATAGAGCCTTTTCTAGAGTCTCTTTCGCTTCTTTCATTAATCCCATCTTTTGAAGTGTGCAACCTAGGTTGTTGAGCGTACTTCCTACATGATATTGCCACTCTACATTGTTGGGATCAATTTTGATAAGTTTTTCTCTAGTATCCAGTGATTTTTCAAACATTTTTTTTGCTTCTTCTATTTGCTCATTATAATTAAAAAGCAAACTACCAAGATTATGAAATATCATTGCAACATCTGACTGATACTCTAAGTTTTCAGGATCTGCTTTCAGAAGCTTTTCATAAATATCCAGAGCTTTTTCTAGTGTTTCTTTTGCTTTTTCTATGCTTTCCATCTCAGCAAACAGGTTACCTAAATTATTGAACATCATTGCTACATATAATTGATACTCTATGTTATTGGAATTTGTTTTCAGAAGCTTTTTATAAATATCCAGTGCCTTCTCGTATCTTTCTTCTGCCTCTTCTAGTAGCCCCATGTTTGAGAGCAACATGCCTAGATGGTTGAGTACATTTGCCATATAAGACTGGTATTCTATATTTTCTGGATCTTTCTCAAAAATTTTTTGAGAAACTAAAATGTACATTTCATAGCAGTTTTTTGCATAAGGAAAACGTCCCATACTATAGAAGGTCATTCCAAAAAAATAGATATTTTTTAAGTACATGTGAATGAGAGATTGGTATAATTCATTACAAGGATCTTTTAAGAGATATTCCTCAGCAATTTTCAAGATCGATGAATTAATTTTCTGAGCTTCCTCGTACTGACCTATAGCTTGTAGTAAAGGTCCCCTAATAGTTTGAATATAGAGATACGTATCACATGATTCCGCTTTTTCTGCTTCTTTGAATTTTTCAAGTTTTTTTAGAGCTTCTTCAGGTTTGCTTTCTTGAATTAGTGATAATGCCTCACTTAAGTGTTCTTCTACTTCATTTCTTAAATTAAAATTAGAACTCACGGATTCCAATGTTTTTAGTGTACCTTGTATATCTTGTGAATATGATTGATACTCTACGTTTTCAGGATCATTATTGAGGAGTATTTCATAAATTTCTAGAGCCTTTTCATAATTCTCTTTAGATTCTTCTATTTGTCCCGAATAATAAAGCAATGCACCTATATTGCTAATTGCTACTGCTAAATGTGCTTGGTATTCTACATTATCAGGGTTATTTTTGAGGATTTTTTTCCTTACATCTAGCGCCATTTCGAATTTTTCTTTCGCCTCTTCATTCAATCCCATTTTTTGAAGTAAAGCACCTAGATTGTTGAGTGTCATCGCTAAATTTAATTGATACTCTGTATTTTCGGGGTCTATTTTAAGAAGCCTTTGTCTTATATATAGAGCTTTCTCGTTCATTTCTTTTGCTTCTTCGATGTGTCCCATATAGTAAAGTAAGGTGCCAACACTGTAGAACGATATCGATAGATTTGATTGATAGTCAACGTTATCGGGATCCTTTTCGAGAATTTTTTGTCTAAGATTTAATACTTTTTCATACCTATCTTTAGCCTCTTCTATGCACCCCATTTTTTCAAGCAGGTATCCTAAATTGTAAAATGATAATGCTAGATTTGACTGGTAATCAACATTATCAGGATCTTTTCCAAGGATCTTTTGCCATAAATTTAACGCTTTTTCATACTTACATTTCGCCTTTTCTATTAACTCCATTTTTTGAAGCAAGATCCCAAAATTAAAGAAAGAAATTGCTAAATCTGATTGATATTCTAAGTTATTTGGATTTTTTTCGAAAATTTTTTGCCTTATATATACCATTTTTTCGTAACTATCTTTTGCCTTTTCCATGAATCCTATATCAGAAAATAATTCCCCTAAGTTTTTTTGTGCTTGTGCCACGTCTAATTGATACTCTGTATTTTCAATGTCTGTTTCGAGAATTTTTTGCCTTATGTTTAGTGCTTTCTCGAAACTTTCTTTCGCCTCTTCTATTCGTCTCATTTTTTGAAGCAAAATACCAAGATCGATGAACGATGTTGCTACGCTTGATTGATACCTTAAGTTAGTGGGATCTTTCTCGAGGATTCTTTGCCTCAGATTTAATGCCTTTTCGTAATTATCTTTCGCCTCTTCCACTAGTCCTACGTCAGAAAGCAATACACCTAAATTATTGAGTGTCATTACTTCATTTAATTGGCATTCCACATTTTCAGGATTGTTTATGAGAATTTCTTTCCGTAGATTTAATGCTTGTTCGTAATTTCCTTTAGCCTCTTCTCGTAGTCCCATAGAATAAAGTAAGGCACCTAAATTGTTGAGAGTCATTGCTACATCTAATCTATACTGTATATTCTTCGAATCTATTTTTAGGAGTTTTTGTCTTATTTCTAGCGCCTTCTCATACCTTTCCTTTCCCTCTTCCAGATGCTTCATTTTTTGAGACACTACACCTAAATTATTTAGTGTTCGTCCCACATCTGACTGATACTTGGCATTTTCAGGCTCAGTTTTGAGTAACTTTTCAAAAATGTTTAGTGAACTTTCTAAGCTTTTTTCTGCCTCTTCTATGTATCCCATCTCAGAAAACAAATTTCCTAAATTGTGGAGTGTAAAACCTATTTTAGATTGATACATGATATTTTCAGGATCAATATTAAGAAGTCCTTGAGAAGTAGAAAGGTGTATCTCATAGCACCTTTTTGCTTGAAGAAAATGTCCTCTATCATGGAAGACACTTCCAAGTTTGAAAAGAGAATCAAGGTTCATCTTAATAATTGACTGATAAAGTTCCTTATCAGGATCTTTTAAGAAAAGTTTCTCTGTAATTTTCAAGTTCTTAGAATAGATTTTTGAAGCTTCTTCATACTTGCCTAAAGTCTGTAGAAGATTTCCTTTTATAGTATGCACTCTGATAAAAATGTCGTTTGCTTCCGCCTTCTGTGCGGCATCTTCAGCTTTTTCAAGCTCTTTTAAGGCTTCAATAGATTCGCCTTCTTGCATCAGCAACAACGCTTCACTTAAGTTATTTTCTGCTAGATCTCTCAATTGATCTATGTCAAACATCAACTCATTTAGGTTATTCAATGTACCTGCTAGATATGATTGGTAATCTAAATTATCCGAATCTATTTCAAGAAGTTGTTGCAGAATATATAGTGCTTTTTCAAAAGTTAGTTTTGCTTCTACTTTTCTTTCCATATTCGCAAAGAAGACACCTAGATTATTTAGTGTAGTTCCTACGTTTGATTTATAGTCTTTATTTTCTGGATCTATTAGGAGAAATTTTTCATAAATACCTAGGGCCTTTTCTTCCTTATTTTTCGCTTCGTTGATATGACCCATAGAATAAAGCAAGTTTCCGAAGTTAATTAGTATACCTGCTAGATGTAATTGGTAATCTATATTTTCAGGGTCCTCCTCGAGAATTTTTTCGTAAATTTCTAGCGCGCTTTCTAATTTCTCTGATGCTTCATCAATTCGTCCGATCTCAGAAAGTAAATTCCCTAAACTATTTAGTGCATCTCCTACATTTGATTGACAGTATATTGTTATCTCTTTATCATACGTACATAGTGCCATAATTAAGAGTTCTTTTATTTCCTGGATGTAAAAAGAAATATTACTTGATTCTGCACACTGAATTACTTTTTCGGCTTTTTCTAGTTCCTTCAAGGCAATTTTTGGTTGGCCTTTTTTCATTAACGATAAAGTTTCATTTAAGTGATTTATTGCTAGATCTCTCAATTGTTCGGAATCTTCGGACATAATTTAAAAGATTACTTTCAATTTTTATAACTTTCGTTTTTTTCTTTCCATCACTGCGCTTTTCGATTCCTTTTTGCTAACTTCATATCAAAAAACGGTATATTTAAAGAGTAGCGGAAAAGTGATAAAATACATAATTCTGTTAGAAAAAAAATGTCGAAAGAAAAAAATATTGAATTGGTTTATCCCCTAAGCAATGCTGAGTTAAGGTTAGAAATCTTTTTATATTGAGTTTATTACCAAACCAATTTCTCCAAATCTTTAAGAATCTAAGAATTATTTCATGATCAAAAACTCAATTGGCTTATTTCAAATTTGAGATTCGATAAATCAATTTTGAGCTTTTTAATTAACTGATTAAGTATATAAATTCATAACTTTGTAGACAAATGAAAATAATTATCACTTACAAGTAAATAGTAATTTTTTATGTTCGTTAATTTTCCGTATCTTGAAGGCAAGAAACTTGATAATAATGGAATGCTCGCTGTGTTTTGTGGTTCAGGAATTTCAAGAAACTCAGGCATGCCCATGGTGAACGTGCTTATTCAATATATTATCCAGAAACTGGGCATTGACACAGTCGATGAGGATGTAATTCTCAAATCTGATCTACCTTTTGAAGCGATTATGGAAATATTATCAAGGACTCTGGACATAGAAGATATAATCAAGGCCTACCAGTTTGGAGAACCTAACGCTGATCATATATTAATCGCCCGGCTAGCGCGTCTGGGAGTTGTTCGAAAAATCTATACTACGAACTTCGATGAACTGATTGAAAAAGCTTTAGATCTGGAAGGATTAAAGGACAAATATATAACTTATTCTAATGAAACAGACTTTTCTACCGTGAATCTGGCTGCAGAAGAAGAAAAAATTACTGTATTCAAGATACATGGTACTGCATCTCACCCAGACAGTGCCCGAGCTGTCATTAATAAAATTTCAAGTAATTATCTTTACAACATGAGATCCCGAATTATCACACATGCCTTTTCTGGGGGTCGTCACAGTACTATATTGGTACTTGGTTATAGCTGTTCTGATATGCTAGATATTTTGCCAGCAATCGAAAGCTTGGATAATAATTGGAAAGAAGTGATTTTTATTGACCATCACAGTGACAAAGGTGTCGAAATCGAGGAGATAGGAAAAAAAAGCATAAAGAACCCGTTTCAAAAATTTCCTGAAAATTGCAAACGAATTTATTGCAATACGGATGAATTCATCGCTGAGTTCTGGAAACAAAATATTGATGTGATAGGCACCTTTCAAGTTAGCCAACAGAGCCATGACTGGAAAAAACAGGTAGATAAATGGCTAGATGTCGTTGAGTCACATAAAGGTGTGAATTATTTTATACTTGGCTCACTGTTCTTTAATGTAAGTGATTTCAATAGAGCTCTCAAATACTTCAATACATCGCTGGATATACAAGTTAACGGCAAAAATATCACAGGTCAGATTAACTGCTACCTTGGTCAAGGAAACTCTTTGTCGGAACTAGATAGATATTCTGAAGCCCTGGTAGCTTATGAACACGCACAGAACTTGGCCGAGCAATGTTCCGATGACCTGTTAAGACTCCAGTGTTATGGCAATATCGGAAATATATACTATGATGATAAAAATTACCCAAAAGCAAGAGAATATTACAATAAATCATTAAAAATATCTCTAAAGACAAAAAATTACAGTTCCATAGTCCATGACTATTACAGCTTAGGCAATATATCGCATATTACCGGCAACTTTGAATCTGCAATAGATTATTACAACAAATCAATTGAAATTGCTCGGCACTACGGATATAAAAAATTAGAAGCAGTATCACATAGAGGTCTCGGCCAGGTTTATCTAGAACAGAAACAATTATCTCAGGCAATTGCTTCGTTTGAAACTTCCATGAATATAGCAGGGCAAATATCGTACAGGAAACTTGAATTATTGTCAGCATCGAGACTCAATGAAATATTTGAGATTATGGAAAAGGCAACCCAGTATTATAAAGAGGGCATGGAATATGATAAAGCTGAAAGGACGGACGATGCAATTATTGCTTACCGGAAAGCAATAGCACTTAACCCAGAGGACATCAATGCACATCTGAATTTAGGTAATAGCTTCATGAGTAAAAGTCTGTATGACGAAGCCATCGAGGAATATGAGACGGCACTGAAGATCAAACCTGACTATGCCAAGGCGTACTGCAATATAGGTTCGGTTTTGTTGTATAAAAAGCAATATAAAGAAAGCATTGAAAAATATCGGGATGCTCTGAAGATTGATCCTAACTTCCCCCAAGCTCATGAAAACCTTGCAAATATCTACATAGAAATAGGACTCAAAGACAAGGCAATTAATGAGTTAAAGACCCTGCTAAAATGCAGCCCGCAAAATATGTCATCAGATGAATTTCTTCATTATTCTGTCGTCAGATACAAACTTGCATCATTGTTAAAAGAAGAAGGGAAGACAGATGAATCCATTTTTGAGTACAGAATTCTCATAGATCAGGTTCCAGAGTTCGCACAAGCTCATTACGATTACGGACAACTTCTTGAGAAAAAAGGACACTACTCTAAAGCAGTGAAAGAGTACCGAATAGCTTTGAAGATAGAGCCAGAGCTTATCGACGTTGAACAGCGTATTAACTCCTTAAAAGAAAAAAAAGACAATTTTAGTGGTTATCAGTTATTTGGTAAAACATTTGAGAAGAAGTGAATAGAATGTTCCATGTTAAATTATCATCATATCAAAAAAGCGATGATATCAAGCTTTTGTCGGAGTACGAAAAAGTATTAGAACAAATCGAAGAAAAGCTGAAAGAAGATCCCAATAATGCAGAGGTATGGAGCATAAAATGTTCGATATTTACTGAACTGAGCAAGTATGAGAAAGCTATATTTGCTGGGGAAAAAGCAATAACGCTTAATCCAGAAGACATAGATACATTGAACAATCTTGGCGTTTGCTATATCTTTCTCGATCGCTACACGGAAGCCATCTCTTGCTGTCTCAAATCAATTGAAAAAGACCCTGCAAATTACTTGTCGTTGAATAATTTGGGAACCTGCTATAATCACCTTGGACTAGCAGATGAGGCCATAAAATACTGGAGGAAATCACATGAGATTAAACCAAGTTTGTTATCCTCTAATAATATTGGAATGTACATGATGGAGAATAATCAATATGATATGGCTATAACTTATTTTGATGCTGTGCTGAAGGACTATCCAGAAAATTACGTTACCTTGACGAATAAGGGAGAATGTTTGAGAAATAAAGGAGCTTATAAAGAAGCAATAACATTCTTAGATCAAGCTATTCAGTTAAACAGCTCATATATGCCCGCCCAAATTTCTCGGATAAAGTCTTTGATCACACTTCATCTGTATGAAGAAGCACTTAAATCTATCGATATGCTTATGAAAAAAGACGATAAAAACACATTCTTATACTCACTAAAATCTCATTGTTTGATAGAATTAAACTGCAGCAGAGAAGCGTTATTCACCTGTGAAAAAGCGCTAGAACTTGAGCCAAACAATAAAATTTTTTATTTATCAAAAGGAAAAATTTTCTATTCATTAGGTGAGTATGAAGATACAATAGCTAACTACGAAAAAGTCTTAGAAATTGATTCATTGGATTCTTCGGCCTTAATAGGAAAAGCTGCAGCTATCATAGATCTTAATCGTTCCGAAAAGATGGAAAGTAAGAGTGAGAATAATCAGCCTATGGCAGAGGTTTTATCACTGTCCTCGGAAAAGTGGTCTATAGAAAGCATAAGTCGTTTCGAGGAAGCAATTAGGTGTTGCGATAGTGCTCTAAAAATCGACCCAAATGACGCCCATGCTTTGTACAACAAAGGATTTTGCCTGATGGCTGCAGATCGAATCTTTGAAGCTTTGGAGTGTTTTACCCAGGTTATACAAATTGATTCATCTTATTATAAAGCATGGTACTATAAGGCTATCCTAGACATTGAGTACAATAAAGTAGAGGCCTTAAACTCTGCTCGTGAATATTTAAAAACAGCACCTATTAGTGATGAAAATCAAATAAAATATATGACCAAATTAATTGATGTACTTTCATCCAAGGTGGACTAATTACAAAGCAAAAAACACAAGCTGTTTAAATTAATTGCGTCTCAAGTAAAAGTCAGAAAAGCAATGTTATTTCCCGACTTTACGCAGTAAAATTTCATATTTCATAGTTTTTCCTACTAGCAATTATATACCAGAGTGGATTAATTGGAATTTTATGTAGGTGTTAAAAACAGGTAGTCCATCATTTGTTGATTGATATTAATCCAAAATAATCAAAATACAGTTTACAGCTATTCCTTTCCCACATTTTTAGCACTGCTATGGCCGGCCTGCTGTGTGAGTATATAAACGTACGCAAAAGCCATGTTTGAGACTATATCACAAAAACATAAATCAGGTATTAGTGGAAAATTAAATTTCTATTGATTGCAGAGATAATTTAGTGCGAGGGATGGGATTCGAACCCACGAATTCCTACGAAACTAGGCCCTCAACCTAGCGCCTTTGACCTGGCTGGGCAACCCTCGCATAACGATATCTTACAATAAAGAATTTGAAATTCTTTACAAAAATAACTTTTAGAAACGTATGAAAATTTGAAGTTTTTAAGTTAAATGTTTTAAATTGACAGATTAAGAAATTTAGTGCGAGGGATGGGATTCGAACCCACGAATTCCTACGAAACTAGGCCCTCAACCTAGCGCCTTTGACCTGGCTGGGCAACCCTCGCATTTCGTATTAATCTGTGTCTAATCTATGTTTAATAATGTTTCATTATGATAATCCGGCGCGCTTTACGCCTTGCACTCCCTCACAATATCGTGGATAATATATAAACGTTTCGAGCCGTGAAGGTCACCGGGAATAAGTTTTGGAAGAGCACAAATAAGACAGAATGTCTCCTGCAGTACTCAGATGCAAAATAATAATATGTAAGGCGTAGAGAGTCCAGATAAATATCTACTCATTGAAATATTCAGGGCTCTATCGGGCCTTAACCTCAAAAAATTGGATATGGGCCTGTACCCGAGCAGGAGCTCAGAACTGGTCCAGAATGCTCAAAAGTTCTTCAGCTCTGCCTTTGACCACATTTGACGCATTAAGGGCAAGATCTTTGGCTGTGTAAGAACCATCGGACTCCATTGTAAACACAAAAGCGTTCTCATCGAAGCTAATGTTTATTGCGTGGATGTCACAGACCTGCTCGCAGAGCTTGCAGAGTGAGCACTTCAGGATATCCTCGTCAGAAACTCTGGCGCCTGATTCTTCAAACCGTATAATGCCTTTCGGACATTCGGTTGCACAGTGTCCGCATGCATCACAGTTTGTAATGGTTATAATAGGCACGTTCTTGTAGCCGCAAGCGACTCCTGCCTGCCATTTAACACTATCCCTGCCGTAGCCCATATGAGCGAGAGCCTCAAGCACAAGCTTCTGTCCTTTTTTCAGTTCAACAATCGGGATATTGAGATCCGCCGGCTGTATCTTCGGGTCAGAGGATATAAGATCCCGTGAATAAACCGTGCACGGACCTTCTGCACTCAGGGTTAAGGAAACCTCGCAGGCAGGACAGCCCTCTCCTCCGCAGACATCGCATTCTGCCTGTGGCACATACGTCTCTACATCCGTAACAAGCGGGATTAAGGACAGACGTAGAGCCAGTTGCTCATCATAGAGTACCGATGTATTGTCGTAAAGGTTCACATATTCAATCGCAAGCGTTGGTACATCTGCGACCATAGCGCGCCGAATGCCGTTGGCAAAAGATGTGCTAACTTTTGAAAGCACGAATTTTGCAGATCTATCCGATAACTCCAGAATGTCTACTTCCATCGTCATATTCCTTAATTTCCCTTATATTTTAATGCATTCAAAAAGAGAATTTTAGAAGAATTTCCTGAAGAAATTCCCTTAAGAATTCTCTTATACACGTCTTCCGCCTTTGGGGCGAGTGCCGTCGTGCGGGACAGGAGTAACATCTTCAATCCTGCCAATCCGGATTCCTGCTCTTGCAAAAGCCCTGATTGCAGCCTGAGCTCCAGGGCCCGGGCTTCTCTGCTTGTTCCCGCCGGGTGCTCTTACTCTTATATGGATGCCATGTATGCCCTTATCCCTGAGCTGGTCAGCAAGCTGGCCTGCCATCTGCATGGCAGTATAAGGAGAACTCTCGTCTCTTGCAGCTTTTACAACCATACCACCGGAAGACTTTGCAATGGTTTCAGCCCCTGTGATATCAGTTACAGTAATAATTGTGTTGTTAAATGAAGATTTGATGTGAGCTACGGCCCATTTCATGTCTGCCATGATTATCTCCTCCCTCTCTTCTTCCTTCCGCCGCCTCTTTCAGGAGCTTTCTCTTTAGCCTGTTTTGCTTCTGCAACAGCCCTTAAAGTAGTTGTGCTGTCCGCAAGAACAGATGCTACCTGCACAGGTCTTTCAGGGTGAGATTCGCTAACAAATGGAGAGGTTGCATAGTACCCGATATGCATTTCATCTTCCTTGGAGACAAGCATTCCCGGAACCGTGGCTTTTCTACCGTTTATTGCAATGTGACCGTGAGTGATAAACTGACGAGACTGGACAACTGTCCTGGCAAGTCCTAGACGTAGGACCTGAGTCTGGAGTCTCCTTTCGAGAATATTTTCAGTTTTTAAAGAAAGAATATCGTCAATGTCAGCATCTGATTTGATGATGCCATAGCGGATAAGCTTTGCAAGGATTTCTTCAGATTGTGTTTTCTGATGCCCTTCAAGTCCTCTTTCTTGAGAGTTTGCAGCGCTTGCAAGTAATTTCCGAGCTTCAGACCTGTACATTCTGAGCATACTGGCTGCTTTCCAAACTTCTCTCTTATTTCTGAGGCCGTATGCCTTTACAAGCTGGACTTCAGATGCCATCCTGGCTTCCTGCCAGGGGTGCTTAGGAGTCTCGAAACTTTTACTTTGTTTACCTGGATATGCCATTTAAAATCACCTGACCGGAAAATCACTTCTTCCTGCTGACACCGACAGTTGACCCGCGGCGGCCTGTAGATTTTGTTCTCTGACCTCTAACCTTAAGGCCTCTTTCATGCCTGAGTCCTCTGTAAGCACGGACCTTCTTCAGGTTGTTAATATCTTCCCTGAAAGTCAGTAAGATATCTGTTCCAAGCAGGTGCTTGTCCTGTCCTGTTGCCAGGTCTTTTTGCCTGTTCAACATCCAGGATGGAACAATCTCCTCAAAATTCCCGATTGCGCGGTCTAGCTTTGCTACTTCTTCATCTGGCAGATATCCAAGTGTAGCAGTAGGGTCTACCCCTGCGCCCTTTGCGATAAGGATAGCTGTGCGCCTCCCTATTCCTGGGAGACCTGTAAGGGCGTACTCTACGGGTTTTGCCCCCTGCAGGTCGGTATTCATAATCCGAACAAGATGCCTTAATTCTTCATTATTCTTTTCTTCTACCATATATTCCCTCCAGGGGAATGTATACAGCATCCTGTAGCCCCTGATCGAATACCCTAAAAGAATACACGAAAAGTCAGGAGCAGCTCTCTAAAGGAGCTTCTTTACAGCACATACTGATGAATTCATTTACATGCTGTTACCAGTATATAAGGATATCTGCGTTTATCCCTAACTGAAAGCGATGTTCGAAAGGACTAAAAGTCAATAGCAGTTATGTTGGCCGTGGCTTGATATCAGATATGCTGTAAAAAAGTCGAAAAACATCTTTACCTGCAGCAACATAATTTTTTCAAAGAAATAAAAATAGGTTGGTTCAAAGGCAGTCCTTCGTAAAACAGTAATGTTGTGACCTTAACCACCCTTAGGGAAACATTTTCCTCAGAGAGTCTTCAAGAGTAAATGTGGGACGAGGAGACCTGGAGATACAGCTATAAAGGTATTATCAGATAAAAACACCCATAAGAGAAGGAATTTAGTGCTTAACCGATGACCAATGGAAGATAAGGAGTATGAACAATGGAAGACATAACAATCCACGAATTTGATTTTGCCCTCATCAATGAATTTTTCACAGATCTTGACCGGCAGGGACCTGGCAGCCCCGAAGAAACCATCAGAGCATTAGGTTTTATCGACAATCTTTCAAACAAAACAAAAATTGCCGATTTAGGTTGCGGTACAGGCGCTCAAACAATGGTTCTTGCACAAAATACAGAAGCAACCATCACCGCCCTCGACCTTTACGCCGGCTCGATTGAGAAACTTAACGTAACAGCCGGAAAACTTGGTTTACAGAACAGGGTAAAAGGTATTGTCGGTTCAATGGACAATTTGCCGTTTCAGAATGACGAATTTGACCTTATATGGTCTGAGGGGGCTATTGCCAATATAGGTTTTGAAAAAGGCTTGAATCACTGGAAGAGGTTCCTCAAAAAAGATGGTTATGTTGCCGTAACATATGAGTCATGGTTTACTGATGAGCGCCCCGCTGAAATTGAGAAGTGGTGGTTAGACGCAGTTCCTGAAATTAGCACAATTGGGCATAATATTTCCATCATGCAAAAAACAGGTTACATCCCAGTTGCTGCATTTACGCTGCCTGAGACTTGTTGGATAGACAATTATTTTATTCCGCAAAAAGCAAGGCAAGAGGAATTTTTGAAAAAACATGCTGGAAATAAAATCGTTGAGGATCTGATTGCACTTATGAGGCGTGAGGCAGACTTATATTCAAAGTATAAACAGTATTATGGATATGTATTTTATATTGGGAAAAAGATATAAAATAATAATGGTTTACGCCGCCACTTCTATTGGAATGTATTGAGGAAATGACACGGCTTATGGATGGTGGTGGAAACACGATACTTAGATAATTTATAGTTAGTTTTTCTCCTATTCGCCATACCACTTCGGACCAACTTGGCCCGAAGTCCCGGAAAGGAGTTACCCTTATGAATAGAAAACGCAATAATATCTGACCTCTTTTTAGTTTACATAAAGCCGCTATTACCGCAGCTTAAATGTCTTTGGTGCAAGCCTGTATGCAAGAATCAAGGCGACGGCGATATATACAATGCAAAATACTGAAATCAACGTGCCGAAAATTAGAGTCGGGACTTTCTTACCGATGGCAAAATAACAAACAAAATAAGTAAAGGAATTAACAATGGCAAAAGTGCCACTTTTTATTTCTAGATTGATATTATAGGGCTGCAAAAGATAATATAATACCATGTTGTGCACCGAAAAAAATACAGACATGGCGATAATGGAAACAAACAGCAGCACATAATTAAGCGCGTTATCCGTTCCACCTGTAAACCATAACAGAATCGGGAGCCCGAGTGCAATTGCCGAAGCGGGCATCAAGTTTATCAATAGAATGGATTTCAGCCGTTCCGTAAAGAGAAACAGAATTGCACGCGGTTGCCTGTAAAACCGGTAGGCAAGCATACTGTGGTCACAGTTCATGAACATGGCCTGGGTGATAACCTTTCCGCGATTAATAAAATACATGATGAACAGAAAATAAGGTAAAAAGGTCAGCATCATCCCGTTTATTTTCGGTTTTGCTTCCGGGAAAAGAAAACAGGCTATGATGGAAAGCGCAAGCACTGCAAGGGAAATCAAGGTGATATGTTTGGCCGATTTGGTCAGCAGACTGCTGTGCCGCTTAACAAAAAGGTCGTTGAAATACTGATAACCGCTTTTGCTACTTGTTGCCTTAAAGTCTATATTATTTTGCAAAGATTTTTGAGTAGCACGTGCAGCCATATCTTTTCTGTTCATAGCAAAATTATCCGCTGTGAGAAGTTCCTTGCAAATCCTCCGGTATTCAGGGAATTTGAGCACATACAAAAAAGAAAACACAGCCATAACAGCAAAAATGACAAACAGAGCGAGAAAAACAGCTCCGTTCATGGCATAGCCGAGAAACGGTGGGAGGTATGCCGCAGCCAATGATACAGCAATGCCAGCCAGAGCAACCGAATCGAGCTTATTTTCATTTTTTGCATGGCCGGTTCTGACATAATCATGAAGCGCGAGGGCAGTAAAAATCAGTTTTACGGAAACAACAAAAAGCGGCATCAAAAGGCAGATAACGGTAGGCACTCCGGAAAGCCGTCCAAGAAGCAGCGTGAAAGGCAAAAACCCGATAATGATTTTCAAAAGGAAATAGAAGTAATTCGAAAGCGTATACTCCCGCGCGTTCATTCGCATGAGAAAAATGGCATAATACTTGTCTCTGGTGGGATGAAATATATGCGTGTTAAGGAAACCGCCCGTAATGGTAAGAAAGAAAAACATATGCATGAAGCTGTTCGCAGGGCTGCTTTTCATATGATCTTTTAGAAGAAAGATAATAATAAACAGATAGAGCAATTTGCCAAAAAACATCGAGATAATCTCCCACAGGATGCTGACGAAGTTGGCAAATATTTTCAGCCCCGGGCTTCTATAGAGCGAGACCGGCAGCAGCCTGTTGATGACAGGGATGGATTTGAGCGAATAGATGAAGCCATTGGCTTTATACGTGTTTTTCAGCCTGAAGGACATAATGAAAGCTTCAATCATATTCATCCCTCCTGAGGGCCTGAATAATTTTATTCTTAAAGGCCTCGTTGTTGAGGTCATCCTTTTCCATTTTTTCCAGAACCCCCCCGCTCAGAATCACGATCTCGTCGCATAAATCCAGCGCAAGCTCCATAATATGAGTGGAAAAAATAATAATGTGGTCTTTTTTGATCTGGCGCAGCAGAGTCTTCATTTCGTCGGCGACCACAACGTCAAATGAGGTCAGCGGCTCGTCTAAAAGTAGAATGGCTGGATTTGCGATGAAGCTTACAAGCATTTGCATCTTGTTTTTCATACCATGGGAATAATCTTTCAAAAGCCTGTCGCGGTCATCGCGTCCGATCTTTACAAAATCGAAATATTCGTCAATAGGCTTAATGTCCGGAATTTTATTCACGTTGATGTCAATAAAGAACTTTAAAAACTCTCTCCCTGTTAAGAACTCCGGAACGACTGGTGTCGACAGGACATATCCGATATCGTCTGGATAAACTTCTCTCTTTACTCCATTTTCTTCAAAGAGAATTGAGCCGCCGTCAATCCTCAAATCCTCATTGATGCAGTTAAACAGCGTGGTTTTGCCTGAGCCGTTTCTCCCGAGAAGTCCGTAAATTTCCCCCTTTTCAAAGGCAAAACTCGCACCTCGCAAAACCTCTTTTTTGTCAAAACTTTTTACGATATCGTTCAGGATCAGTTTCATTTTCAATATTCCTTCTCTGTTTGTTTCCGATTGTTTTTTTCGTTCCCGCCTGAAATCAATCGATAATCTTTCAACGGTATTCTTATCCTGACATTGTCAGATCAACTTCTTTTTTCGATAATAATTCCTGTATTATTCCATCTCTCCCATGCTTTTAAAAGATTTTTATTCACAGTTTCATTCTGCAAATCCTATCTCTTTTAATTGAGAGCCCTTTTTCTTTCACAAACTTACAACCAGTTCCAGCAAAAATATAGGCATATTAGTCCCAGGAGCAAGAACTTATTCAACTTCAATCAAAACCTCAAGTATTTATGATCCTTTTAACCTGCTTTTTTTAGGAGAGGTACTCAACACTTCAGGTACAGTGGAAATCTTCCTCTTGATCTTTTTTTTGAAGGGATTCCAACTATGGTTCTTCAAGATAAAACTGAGTATTAGAAACTACATTCACAACAAAACCGAGATGCTGCAGATTTAAACATAATTTTGAAAAGGTTTAGAAACGTAATGTAGTGCATCGATTCCAAAGTATGTCAGAAATGAATTTTTTGAAAACCACTGAAAGCACGGAAGACACGGAAATCAGTAGTAAAGGCGTGTTTCTTCCGTGCTTTCCGTGTTTTCCGTGGTTGTAATATCCAGATAGAATCACTCTGCGACCGGCTGCGTTTTCCGTGTTACAAAATTCCATATGACTTTAAAGTAATATTTGCGTCATAAACTATGATTATTTTCTTATTATGTGCATATTTGAGAATCGATATAGTAGAAAAGACTTAGAAACGTAATGTAGAAAAGGCTTATAGCATAATTTAATAGAGGCTTATAAACATAATTTAAAAGAGGCTTCAGAAGATACGCCGAGGGGGAGATTCGAACTCCCGAGGGGCTAGGCCCCACAAGCTTTCCAGGCTTGCGCCCTACCACTAGACTACCTCGGCACATGCATTACAAAACTTATACCTAACCTTTGGTCAAGCTCTCTTTTAGAAAGGTTGTGGTCAAGCTTCCCATTGGAAAGATTGGCATAAAGCTTATGGCACGACTTATACCATAACGGAAATAGTGATATATAAACCTTATTCTAAAAGATGAGGGTTCCAAAAATATGTTATGTGTTATGGCTTACCGCCATACTCCTTTTACTCCTTCTACTCCTTTTTATTCCAACCTCTTGGATAAGTTCCCGTCTCCATCATAATCCGGACCGGGGTAGCTGCAAGTCCGGTCGAAGCTTTGAGGAGCTCTTCTGTACTCATTTCAGCTTTTGCAAGGGCAACAAGCTCACCTTTAAGAGTAAACAGCGCTGTAAGCTCTCCTTTCTTAAGGTTTGCATCCAGGCTTGTTATACCTGGAACTGCCAGAGTAGCCCCTGAACAGACTGCATCTACTGCACTGTCCCGCAGGATAATTTTGGGAAGGTGAGATACAGCCGTTTCCATTGGCATGATTACACGCCGGATTTCAGATTCATCCCCGTCTTCCTTCCAGAGTACATATGCATCTTTGAGATCCTGGAGAGTGACAAGCGTTTCCTCGGTAAACGGGCCTGCTTTTGTCCTTCTGAGTTCCTGCATATGTCCGCCGCAACCAAGAGCAAGCCCAATATCATGGCAAAGTTTCCTTATGTAAGTACCGGCTTCGCATCCTACACGAAAGAGCACAAAACTCCCTTCAATTTCAAGCACTTCAAGGTAATAGATCGTCCTTACCCTGACAACGCGTTTGACAGCTGATTTGATAGGAGGCATCTGGTAGATAGGGCCAGTAAATTCCTCACAGACCTTCCTGACAAGTTTTTGAGGCATTTCCTTATGAAGCTTCAAGAGGCAGACATATTCCTTTCCAGAAAGACGCAGAGCAGGAACCGCCTTTGTAGCCTTTCCAAGTAAAGCGGGCAAAAGCCCTGTAACCTTGGGATCAAGTGAGCCTGCATGCCCTGCCGTACCTACGCCCAGAATAGCTTTTACCCAGGCTGCAACCTCGTGGCTTGTCGGCCCCTTTGTTTTATCAATATTTACAACCCCTTTCTCGATATATTCGAGAATAGGGCGCTTTTCCGGGTAAGAACCGTAAGAGGGGTTTGTCCAGGCGCCGGATTTCCGGACCAGAGTTCTTTCAGTTTCGGACGGCAATTTGCCAGCAGGTGACATAGTTTTTCAAAAACTCCTGAATTGAATTTATAGACGTAAATATGATAGATATACAGTAACTTGTAAATAGGCATAATGAAAGCGAACCATAGTGAAAATAAACCCGAGATTTATAAATTTGAGAGTCATAAACTTTAGATCTATAAATTAGAGATTTATTAATTTGAGAGTCATAAACCTGAGATTTATAAATTTGAGAGTCATAAACCTTGAGATTTATAAATTTGGGAGTCATAAATCTAAGATTTATAAAAAGATTTACGGAAATTCCCATATGCGTATAAAAAGGAATTCCAGCATTATTAATTCAGCATTAATTAAGAGAGAGCATATGCCGAAGACCTGTGATTACTGTAATATCAGTATATCACGTTCCGGCAAATAAAACTCTACGCCTTGTATAAAAATCCAGCCTTTAACAGATTAAGGGCAATTACTCCGGCCCTACGATGGAATCGATAGCGGCCCTCAGAATATCAAGAATCTGGTACTGGTTCCATTTTTCAGAATCAATAACAATGTCGTAAATAGAGAGGTCATCAATATTGATATTGTAATAGTTCATATAACGGAGGGCCTCAGATTTTTCCCTCTCAACTGTTCTTTCGAGCTCTTCGTCAAAAGAAACTGATTTTTCCCGCCTCAGGATTCTTTTTACCCGTACAGGCAACGGAGCCTTTATCCAGATTTTAAGTACATTCGGAACATCTTTAGCCATATGGCCTGCAAGCCTGCTTTCGAGGATGAGCTGTTCATGACTGTGGATAACGTCCCTCTGATTTTTATCAATAGCCAGGTCAATTGAAGGGTCTTTTTCGGCCATAGCTCCGAATTCTGCCAGGCTCATTCCCTTCTCCCTGGCTATCTTCCTGAAAATTTCACCAGAGGAGATCAGTTCAAGTTCATAGTATTCTGCAAGGAGCTTTGAAACTGTTGTTGTCCCACTTCCGGGAAGCCCGCTAACCGTTATTCGCATCAGACCCCACCGATATCCAGTGCCTTTCTGATAAACTGGCTAACTCCAAGAGAACAAATGAAGTACCAGTACAACCAGTTCTGGAAGTACCAAAAAGCATGGGTTGTCAGCAACTGTTTACCCCAGAAAGGAAAAACCATCGTGGCACTCCCGTGCCCGCTGATGTAATAATAAGCCCACATGAAGAGAGGAACGGAAATGATACTGATGTAAGCCATAGGCTTGAACTGCTGCTTGGACATCTTCATCTGGTCTTCCATCATTGCCTGGCGTTGTTCTTCCAGTTTTTTAAGCATATAAGTGTTCTGAGAAAGCTGTGCCTCCCGGAATTCCTTCTGGAAAACCTTCATGCGTTCCTGGGTATTCCTCATGAGGTCCCAGTCAATTGTGTATTTCTGGATAAGGGATGCGTAAATAGCAGTAATAGATGCCATTACCAAAAGGATTAGAAAGAAATTCTCCTGTCCGATCAGAGCAAGTATGGGATTCATTAAAGTCCCTACGACTTCCCCGACAGCCTCCCTGAAACCCTGCCCAAGGACCATAATCCCAATCATAAGGGAAAAACCGAGAGCCAGCAGGAACCGGTCTATCTGATTTTTTAATGTCTCCGAAACCAAGTTGTCCTCACCATTCAGATTCAATAGTTATTCTGAGATCTTCAAATGTAAAAGAATTCCAATAATAGAAGCTTGACAAGCTTAAAGTATTGTAAAGTCGTGATAAATCAGCTCAATTACGGAGCCAATTTTAATGATTACGCAGGTTGTTCTGGTTAATAAGTGTCGATGTATATATAAGTTATACTATTTGATGAAATTAAGATTGGACTTTTCCGAACAATGCCGGATCAGTAGCAGTCAAAAATAAGCGTACAATCACTAATTCACCAGTATAATCTTTAGCCTGCGTCTCTAATTGTTAACCTTCTTCCGCCACATGTAGCTGTACTCTTATAAAAGCGCTTACACTCGGAAACAAAACGGCCCTGAAAAACAAAGTTTTGGGAAAAAGGTTCTCAAACTCAAACATCGCCACGTTTTCTGTTAAGCCTTTTTTCAAAATTTTTGCGTTGAGTCGGTTGACCACGCAGACTATGTCGTTGCTGTAGTTTTCGCTCAAGCCTTTTTTGAAAAGGCTTGCAGTAAAGCAGTTTTTTGAAAAGGCTTGCGGGACTCAGGCGGAAAAGAAATAAGAAAATATGTTCAAACAAAAAATGTTTAAATATCTTTTCATAAGTTATCATAACAAGAGACTACAGCCTGGGAAGTTGAGAGATAAACTTATACAGGCTTTAGGAGGAATTTGAAAAATGCAGTTTCCAAACCCCAATGGACAGTTTCCAAAAATAAGCAGTAAAGCCTTGATATTCGACACCGCGCTTATAGTAGGAAATGTAACTATAGAAGGGGACGTATTTGTCGGCCCTAATGCCGTAATTAGGGCAGACGAACCCGGATCTTCAATAGTTATCCGAAGCGGCTGTAATATTCAGGACAATGTAATAATCCATTCCCTTTACAATTCACAAGTGGAGATAGGCAACAACACATCTCTTGCACACGGGTGTATCGTACATGGCCCCTGCGAAATAGGAGAAAATTGTTTTGTAGGGTTTGGAGCCGTGACTTTTGACTGCACCCTGGGAAAAGATACTCTGATTCTTCACAAGGCTGTTGTTCGCGGAGTCGAAATTCTTCCTCACAAAATGGTGCCCGATGGAGGCGTTATCAAAGATCAAAGAGCGGCAAACTCACTTGAAGATATCACGACAGACCTTGCAGAGTTTAAAGAATCGGTTGTCAGGGCAAATCTTGAACTGATAGAAGGATATAAAAGACTTCAACTTGAAGAGGAAGATCTGCCTTTAGGGATATTACAGAAAAATAAGACCGAAAAAGCCCAGAGCTTTGAAATTTCGGAGTAAGAAACTTCTTTGAGTTCCGGATTAATGTGAATGAGAGCCAATCCGAAAAGTCAATAATGGCATGTTTTAAAGCTACAATAGGCATGTAATATCCAGCATCATTTCTTATTACGGTACTGTTAATTTTAAGATACAGTAGGCCACAACACTTTTCGGATAGGCTATAAGTACCAACTAACAAATTCAGCTAAAGATCTTATTAATATTTGGTAATTAGAGACGCTCCATTATTTCAATATCAAAGGTATTTCCCATCCAGTTTTTCTAAAATTTTTTTTCCCTCTTCTGTCAGGATATACTTTCTCCATGTGGTTTTTTCAGGAGTCAAACACTGAATTAAGCCCTTACTCTCAAGTTCCTTTAAAGCATGGCTGATATTCTGTGTGGATCGGCTTGCCTCATGAGCAATATCCGAAGCCCTTACAAAGGGGTGCCTTTTCATGGAGTCCATCAGAATCAAACGGCGATCAACGCTGATAACCCAGTTCACCAGTTCATCGATCGAGTTTTCAGTCATATTAACTCAGCTTCTCCGTGTGTAGTTTTTGTTGATATAAATAGCCACATATTATTTAAATACAAATTATTTGAATCAAATGAATGCGAAAAAAGCAAGAACATTTCGATAAATCCTATCTTCGGCAGGTAAACATATAATTTAATATAATTAATTTTTATATCTCTTTTCTTGATCTTCCATGGCAGATAAAAACAACATTAGAAGAGTTGAATCCTCAATAAAACGTACAAGCTTCTTAGGTCACCTTGGTCTCATTGCTGGAGTTTTCCGCGAGCTTGAAGTTGACAAATTGATCGATGAGAAACTTCCTAAAGAACGAGATCACAAGGTTCCTCACTCTGTCTGTATCCTTGCCATGGTACTCAATGGTCTTGGTTTCATAGGGCAACGTCTGTACCTTTTTCCTGATTATTTCAGAACTATTTCTATAGGAAGACTTTTTGGAGACAGCGTCACACAAGAAG
>NZ_WJBJ01000005.1:88770-417670 GCF_020804205.1 Methanosarcina sp. DH1 | reverse complement strand
GATAGAAATATAGCCCGAGAATTAGCCTCATATCTGCTTGACATTGTCGGACTCTCAAATAAGAACGGAATCCTTCCTTCCCAGCTGTCAGGCGGACAGAGGCAGAGAGTTGCAATAGCCCGTTCCCTGGCTGTAAACCCGCCTATAATCCTGGCAGATGAGCCCACAGGAAAACTGGACAGCAAGACTGGTGATTATATTCTGGATTTTCTGGATGGGCTTAACCAAAGAGAAGGTAAGACGATTATTATTGTTACTCATGACGTCGAACTTGTAAGATATGCAACAAGGGTTGTGTACATACGAGACGGTGAGATTGAAAAAATCGAGACCCGTCCTAAAAACGAACCAGGTATGAAAAACGAACGAGGTACAAAAAATGAAGAAAATCTGAGTTGAGGAATTAAAATGAAAAAGTTCTCCTTGCTAAAAATAATACTATTGTTTTCAGTATTCATATGCCTCGGATCTGGAACAGCACTTGCTTCTAATGGTGATATAAAATCTGCATATTTGGAGGTAAACCTGACAAATCAGAACCCTGATGCTGCCCGTCCGGGAGAACCTGTTGAGCTCACTGTCAGCGTGCAAAACGTAGGAAACGCTGACCTGAAAGATATTGCTGTCACGGTTAACCCTGAATATCCTTTCAGTAAGGTTTCCGGAGAAGATCTCACAAAAAAGGTCTCTTACCTGAATGCACGGCAGGATGATGACGATGCAGCAGTCCTTAAGTTCAAGCTTATTACAGATGCCAATGCTTCAGAAGGCACATATGATATCGATATTACCACTACTGCTAAAGAAAGTGGCTCCTCGTCAAACACGATTACCACTACAAAAACCATCCATCTCGAGGTAAGGGGCAAGGAATACGCTCAGATTGTTACCATAAATAAGGCAAGTATTGACATTGCAAAAGAAGAGCCTCTGGAATTCATAATAACAAATACCGGAAATTCACCTTTGAAAAACATGGTGGTTTCCTGGAAAGACCCAAAAGGGATAATTTTGCCAGTATATTCGGATAACACAAAGTACATCAAATATCTGGCTGCAGGAGACTCCGTAACCGTTGCTTACTCGGTAATGGCAGATGTAAATGCAGACCCTGGACTTTATACTCTGGACGTAAACCTCAGTTTTGAAGACTATAATTCAAATGAAAAAAATATACGGACTACAGCAGGGCTTTTCGTTGGTGGAGAAACCGACTTTGATGTTTCTTTTTCGGAAAGTGACCAGGGAGAAATTTCTCTTTCAGTTGCAAATGTAGGAAACAACATGGCATATTCCGTGAAAGTCTCGATCCCTGACCAGGATGGGTACAGGATTTCAGGAAGTTCCTCAACAATTGTAGGAAACCTTGAGAAAGGAGACTATACAATTGCATCTTTTAACATTGCAAACACACAGCAGGATGCTATGAATGCGGAATCCTCATCCGACAATATAAAGTCCAGCGATGAAAGCGAAAATATAACTTCTACTTCCATGGATTCTAATCCTCTAAAAGTCCAGATTGAATATACGGATGCAAAAGGAGAACGAATAAAGGTTGATAAAGAAGTAAAGCTCGAAATGGACTCTGGGAACATGACTGCACAGGGATCAGGAGGGTCAGGCAATAAGAGTAGTGGATTTGGGTCATACCTATCCTATATTGTGATAATAGCTCTTGCAGGAGGAGCATTCGTATACAGGAAGAAAATCAAGGAAAAACTGCAGGGCAGAAAAAATAAGTAATCCGGAAAAAACCCCTTAGACTCCTAAAGTCTGAATAAGCAGCATCACAGAAGAGATCATCATTAACAAATACAGGCATGGGATTAGAAACACATGGGATTAGAAACACATGGGATTAGAAACACATGGGATTAGAAACACATGGGATTAGAAACACAAGCCTTCTCTAAAAGGAGATGACTACAACCCTTTTGAAAAATGGCTTGCCCGCAACCCTTTTCAGAAAAGGCTTGACCGAAAACCCCAAGGACCATTTGAGTTTTATGAACTTATCCCCAAATCCTATCGGCGTGATCAACCGGCGCAACGGTTGAGAGCAAAACAAAGGAAGAATGCAGAATGAGAAACTCAACCTACCTGAAAATGGGTCTGAACATGCTTGTGCATAGCAAGCTCCGAAGTTGGTTGACCATTATCGGGATAGTTATAGGAGTCGGATCTGTTGTTGGCATTGTCTCTTTAGGGGACGCCATGCAAGAGCAGGTTCAGAGCAGGCTTGCCGAGATGGATCTGACAAAAATTACAATAAGCCCGGGGTATACCAAGGCATCATCCAATGTAAATAGTGGTCCTCCTGGTATGAGAAGTGTTTCATCGACAGATTCCGAATTGACGGACGATGACATTGATGCACTCCAGGGTCTGGATAGTATACAGTATATATCCGGAGAAATTTCCGGCAGTGAGGGGGTGAAATATGCAGGAGAAACTGCAACCCTACCGATTAAAGGTGTTGACCCTCAGGTCTGGAAGTATACGACTACTCTGAAAACACAATCCGGAAGATTGCTTGAACCGGCTGATAAGTATGTTGCAGTCATAGGAAGCAGTGTTGCCAGTGAAACTTATGATCACGACATTGGAGTCAACCAGGTAATAACAGTGAACAACAAATCCGTGCGAGTTGTCGGAATCCTGGAAGAAGAAGGCATGGGAGATGACTCAAGGATCTACATGCCAATTGATGGAGCAGTAGATCTTATTGAGGATGCCGAAGACGATGTTTATGATAGCATCACGGTAAAAGCCAAGAATGAAGATCTTGTGGACGAACTAACGGATGATATTGAAAAAAAGCTCATGGTCTCAAGGCACATTATCCAGAAAGATGATCAGGACTTTTCCGTGACAGCTTCAAAGTCCATGGCTGAATCTGTTACCGAAATGATGAGTTCAATGACGCTTTTCCTGGGGGCCATTGCAGCTGTTTCCCTGCTTGTGGGAGCCGTAGGCATTGCCAATACCATGTTTACCTCTGTCCTTGAAAAAACAAAGGAAATAGGGACTATGAAAGCCATTGGGGCAAAAAACAGGGATATCCTTATGATTTTCCTTTTTAATTCCGCAATGGTAGGCCTTGTTGGTGGTATCCTTGGAGTTGTTCTGGGATCCTTTGTTTCATCTGGGCTCCAGATGATGATGGGAGGCGATATGACTGGAGGGGGTAGTGGAGTAAGCTTTTCTTTGATGCTTGAAGGCCTTACTCTTGCAGTTTTGATAGGAGTGATCTCTGGAGTAGTGCCAGCGTACAGGGCCTCGAAATTAAAGCCTGTGGATGCATTAAGGTACGAGTAAATGGAAACGGAAGGAATAAACAGAAAAGGAAGGACTAACCAGAAAAGGAAGGGCTGATTCCCTTTCTTATTATCTGCTTTGCTGGAATCAGTGGATTTCTGCTGGCAAGGAAAAAAGGTTATGGTCTAAGTTGTTAAAAGTCATAACCTTTGGAAGTTCTTTTATATTTTTTTAAAAAACAGGCAAAGGTGCTCGTTTTTCATAATTGATCCGTGACTCATGTATAAGACCTCTTTATCCAGCAATTGAGACTTGACGCGACACTGGAATGGGTCCTGAAATTCTAATTGCAGGGTCATTTTTCTTTGTTTTTGAGCAGCCATTCGGAATATTTGTCAGGGGCAAAGGAAATGTCTCTTATTTTAGGCCTTAAGCTCCTTTTGAAAAAAATTTTCCCACGAATAATACTTTATTGAGATTTTATTTGACGTTTATAGAATAATTAAAGATTAAATTAACAAAATACCTCTTAGAAAAGCTTCATTGATAAATTAATTCTCTAGATTTCCCTGTTTTTAGCTAAGTATGCTTATATTATTAAACGCCAATGAGGGGATCGGTTGCCTCCAATCCTGTTGAGCGGCTGGAAAATAAAATGTCCTATATAAGACAGGTGTTTTGCCCATCTCAAACACCTATCTCAGATAGGTTTTCAACCCCATGTAAGAGTTGCTCAATTTAGTTAATTACAGTGGAAAAGAAAAAACTGAAACGGAACACCCAAAAACAGGACCTCGCCACAAGGGACATCAAGTCTATCACTTGAAAACCAGGTGTTCTCCATTGTAATAACGAAAGGAGGCAGCCAGCAAAAAGACTACACTCCAGAAAATGAGGTACTATGCATTTCGATGGTGCCTCAAAAACGAATCAAGCCACAGGTCTAATTGGATCATATAGGTGATCTGATTAGACCCGATTATACCCACTAGGCAGATAGGCAGTAGCATAACTCATAAAAATAACTCCTAAAATGGACATTTAATATCAACCTGAAAATAGAATTTCAGTCTTTAAAATTTACCAAAAAACCTTTCGACTGCATCATAAAATCAGTCACGGAAACGATGGAAATCATGCATCAGAAAAATAAAAACTCAAGCTACTTTGAAAAGGTCAAGCTCAAATATGACTAACTTTTAGAGGTTTTGTATGACACTCACTGGAATAATAGATTCTCTTAAAACGATATTGAATCCCTCAAAAATTATAAACTCGCTTGAAGAAGCAGCGAGTTTCACTGGTTCATCTGAGAGTGATTCCGAAGAGGATCTAAAAATCAATCCTTACTTTGATTCCGGAAACGGTGCTACTAGCAGTTCCAAAGCGGCAAGGATCTCTCAAAACAAAGATGAACCTCTTATCAAACTGACCAATGTGTGGAAAATTTATCAGATGGGGGARGTTGAGTTTGCAGCCCTTAAAGGAATAAATCTTGAAATTTACGAAGGTGAATTTCTGATCATTCTTGGTCCCAGTGGAAGTGGAAAAAGTACRATGATGAATCTGCTGGGCTGCCTGGATATACCATCAAAAGGCACTGTTTGCCTGAATTCTAAAGATATCTCAGAACTTGACGAATCCGAACTCGCCATTATCCGAGGACAGATGATTGGTTTCATATTCCAGAGCTTTAACCTCCTCTCCACACTCAGTACAGAAGAAAACGTGCTCTTACCTATGGAATTTCAGGAAGATGATGGACAAATGGCCCGACAAAAAGCCTCATACCTGCTTGACATTGTCGGACTCTCAAATAAGAAAGGAAACCTTCCTTCCCAGCTTTCAGGYGGACAGAGGCAGAGAGTTGCAATAGCYCGTTCCCTGGCTGTAAACCCGCCTATAATCCTGGCAGATGAGCCYACAGGAAACCTGGACAGCAAGACTGGTGATTATATTCTGGATTTTCTGGATGGGCTTMACCAAAGAGAAGGTAAGACGATTATTATTGTTACTCATGACGTCGAACTTGTAAGATATGCAACAAGGGTTGTGTACATAAGAGACGGTGAGATTGAAAAAATCGAGACCCGTTCTAAAAACGAACCTGATACGAAAAACGAGTCTGATACGAAAAACGAGTCTGATACGAAAAACGAGCCTGATACGAAAAACGAGCCTGATAAGAAAAATGAACCAAGTATAGAAAACGAACCAAGTATAAAAAACGAACCAAGTATAAAAAACGAATCAAGTATAGAAAATGAACCTTATATGAAAAACGAGCCAAGTATAGAAAATGAACCTTATATGAAAAATAAACCTGATACGAAAAACGAACCCGATACGAAAAACGAACTTGATACGAAAAACGAACCCGATACGAAAAACGAACCCGATACGAAAAACGAACCCGATACGAAAAACGAACTAAATACAGAAAATGAACCAAGTATAAAAAAAGAATCAGATCTGGAGTGAGGAATAAAAATGAGAAAATTTTCTTTGCTAACATTTTTACTACTGCTTTCAACGTTCCTATGCCTGGGAGCAGGCACAGCGCTGGGAGCATCAAACGGTAACATAAACTCTGCCGCTGTGCAGGTAAATGTAACTAATCAAAACCCTGATACTGCCAGGCCTGGAGAGCCTGTTGAACTTACTCTCAGCGTGCAGAATATAGGAAACAATAACCTCAAAGACATTAAGGTTACACTCAATCCGGAATATCCTTTCAGTAAACTTTCCGGAGAAGACCTTGAAAAAAGTATCTCTTATCTAAATGCAAGACAGGAAGATGATGATGCTGGAGTTCTTAAATTCAAACTCATGACCGATTCCAACGCATCTGAAGGCACGTATGATCTTGATATAGTCACCACTTATACGAGTGGATCAGGGTCTGATGAAAAGACTTACACTACTACAAAAACAGTTCAGTTAGAGGTTCAGGGTAAAGAATATGCTCAGGTTGTGACCGTAAGCAAGGCTGATATTGATATAGCAAAGGAAGAACCTCTAGAGTTTATTGTTACGAACACAGGGACTTCATCTTTGAAAAACCTGGTTTTCTCCTGGACTGATCCTAAAGGCGTGGTTTTGCCTGTATACTCTGATAACACAAAACACATCAAATCTCTGGAAGCAGGTCAATCAGTAACCGTTTCTTACTCGGTAATGGCCGATGTGAATGCAGATCCGGGACTTTATACCTTGAATGTGAATCTTTCGTATGAAGATGCTGACTCTAATTCGAAAAATATTCAGACCACAGCAGGACTTTTTGTAGGAGGAGCAACGGATTTCGATGTTTCATTCTCGGAAACTAGTGCAGGAGAGACTTCCTTTTCAGTTGCAAATGTAGGTAATAACATAGCATATGCTGTGAAAGTATCCATTCCAGATCAAGATGGGTACAAAGTTTCAGGAAGTTCGTCAACAATTGTAGGAAATCTGGAGAAAGGAGATTACACAATTGCTTCATTTGATGTTTCGAATTCACAGAGTGGTGCAGGAGGAAATACAACCGAAAATAGCCCAGGAACGCCTCCAGATTCTTCACAAGATAGTGCTAGCGGTGCAAGCTCAACCTCTATGAGTTCCTCCGATCCACTGAAGGTCCAGATTGAGTATACGGATGCAAAAGGGGAAAGGGAAACTGTTACTAAAGAAGTTAATCTCGAAACTACAACATCAGGAAATATGACTGCAGCAGGAGGTCCGGGAGGCCCAGGTAGTAGCGGTGGAATTAGTTCGTACCTGCCATACATTGGCCTGCTTGTCCTTGCAGGTGGAGTATTCGTTTATCGCAGGAAGATACACGAAAAGATACAGGCAATGAAAGCAAAAAAAGCCGGGTACAAAAAGCCTGAAGACCAGAAGATCTAAAAAAAAGTATCACTAGCAAATGGAAGGATGCAAGATGAGACAATCAACCTACCTGAAAATGGGTCTGAACATGCTAGTACACAGTAAGCTCCGAAGTTGGCTGACCATTATCGGGATAGTTATAGGGATCGGATCTGTTGTCGGCATCCTCTCCCTCGGGGACGCTATGCAAGAGCAGGTTCAGAGCAGGCTTTCCGAGATGGATCTGACAAAAATTACAATAAGCCCTGGTTATACCAAAGCATCCTCGAATATGCCTGGGCCCGGAGGAATGGGAGGTACGACAACAGATGTTGAATTAACTGATACTGATATTGCGGCACTTCAAGGGTTGAATAATATATCATATATAGAAGGTGAGATTAGCGGCAGTGTGCCAGTGATATATGCAGCGCAAAACGCAACCCTTTCAATCACAGGTGTAGACCCACAGGTCTGGCAATATATGACCACTTTAACGACACAGTCCGGAAGATTGCTTGAGCCATCTGACAAGTATGTCGCAGTCATCGGAAGTGGCGTTGCAAGTGGAATTTATGATCAGGACGTCGGAGTTAACCAGGTAATAACTATAAATGGTAAAGCAGTGCGTGTTGTTGGGATTCTGTCAGAAGAAGGTGAAGGTGACAGAAGTATCTACATGCCTATCGATGGAGCAGTAACCCTGATCGATGATGCAGAAAATGGTGTTTATGATTCCATTTCTATAAAAGCTAAGAACGAAGATGCAGTAGACAGCCTGACAGAAGATATTGTGGATAAGCTCATGATCTCAAGGCACATTGTCAGTGATGATGATAGAGACTTTTCGGTTTCAGCTTCTAAATCTATGGCAGAGTCTGTAACTGAAATGACGAGTTCAATGACGCTTTTCCTTAGTGCCATTGCAGCTGTGTCACTGCTTGTGGGAGCTGTCGGGATTGCCAATACCATGTTTACCTCTGTCCTTGAAAAGACAAAGGAAATAGGGACTATGAAAGCCATTGGGGCAAAAAACAGGGATATCCTCATGATTTTCCTCTTTAATTCCGCAATGGTGGGTCTTGTTGGCGGTATCCTTGGAGATATTCTTGGAGCTTGTGTCTCAACTCTCTTCCCTATGCTGGGTTTGCAGATGATGGGAGGAGGAGGGAGTTCAAGCATATACTTTGCTCCTGACCTAATGGCTATGGGGCTTGTCCTGGCAGTTTTAATCGGTGTGATCTCAGGAGTAGTCCCTGCATACAGGGCTTCAAAGTTAAAACCAGTAGATGCACTGAGATATGAATAAACGGAAAATAAATTAAATGGAATAGAAAGGAAATGGAATAAAAAGGAAATGGAAAAGAGGGTCAATTTCCTTTCTTAATTCCCTATTTTTTGGTATCGAGATTTTGTGAAAACTAATTTTACTGCCTTGACCCTATTTGAAAACTGGCTTATTTTAAAAATGGATAACTGGAGAGAAAGCAGTTGAGTAAAAGGACCCAAATTTTGCTGTTATTGGGAGTTATATTAGTGATCATAGGTGCACTCCTAAAAATTGCCATAAATCCGTTTTTTTGGGGTACCTGGACTGTAACTGCATTATTCGTGATTTTGCTTTTCAGAATAGATCCTCTAAATCCAGGAGGTAAAGATTGAATGAAATCTTGAGTAACCCTGGACATATAGTTAATTTTTACGGGTAAAGCAGGCTTTGTGTGTTTTTTAGTATCGTGTGTTTTTAGTATCGTGTGTTTTTAGTATCGTGTGTTTTTAGTATCGTGTGTTTTTTACTATAATTTCATCATTTAGCATTGTACTAATTCCGGAAGATTGCTTTAACTGGTTGATAAATTTGTAAATTGATATCTTTAATTTGGTTTCTTAAGCAACTGAAATATGTTTTTGTAATCTATGAAAATTGGATTAATTTCTATATTATGCTATATGCACAAATGTAAAATTTTATTGATTTTATTCATTGTTTTTTGTGAGACAATATCACTTAAACCACCATTATCTAAGGCTAAAGATATTGTTTTTCATGTTCTTTTTATATCGTTTACAATTAGTCTAAATTACTGCAAACTCTTCAAAAATACTAGCTTTATTGTTTATTCTTGTTTAGATATTTTATCTAAAAAGTAATTATTTATCGTTTTAATTTCGTCTCATACGAAACTATTATATACTCATAAACCTATTAAGCCTCTGATAGTGTCATATGGAACGATTTAACGCATATATTTGATATTCGTACAAAACGTCCAGACTCATAAAAAGTGAAATACGGGCTATACAAGATCAAAAAATAAACTCTTCCAGGCAATAAATCTGTTTTATATGCAACTATCACTTCAATATCTTCAATTTCGACACCAATCACTCAGTTCCTAAAATGTGAAGGATAAATTTATGGAAAATTTTAGAGAAATTAACTTAAAGGAAATAGACCCTAGAGACATATTAGGTCCAATTGCCCACACCTACCGGAGCAATCTGGCATACATGGCAAAGGAACTCGAAGCTTACAGGGTCGGAAGCGGACAGTTTGAGTTTTTACTGTTTTTGTACCACAAAGATGGAGTCTCACAGGAAACCATTGCAAAAACCCTGAAATTGAGCAAAGCAACAATTGCCAGAGCGATCCATAATCTGGAAAAAGAAGGTTATGTTTACAGAGAAAGGGACGAAAAAGACCTTCGAGCTTACAAGGTTTACCTGACTGATAAAGGCAAGGAAATGAGATCTATAATTTTTAAAAAGCAGGCTTCTTTTATGGATCTTCTCTTTTCGGATTTTACCTTTGAAGAAAAAAAAATTTTCAGGCTACTCATTCATAAATCTGTGATTAAACTTTTTGAGCCTGGGGTCGAGCCTCCATCGGACAGACCTGATGGCATGAAATAAAAAACGGTAGAGATGAAAAATATGGATGAAAAAAGCGAGTTTCTTGGTAAAGATAACATAAGAAAGCTTCTGTTTAAGCTTTCAATTCCTATAGTCATCGGATTGCTTGTGCAGGCTATCTATAATGTTGTGGACACTTTTTATGTAGGAATGGTCTATGGAGCAGACAGTGTCCAGGCTATAGGCGGGCTTTCTATAGCTTTTCCAATTCAGATGATAATTATGGCTTTTGGGATTGTGCTCGGGACAGGTGGTTCTTCCATAATCTCGCGTGCCCTTGGAGCCCAGGAAAATGAAAAAGCCGAAAGAGTTCTTGGAAATGTTTTTTCCCTGAGTTTAATATTAAGTGTGCTTATAGCCGTTCCCTGCCTTTATTATCTTGATCCGATTTTGAAGGTTTTTGGAGCAACTCCTGGAGTTCTTCCTTATGCCAGAGAATATCTTAAATATATAATACTGGGAGGAACTGTCTTTGTCTTTGGAGTGGCTACTCAGAATATTGTCCGGTCTGAAGGAAATGCCCGTCTTGCAATGAATGCTATGCTTGTAGGAGGCGGCCTCAATATTTTCCTTGACCCCGTTTTCATGTTTGGTTTCGGGATGGGTGTTGAAGGCGCTGCAATTGCAACCGTAATTTCACAGACCGTAGCTTCGATCTGGCTCCTGCTATACTATATTAAAGGAAAAGGGGCTGTTCATTTCAGGTCAGAAACCTTGAAACCCGATTTGGAAATTATTAAGGAAATTGGAGCCATTGGTACCGGGTCTTTTGTGATGGAAAGCGCGAACAGCATCATGATGATTTTCGTGTATAATGCACTTGCAACTTACGGAGGAGACGTTGCAATTGCCGTTTATGGTGTGGTAATGAAGATTAATTCTTTCATTTTCATGACCCTTCTGGGTATGGCTTTTGGGCTGCAACCGGTTGTTGGGTTCAATTACGGAGCAAAAAAATATGAAAGAATAGTCGAAGCTGTGAAATTATCGCTCGCAGCGACAACGACCATTGGGCTTCTTGGATTAGTTATTATTTACTTCTTAAAAGAACAACTTCTCGGGTTATTCAGTACAGATCCGGAATATCTGGAGCTTGGGAAAAACGCTATAATGGTTATGTTGCTCGGAACGCCTTTGATAGGTATGAATGTAATTACTTCAACCCTTTATCAGGCCCTGGGAAAAGCAAAACCCGCTTTCCTTCTTTCCATTAGCCGACAGCTCCTCTTTCTAATCCCTGCTGTTGTTCTCCTCCCCCGTTTATATCAGCTGGAGGGAGTCTGGGCGGCTTTTCCGGTGTCGGACTTTCTGGCATTTATGCTGTCCGGGTTTCTGCTTCTAAAGGGATACAGGATCTTCAAAGAAAGTAAATATTCTTCAAAAAAAGGCGCAGGGTCAGAAACTGCAGATAAAATGTCACCTATCTGATATTTCATTGCGGAACTAAGGTTGGAAATTAAATCGAAAAGAAAGAAAGAGTTCTCAACCCTTTCTTAATTAACCTTTTCCTCTTGACCTTTTCTTCGTAACCTTTTCTTCGTAACTTTTTCTTCGTAACTTTTTCTTCGTAACCTTTTCTTCGTAATTATTTCTTCGTAATTATTTCTTCGTAACCTTTTCTTCGTAATTATTTCTTCGTAATCTTTTCTTAACTTCATGCTTTATTGGAATCTGTAGCTTTCGTGTTTTTCTCTTCTGTAAATTTGATTAGTCTCACAAACTCACTGCTGCCCTCAGAATCCATTTCCATTTCTACAAAATAAATATAATCCGAGATTTCAGATAGCCCTCCTGCTCCGCTACTGCCTACGATCAGCGAATAGACCTTTGCGTTATACTTCTTTTTTGCTTCTTCCCAGCGGGCCAGGACCAGTTCGTCAGAAACTTCGGACTTGCCATCGGTTATAAAGAGCAGGTCTGCACCCTGAAAATCCTTTTCTTTCAGGGACTTAAGGCCTGAAGCAAGGGCGGTATTGAAGTCAGTTCCTCCGCCGAAAGTATAAAGAAGGAAATTCAGGAACTTTTCTGACATTTTTTTCCTGCTGCTGAGTTCGATTTCCAGGTGCTGGCTTGTCGAGGCAAAAAGGATAACTTTCATGTCCCTCTGCTGAGAAAGCATCCTTTTTGCCATTGCCAGCACAGCAGACTTAGCTAAAGTTTGGGGAGCTCCGTGCATCGACCCGGAGGTATCCACAAGCACGATCATCGGGCCTCTGGGTTTTATGCGGGGAGGGCCTGTGTAGTGCTTTCCGAGGAGCTGGTAGCTCAGGAGTTTTCCTTCAAGCATGTCCGCATAGAACTTCTTTTTCAGGGAGGGATTCAGGAGTTTTGCGGCTTCCATGGGCAGCAGGTTATTGATAGAGTCGGAAAAGCGCACGGTCTGAATCCGATTTTTTCCAAAAGGTGAAAGGCGTATGCGGTCCGAGGGCGGGTCAAATTCCCGCCTGCCTATGAAATCTATGATTTTTTTCAGGTCAGGGCTTTTTTCAAAGAAAGCCGAATAGTTTTTAAGCATTTTAAGCTGCACATAGAATGGCTCTTTTTTAAGCTCTTTTACGGAATAACTCCAGTTACGCTGGGGAAAAAGCAGGGCAAGAGTATCAAATAGCTCCAGGTTTTCTTCCATTTCCGTAACGAATTCGTTCATTCTCCGGTATAGTCCTTCCATAACTCTTTCCAGAAACTCCTGGTACCCGCCTTTCTGCATGAATGCCAGAACAGCATCGACAAGGGCAAATTCTCCGGAATTTCTAATTGCCCAGTCTTTCCTGCCTGAAAACTCTGTAGATCCCGAATTCCCCCACATGAGGAGGGTTTCTTTAAGGATTTCTTCAAATTGCCTCAGGATCTCAGCCATTCCGGCATCAAGTTCCTTAAGATATCCTGCACCTGAAATACTGTTTGATTCTGAAAAGCGTTCCAGGATTTCATAAATAAGAGGCAGGAGGATTTTCAAGCCTGCAATTCCGGCTCCTCTGCTTTTTTTTGCAATTTTTCGGAGTTTAGGCCAGGGTTTTGAGTTTCTCAGAGTAAGAAGGATTGGGTAAAAAGCTCCGAAAGTCTCAATAAACCTTTCAGGATCCTTTATCTCATAAGGCTGGCCAAAGAGGACCTCAAGGGTTATGATTTCAGCTATTTTTTCTCGCATTGGGCGGGGGATAGTTCGAGGAAAGGCTATTGTGCTCCTAAGATCCCGTTCCAGCACGGTCACAGTCTGATTCTGGAGCAGAAGCAAATCCCGCAAGCCTTTGTTTCCTGAGGCTTTATTTTCTGAAAAGGAGTAAGTTTCATATGAGGCTGCAACTGGATTATTTGGGAAATCCTTAGAGCCTTCCATATCAAAACCTCATTTAGATTGTCTGATTTTAGGTTTTCTTGTTTAAAGATACCTGTTTTTAAGCTATCTGGTCCGGGTTTTTTATCTGAATTTGAACCGGGAGCCAATCCCTTTCATAAAACTATTGACACCGCTGCCCGAATCAGGCACGGAAATTTTTTCCATTTCTCTTTTTCCTGCTTCTTTTGCAGGCTGAAGTTCAGATTGGGGTTCAGGTTGTGCTTGCTTGCTATGAATTCCGAGCATTAACCGGCTTTTTGAGATAAGATCATTGAGCTCGGATAGTTCAGTACTTCGGGTATCATGAAGGAGCAGAGATTCGTTTCTATCAAGCGTCGAGAGCCAGATATTTGCATCCATCAGGTTTTTGAGAAGTTCCCGCTCTGCTTCAAGCCTGTGTTTTACACGTTCCACACGATCGGACAGAGCTTTCAATTCAGTTTCAAAAACTTCTTTCTGGGCCTGGGGCAGTGTGTTCGTTTTTCCAGCGGCTTCCTGGAGCGAATCAATTTCTTTCACAAGATTGTCATAGGGATAGATCCTTGAAGGCCCTTCCATTTTAAGAGTATAGCTGTGATTCGGGTGGGAAATATGGTGGGTTTCGATTTCCTGTCTCAGCCGGAATTCTTCTCCGCAACTGTCGCAGATGATTTTTACCGGAAGTTCGTTTTTCAGGGCGATGCTTACCGCAGCCTGAAGGTCTTCGGCTTCCTGGCGAAGTTTTTCCGTGCTAATTCCACCTGAAATTACGAATTCAAAGACGATTTTTCTTATGGTTTCCCGCTCTTCGGGCAAATTCCAGAGCATATGCTGAAGCAGGAGCACCATTGTCCTGTCCACGGTCGGACATCCGCTGCTGCAGGCTGCAACCTTCAAGACCTGAATAACTTTTTTCCAGCGCCGGTCCGAGATTTCAATTTCCTGGAGCTGAAGGCTCTTTCTAAGTTCAGTTATAATGACCTCAACGTCAGGGTCAACAGGCATATCCTTTGCACGTGCTCGGAGTTCGTATATTGCGGAAACCCTGAGGCTTGCAGCAGGTTCGAATTCGTCAGGGCTCCTGAAAAGGAGGTCCCGGAAATTCTCATCGTCCTGAATGTAGGAGAGCCTGTACCTGAATAAAAAGCGGTCATAAAGGGCTTCAAGGCTCTCATTTTCGTCAGGAAGCTCATTGGATGCCCCAAAAACCGAAAGCAGAGGCACGTCTACAAGTTCTCTACCGTTATGGTATTTGTGCTCATTGAGGATTGTCAGGAGGCTGTTAAGGATCGCACTGCTTGCTTTGAAAATCTCGTCCAGCAAGGCAATATGCGCAGTTGGGAGGCAGCCATCGATTTTCCGGCGGAACTCGTCTTCTTCCAGGGCTTTTAAGGAGAGTGGGCCAAATAGCTCTTCAGGGGTGGAAAAACTCGTCAGGAGATAATTGAAGAAATTTCCGTTTTCGATTGACTGGCAGATATTTTTTGCAAGCTGGGTTTTTGCCGTTCCAGGCGGCCCGAGAAAAAGGAGGTTTTCCCCGGACAGCACAGCAAGAAGAGAGCCATTGATCTCGGTTTCTCGTTCTTTAAAATAGGCCATAAATGCGGATTTGATCTCAATAAGCTTTTCTTTCAGGGCCAGACCTCCAGGTAAAGGATGATATTGGGGTAGATCAGGATAAAATCAATTTGCAGCCAGGTTTTAAGTCTTTAGTCTGATTCTATTTTAAACCTTTTAATTGTATTTGGCCTTCTGAAAAATTAGTTTCTAGAAATATAACTTCTTATTTTGTGTTTTAAAAGATTTCTGCATCTTTTTCTTCCAATTGACTCTTTCTTAACGAGTTTTTTGAGTTCAGAGGAACATAAAATTAGATTTTTCACAAAACAAAGAATCAGTTTTGTACCTTATACATTTTTTGTGTGTATGTAAACCGTGAAGCTTAAATATGTTCACGATATTGTTGATTTATCAACTATTGATTTTTCAATTATTTAATTTTGTATAATTGAAAAATCAATATTATTATAATTCATTATATTCGGAAATTACTCCCTGAGAATATGCTTTTGATTGCAAAATCAGGTGTAAAAAGGAACAGTGAATAAAATGGATGAAGCAACCCTGAAGAAAATAATTCTTCTGATGATGGAAAGAGATGCTCTTGACAATTTTATTTTTGAACAAACTTTTCAGAAGAAAATCATTAGCAAATTCAAAAATCTAAGCAAGAATCAGCCCGTGGTAATCAAGATCATAGGTATGGAAGGTGAAATCATGCCCTCAACCATAGGAAGGTATACAGGTATGGATAAAAGTAGCCTCACTCGAATGGTTGATGATCTGGAGAAAAAAGGGTTGGTATTTCGAAAAACTGACCCTGAAGACCGAAGGAAAGTGCTTGTTTCTCTGACTGAAAAGGGATTAGAGTGTTATAATTATTCTAACCAGATCGTCGATGAGCTGCTTAAGCTTGTAGATGAAAAGGATATAGAGGACTATGTTCTGAGTCTCGAGATAATGGTGAGGATTTTAAGAAAGGCGGTTAGTCAACAAATTAAATAAATCTAATTATAAGGTCGATGAAAGGAGGAGGAGGTAGTGACTCGTAAAATTATAGAAAATCTTCAAAAGCTGGGTTTTACCAGAAATGAAGCTAAAATCTACGCAGTACTTGTCTGCCTTAAGCAAGCGCGAGCCAGTGAAATTGCAGAAAGTTCCGGAGTCCCCAGATCTAAAGTTTATGGAACGCTCAGAGGAATGGAGAAGAAGGGGTATGTCCGGATAATCGAGGGTGAACCAACACTTTTTTGCTGCGTAGAGCCTGAAGAGCTCATTTTCAGGATAAGGACTGACTTTATGCTTTCTCTAAGCGAGACTGCAAATGAACTTAACGCCTTGAGTCCTGCAACCAATGGATTTTCAGTGGGAAGTTTTCGCAAATTAAAAGTACGGGTCTAAGAAATATAAGCAGGAAAATGTATGAGACTTTAAAAAAGATTTAATGTAACCTGAGGTATTATTTAATTTAACCTGTTTTTAATTATTATAAAATTGACACTATATTCCAGAATTACAGGTACTGGTTTAATTCTAAGTTCTCCAATCTTGTGAACTACCTCTCCCTTAATTCTTCGCCTTTTGGGTCAGTTTTAAGGGAGCAGCTTTCCTGGTTCATTCCTTTCTCTTTTGAGAACAAGTCCCCAGACCCTTCCCCGCGTTCCGCAGGTGTAAGAAAACAATATAAAATCTATAAGCGGGATATATTTGAGAGCTATTACGCTTCCGGCTTTCCCTGGCTTAACGTTCCCAATCCATTTGGGTATTCCTTACACTGTTCTGGAGCAGCTTTCCTGGTTCTCTAATCGCCTTGCATTGACAGTATGGTATATATAATAGTGGTTGAATGGCATGGTGGGATGAGATAACTAAATTTACAGATAACGAAAATTGGTACAGATGATGCTGAGATAGTGCTGTATCCACCCTTAAAACATGTGGAATTTTATATTTAACTCTCATACAATTTGTAATTTTACATAACTCGGCACATTGCCTGAAAGTTTACTTTAAACATTTGAGAACGGGCAGGTAACCCGAAGCATTCCTGAATTTTTCTGAATCATTTTGAGGCTTTTGCGAGTTTTCTTTCACATCCTTTTCCTCTAACCTGCACCGCGAAAGAACGATATCAATGCTTTTTTCCAGATCTTTTTCATCAAAAGGTTTCACAATACATCCAGACCCCACATTCCAGATCTGTTCGAGAAGCTGGCGGTCCGAACAGGCAGTAAGGTAAACAACTGGAATACCGAACCTGGTAATTATCTCCTTTGATGCTTCTATACCATTCAGGTTACCTTTTAACATAATATCCATAAGCACAAGATCAGGTCGGGTGCTTTCAGCTTTGCTAATAGCTTCCTCTCCGGATGAAACTACACCCGTAACAATATGTCCCAGATTCTTCAGCATTATCCGTATTCCCATTGCAACGATATGATCGTCCTCAACAACCAGAATTCTTCCTTCTACCATATTACTGTTACACCTTTATTCAGCTTCGGAGAACTGGGTTTGAAACAGGTCTCCTAACTATTTAAGGCTTAAATCCTCCAATCTGTCAATGAAATTATAGGCCGGAACAGAAGCATTCAAACACATTCGATCTCTAAGTTATGAAAGCAATTCAAAAATTTCAATAATTGTGATTGCAATAATTACGATTTCAATACTTATAATTTTAGTAATTGTGATTTTACTAATTATGATTTTAATAATTATGATTTCAATAATTGTGATTTTACTAATTACGATTTTACTAATTACAATTTTACTAATCACAATTTTACTAATTACAATTTTAATAATTACGATTTTAATAATTACGATTTCAATAATTATTCACAAACCTGGGAAAGAAGGCAAACTTCTCTATTGCTTCCTGCATTGAATCCTATATAAATTAAGGTATATAACCCACCCCGTATGGTACTTACAAAAGAATAGGAACTTTAAGCTGGCCCTGTCCATGTCGAAGGGGAAGAACTTTGTCCGGGGGCAAGGGATATTTTGATCCAATTAAAAATTTCAATAGTACTGTCTGGCAAAATTCAAAGAGATCTCGGGAAAAAGGTGCCGGAAGAATATGAGGGCGCCTTCGTCTTTAAAGAAAAAGAAGTAAACTTTGGCGGTCCGGAAGATTTCAGGATTTCTTAAATAACCCGGGAAAACAGTTTTCTGCCAGATACGAGTTTTTTCCTGGGCATCTGGCTTTCTTATTTCTTTGCTGTTGGCCATTCAAGCTGTTTTTTCATTCTGTATTCTCTTTCCCGGAATATCTTTCGTTCTGCTCTATCTCGTCCTGAATTATTCCGTTTTTTCTTTTTCCTTCCTGTGCCTGTGCAGGGCTATCTCAATGCTGCTGTGCAGATCTTTCTCATCAAAAGGTTTTACTATATAACCGAAAGGTTCAGTTTTCTTAGCCCTTTCAAGAATCTTATTATCAGAATAAGCAGTCAGGTAAACAACCGGTACATCAAACCTTTCCCTGATTTCACTTGCAGCTTCTACGCCGTCCATATTACCTTTTAACATGATATCCATGAGCACGACATCAGGGAAAGTGCTCTCAGCTTTGCTAATGGCATCCTCTCCGGATGAGGCTACACCGGTAACCGTGTACCCCAAACTCTTTACCATTTTTTTTATTCCCATTGCAACGATATGCTCGTCCTCAACGATTAGGATTCTTCCTTCCGCCTTTTTTCTTTCTTCTGCCATTTTTCTTCCTTCCGACAATCACACTATTTAGAATTCATCTCCTTAAAAAAACTAATTTCGAAACCTGTTCCCCTGCTCCGGTCGAGTCTAATATCCCCTTCAATCTGATCTACAAGCGTTGTTACCAGTTGCAGTCCCAGGGACGTTGTATTCCGGAAGTCCAGTTTCTCAGGGAATCCCCTGCCGTTATCTCTAACTATAAGGGTTAACTTCTCCTCCCTGTCCCCTGTTGCGCCGTTAAGGCCAGTCTGTTCATTATTCTGCGGCATGACTTTTGTATTTCCGGAGTTATCATAATTCTTTTCCTGCAAGGTAGAGTTTTCTCTATTTCTGTGCAACTCAATATATATCTCTCCTTCTTTCTCTCCGGCAAAAGCATGTTTCAGGGAATTCGAGACCAGCTCATTGACAATTATTCCCAGGGGAACAGCCGTATCCATTCCCAGAAAAACCTTTTCGACATCCAGCTTCAAACTCACTTTCCTGCTGTCCAGGGAGTAGGACTGGAACAGATAATCTACAAGATTCTTAATATAATCCGCAAAGTCCACACTTACCATATCCTCGGACTGGTACAGTTTTTCGTGGACAAGAGCCATTGATTTGACCCTGTTCTGGCTGTCCCTGAAAGCCTCGATCACATCCCTGTCCGTAAAATTTCCGGACTCAAGATATAAAAGCATGGAAATCACCTGCAAATTATTCTTGATGCGGTGATGGATTTCTTTTTTGCGAATTTCCTCCATCTGGAGAAGTGCATCCTCGGCTTTTTTATGCTCGGTTATGTCCAGAATAATGCCCTGAAGATGGACTTCGCCGTCCTTGCTGCGCTGGATAACTGTCCTTTCGTCAACCCAGCGGACCTCCCCGGATTTTGTGAGAATCCGATATTCTGAGGTATAGTCCGTGCAGCCGGCTTCAACGTTCATCTCAAGTTCGGCAGCCATCTTTTCCAGGTCTTCGGGATGCACAATATCTCCATAAAGAAGCTTGTTCGAGGTAAAATCCTCCACCTCATAACCCAGCCTGGTAATATTTTCCGAAACAAACTCTGCAGGCCACATGGGTTCATACTTCCACAGAAACACAATTACAGGACTTGTATTGACAACTCTTTCCAGCTCTTCCTTAAGCTGGTTGGAACGCTCAAGTTCTTTTGCATAGTCCAGAAGGGCTTTTTCCGCTTCTCTTCTCTGGGTTGTAATCATATCAAGAGCCTGGCGGGTTTCTTCGATCCCATCAGTAAGTAGCTTGAAATCTCCCTTCCCGTGGATACTGATGGGTCGCTTAAAATCATTCTGCTGGAATGCAGTAAGGACTGCATTTGAATCATCGATAATACTGTTCAATGTTTCGGAGAATTTATCAAGTGTATTTCCGAGTTCTCTGAACTCTCCCTGCACATCTAAATTGACTCTTTCTTTTAATTCTCCTTCTGCAAGAGCATTGGTCACTCTTATACTTTCTCTGACTGGAACAATTACAGCTTTAAGAATTTCATTCAGGCCCATAGGGATTTCCCTGAAGTCTCTCTCCACATCCGTATCTGCCCTGACATCAAGCTTTCCTTTAACTGCGTCCTGTGCGATACTCTTGAAATCCTGAACAATTTCATCTATCGGCTTTGTGATAGAAAGGGCAATCATATAAGAAAGGGCAGCCATGAAGAGAATTGAAATCGCAGAAATAACCAGAAGCCTGTTCCGAAGATCAACAACACCTGCAAGCATTTCTTCTTTTGGAATTACAAGCACAAAGGCGAGATCACCGGTTCGCACAGGCTCGTAGAACATTACAACAGGTTTGCCTGTAGTAGAGTCCACGGTCTCAATATATCCGCCAGTTCCATTTTTTATGTCATATGCGGCTCTGGCTATTTCTTTCGAATTAAAATCATAAAGACTCTTTTTCCCGATCCATTCCTTGTGTGTAGGGTAAGAGAGCAGGACACCTGTGTTACTTACCATGAAGGCATATCCCGTATCAAATGCCTTGACCTTACTCACCACCTCGTCCATATATTTCAGAGGGACATCCGCTCCCGCTATCCCCACGAACTTTCCATCCTTGAAAATCGGGGAAACATGGCTGACCATGAATATGCCTTCATAAAAGTAAGGTTCTGTCAGGACATCTTCTCCTCTGGCTTTGGGAAGTTGGTAATAATCAGAAGAATCATAATGAAGAAGAGGCACTACCGTAAGATTGCCGTTAATCTTGTTACAATAGGGGACAAACCTGCCTGTTGCATCGTGTCTTGGGGCGTTAATATATTCTGCATCTTTGCCATCAAAAGCGTTTGGCTCGTATCCCACATAAACCCCAATCAGATTCGGATTTTTTTCAAGGATATTCTTAAGGATGTCAATTACCTCAGTCCTGTTGGAAGCCTTGTAATTTTCCATTGTAAGGGCAACCGTATTTGCAACTGCGCTGTTAGCTTTCATGTCGGCGTCGAACTGGTTTGCATAACTGCTTGCCATTTCGATTGATTTCTGATAAGCCAGCTTTTCTTCCTGAGAAGTGACCGTGCTGATGATTACAGCCGTAGAGACTGCAAGAACAAGAAAAACCCCGACAACAATATAGATAACTAGCTTTGATTTCAGGGGGAAATTATTAAATCTCATAGTCAAAACTCCAGCCAGTTATTAAAGAAAGGTGAAAGGCCTGTTTCTGTCTTGCCTGTAAAGACCAGGCATGCTTCAGATTTCGATTACTTTTTGAGACAATTCATTATAATGCATGAAAAGCTCCCTTCCCCAGCGAAGAGCGCTTGCATCGAAACTCATCACTTTTCTGTGGTCGTATTTTCCCTGCTTGTCGAAGAGGCAGATATACATGAATTTTTCAGTAACAGCAATTGTCGGAAGCTTCAGGTTTTCCTCGCAGACTTTAACAACCGTATTCTCGGAGTCGAGCAGGGTTTCCAGCTCGTCTCTACAGTCATTTTTTAGCCTATCAAATACGGATTTTGTAAGCACGATTTCCATTTCGGCTCCGCTTTTTGCAAGCCTGGAATAAAGCGACGAATAAAGAGGATGATAATAAGAAAGCGAACTCATGATGCATCTGGATTTTATAAGATTTTCAGTAAATTCCCTTGGAAGGTCAAAAAGATGGTTAAGATCGGGTTCGATTACCATGCACTCCCCCAGTTCTCCAAGCCGCATAAATTGCTCCTGGGGTATGACACTTGTGTCTCGGCTTGTCCAGTATTCCTTGTTTTCTTCGAGGACTTCAAGTGTATTCAGGAGAGGGAGCATGTTTCCTACGACAAGTTTTCCAATCTCCGAGAGCATATAGGTGTTCTCGTTCTGAAGGACCAGGCCCTGTTTTTTAAGGATTTTAATCTGAGGCATCATCGCCTTTGAGGTCACATTGAGAGAGGTTTTTATTTGCTCAATGTCCCTGGGACCTTCCATAAGCAGTAGAAGGAGATTTTTTCTTTTTTCAGAAAGCCAGATAGTATCACACAAAGATGAGCTCATTGTTAATTCATATTTATAGAAAGTACTTTTATTAAAAGATTATGTTATATCCAATTTATATTTAAAAATTTTTGAGTTTGAACACATTCTGAATAAAATTTTGAAAGAGGTTCTAAAAGGATTCATGAGTCTTGATAAATTCGGTTGAAAATTTTAATGTCATTAAAAAATCACTCTACCTTAGGACCTGCATGTAGCTCTTTCTTTTTCCCGAAACTTTTGCAAGAGCAACGCGGATCGGGCTATATATTATTGAAACCATAGATAAGTCACTTGCCAGTTAACAAGAACAAATCCAACAAAAAAGAATTGCCTGAAAGAACAATGAATACTTCCGAAAGGGCAAGTAATAAATTAAAAATGGCGTTAAAAACGGGATAAGTGATCACGTAATAACCAAATATGGCAAGAAAAATCGGATAAAGTGACCACTAAAATAATTAAAAAATTATACGAAAAAACGGGATAAAATTACCACCAATAATAAAAACGGTGAAATAAAAAACGACATAAAAATGAACTAAAAATGGCACATTAAAAACGGATTAAAAGTACAAACATTAAAAAACGCTAGAAATTGTTTCATCCTTTTGAGATGAAATTACAGAGTACTGCTGGATTCATGCCGAATCTCTGTGAATATCTGGCTGAAACTCACGGTACTTCTAGAAAACTAAAAAAGAAAATTTCAGGCTTAACCGAAATTTTCTTTACTCCAAACTCCAGCAAATGCATTAAAAATGTACCAGAACTGTGGTATGTGGGAATGCCATAGCTTCTGGGTACCTCCGTATTGAATTTTTTCTCATTGGTCATCGGTTAAGGAACTTTTACTCTTATACAATTGATTTTGGAACACTACAACTATTTCTTAATATATTTGATCTCCATTGGTCATGGGTTAAAGAATTTTCTTGCCCGATAGCTGTCGATTTTGCGCCTGATAACTGTCGATTTTGCATTAGAAGCCGGCCTTAAATTTTTGCTTCTTTACATGAAATCAATATTTTGTTCCAGCTCATAATTTAGTAACATATTTAAAAAATGTTGAAAAAATTGACGCAATTTGTCACGATTCTTAACTTAATTGAAGACGCATGAAGCAAAGTTATAATCTCAGGACAACTTCCTTTAGCTAAATTATTCACTAATCGCTTCAGTATTTTGAAGGGTATGAGTGCATCTTTTTACGCAACTTCTTATTTTGTTTTCTACGATTTTAGTGTCTAATATGTACTCTTTGTTAATTCTAATTTTATTTAAAAAGATTCCCTGAGGGCTGTTTCCAATTTATTTCTGGCAATTTCTTTTTTTTCTCTAGCCGTAAAAGAGAACTTGTCCGTTCAAATCTTTTTTCTTTATAACTTGACATTATATATAGAACTGAAATTGTTATATAGAAAGGAGAACGATAAAGATTTAGAATCTTTGTTACCTACAAAAAGATATGCTTTAATATTTTTAAAGTGTAACTACTTGCAAAGATTATTTATAAACTACCGTGGGGGAGTCAGTATTAAGAGAAGGAGCAGGACTGATATCGCAGTAGATATTTTAAGAGTCGCAATGAACGGGGCCAAGAAAACTCATATTGTATATGAGGTAAATCTGAACTTCAATATCGCCCAGAAATACCTTGAAATGTTGAAAGAAAAAGAGCTTATCAGACATGAAAATGGGCTTTTCATCACTACTGACAAAGGAAAAGTCTTTCAGGAAATGGCTAAGGAACTCAAGCTCTAAAAGATTTTTATCTTTTTACTTTCTATTAAATTTTCCCATCTTTTTCTTATTTTCAATTTTTCATTTTTACTATCTTAAAATTACACTTGAAATCGACTTTTTCCGTGTCCATCTTTTTTCTTGAGTTACTCTTATTTGACTCAGCCCAAAGATCAGGTGAGGATAAGCGCCTGGTGAGTAATTCGAAATAGCATTTCTAAATTATAATGCGCCCTCATATAAATAAAAGCAGTTTGGAAACATATATACTATGGTGATTAAGGCACTTTTTTTAAATTGCACTCTGAAAAAATCGCCCCGGGTATCAAATACTCGCGCTCTTGTTGACAAGGCAGTAGCTATCTTCGATGAACTTGGTGTTGAAAGTGAAGTGATAAGGGTTGTGGATCATAACGTGGCTTTTGGGATTTCCTCAGATGAAGGAGGAGGCGATGAATGGCCCTTGATCCTTGAGAAGATAAAAGCCTGTAATATTCTTGTTATAGCAACTCCCATCTGGTTTGGAGTTCTCTCATCTGTGGCAAAGATGGTAATTGAGAGGCTGGATGGAACTTATATGGAAGGAGATCCCAAAACCGGTCAGTATCCTCTTTATGGAAAGGCTGCAGGAGTAATAGTTACAGGAAACGAGGATGGGGCACACGATGTCTGTTCAACTATACTCTTTAGCCTTACCCATCTGGGCTGCACTGTCCCTCCAAATGCAGACTGTTATTGGGTTGGTGATGCCGGGCCGGGTCCAAGTTACATAGAAGCCGGGGGAGATAAGCATCTCTATACAAATCGGACAGCCAGATATATGGTACACAATCTGGCATATTTTGCAAAGCTGCTCAAAGAAAACCCTATCCCTACCAATTTAAAGAAACTTGATGAGGAGGCAAAAAAGGTAAGCGACTGATGCTGACCTATCTGAGGGCGTTTGATCTTTTCACAAAGTCCTGAACACTTTTACTGCTAGATGGGGGTATTATTTGGTCGATAGCGATAAAACGACGATAAAATTGAAAGTTGCAGAAGCCGATCAATGGGATGTTGGAAAAGGCATTAACCGAATAGGCGATAGCTGAGGTCTTTTACACGGGCAAGGCAGGGCGCTCTTTAAATAATTTTTTGGAGGAACTTGACTCACTTGCACCCACTCGCAGGGTTTCTATAATGAGCTTCAGGTTACGGCAAGAGTCCTTAATCAGCATCTCTCAGAAATAGATGGGTTTGAAGAGCTCGGGGCTAAGTAGTAATTGGTGCAGCCAATCGCCCTGACGTTATTGATCCTGCACTTATCCTGCCAGGACGTTTTGATGAACTGATCTTTTTTCCGATCCCTTATAAAGGAGCTTGCAGGGAGATCTTCAAAGTCCATACCGAAAAATGGAGCCTGTAGAGGATATTGATATCGAAAAGCTCGTTTCTATGACCAATCAGTATACAGGTGCAGACATTGCAGCCTTATGTAAAAAAGCAAGAAGGTTTGTTCTGAAGGCTTGTTCTGCGTGAGGATCTTCACACAAAAAATGTTAAGCAGAAACACTTCCTTAAAGCAATAAAAGAAACTGGATCTTCAGTCACAACTTATTTAATTTTCTAAATACTATGTTTGCCTTATCTGTTTTTTAACTGAATATTTTTAACTTCCATTTTTTACCCAGTTATTTCATAGAGTTTTTTCGAGAAAACTCCTCTTAATTTAATATCACCTGTTATGTTGTGGATTTTTTCCGAGAATAATTCTCTGAATTTAATATCAACTATTTTTTAACTTCACAAATTATGTTAACCAATGATATTAAATATAATAATTACTATCGGTAATATACATGCAGCTTCCAACACCCGAAGATCTTAAAAAAAGAAGAAATGAACTCGGGCTTACCCAGAGCGATCTGGCTAAAAGGGCAGGAGTAAGTCAGCCCCTTATAGCTCGTATAGAATCGGGAGACGTAGATCCCAGGCTTTCGACTGTCAGGAAAATCCTTGACGCTTTTGAGGAAGTTGAAAAGGAACAGCAGATTATTATAATAGATCTTATGCATTCCCCTGTAATTCATGTTTCTCCAGGCGATTCTGTGGAAGAAGTAGTAAACTTGATGCAGAAGCATGGTTTTTCACAGGTCCCTGTACTTGATGGTGGCATTCCGGTTGGAAGTGTTTCCGAAGACATGATAGTGAAATTGATGGCCGAAAGTAAGAAAAAATCAATTTCCCAGATGAAAGTCTCTGAGATAATGGGAGAGGCCTTCCCAACAGTGTCTCCAGGTATCTCTATCTCAGTCGTGTCGCACATGCTGGAAGGAAATCCTGCCGTACTGGTCGTAGAAAAAGGGGCAGTTATCGGCGTTGTGACGAAACATGATGTAATGACGCTTCTCCAGGGCTGATTCGCAAAATCCGTTCTCCTTATAGAGCGGTATTCGGGATCAGGGTTTGAAAAGCACATAATTATATACTAGAATCCAATTAAACCTGATCTCTAACTCGGAATAATGCTTAACCATGCAAAATAACTTAACTGATATAGTCCTGTGACAAACTCCTTGAATAAGATGCTGCAGGGCCTTTTAAGTATACCGTATCACAACGATATTACTCTGAATTATTTCAAATTTGCAGTATTTTATTACTGTAAGTGTAATACAAACTCTTTAAACAGATATAAACGGAAATATTAAAACACTTTATAACTACAATCTAATATTATATTAACTCAAAAATAATTTGAATTAGATTTAAGGACAAATATTAAATTCTATTAAAAAATAAACTCGGATTAATTTAATCAAAAAATAAACTTGGATTAAATAAAAAAATAAACTTGGATTAAATAAAAAAATAAACTCAGATTAATTAAATCAAATATTAAAATTTAATTATATATTAAATTAAAGTAAATTTTTAAAAAATGTGGAGCATGATATATGGATCTGGAAGATAACCTTCTCATGATGCCTGGTTCCGTAACTGTTACACCGAGAGTCCTTAGAGCTGTGTCAAAACCGATGAGCAACCATCGAAGTGCGGAGTTTGCCGGAATCTGTACAGATTGCAGGGAAATTCTTTCCAGCGTTTTCCAGACAAATAATGATATTTTCGTGTTAAGCGATTCGGGAACGGCGGGACTGGAATATGCTGTCGGTTCTCTGGATGGGAGCGGAGACAAAGTTATTGCCATAGAAAACGGAAAGTTCGGAGAGCGTTTTAAAGATATTGTAGCTATTTATGCGGACGTTGTCCCAGTTGTATTCTATAAAGGCTCCCACAAGTGTTAATGGTGAGGATATAAAGAGGGATATGAAGGCAAGAAGAGTAATTATTGCAGGCGGGAAGGAACGTCTTAAAAACAAGATTTTCAGAATAGGCTGCATGGGTAATGCAACCGGAAGAGATGTGCTTTCGACCACCCCGCAGCTGGAGATCGTGCTGAATAAGCGTGGTTACATTGATCTCCTGGGAGCAGGTATAAAAGCTGCAACCAGGGTTCTTGACAGAGCCTGAAAAGGATAATTATGGATTTGATACAGGTAGAACAATATCTGCCAGCTCTTTTCAGGAAAACCCTTATAAGATTTTAACCGAAATTCCGATCGGATTTACATGCCCACAATAGGAATTGCAGATACCACATTCGCACGCTATAATATGGGACGTGCGGCAATTGATGAGATACAAAAAAATGTGTCTGTAAAAATCAAAAGAGTTACTGTGCCAGGGATAAAGGACCTTCCGGTCGCAGCCAAAAAACTTATTGAAGAAGAAGGGTGCGATATCGTTATGGCTCTTGGTATGCCTGGAGCTAAGGAACAGGACAAAATCTGTGCTCATGAAGCTTCTCAGGGCATTATTATGGCCCAGCTCATGACCAATACCCATATTATCGAGGTCTTTGTCCATGAAAATGAAGGAAAGGATGAAAAGGAACTTGCTTTCCTTATGGACAGAAGGACCCGAGAGCACGCTTTAAATGTAATCAAACTGCTCTTCAAGCCTGAAAAGCTAATTCGAGAAGCCGGTACCGGCCAAAGGCAAGGCTTTGAGGACGCAGGCCCATTATGAACGTGAATCAATTTATGTAAAAACAAGACTGGAGACCTTATCAGATGACTATCAGCCTAGGATTTGTTGTAGCTGAATTTAACAGGGATCTGACCTATCAGATGGAACTGCTTGGAAGAGAACATGCGGAGTTCCTGGGGGCAACAGTTAAAGAGACTATTCTTGTCCCAGGAGTCTTTGACATGCCCCTTGCGATCAAGAAGCTTTGCCAGAGGGAAGACATCGATGCCGTGGTTACTATAGGATCCGTAATCGAAGGTGATACCGACCATGACCAGGTGGTTATGCAGCACGCTGCAAGGAAGATCATGGATCTTTCTCTTGAGTTCAATAAGCCTGTAACTCTTGGAATTCCTGGCCCAGGTATGACCCGCATGGCGGCTCATGAACGTGTGGACTATGCAAAGAGGGCCGTTGAAGCTGCAGTAAAGCTGGTGCGGCGGCTGTGAATGTTATATTATCTAAATAAACTAGCAAATGTAATAAACCAGGACCATCCCTATGTCATCCGCAAGGCTCAAGCGTGTAGAAGAATCCGCAACGATAAGGATCTCCAATATTGCAACCAGAATGATTAAAGAGGGTACAGACGTAATCAATTTCAGCCTTGGTGAACCTGATTTCAATACCCCTAAGAATATCTGCGATGCTGCGGCAAAGGCTATGTATGAGGGAAAAACCCACTATGCCCCTTCTGGAGGTATTCCTGAATTAAGGGCCGCCATTGCCGAAAAATTGAGAACGGAAAATAACCTCGATGTAACCGAAGCAGGTGTACTTGTCACCCCCGGAGCAAAACAGGGAATTTTTGAGGTAATGATGGGCGTTCTCGATGATGGGGACCAGGCTCTATTGTTTAATCCTTCATGGGTAACTTATGATGCATGCATACGTTTTGCAGGGGCGGAAACAGTCTGGGTTCCGACAGTCCCTGAAAAAGGTTTCATCCCTGACAGTTTTGAAGAATACATCACTGATAAAACCAAGCTCATTGTTGTAAATAGTCCGGGAAATCCAACAGGTGGAGTTTTCGGGAAAAAGACTTTGCAATGTATCGCGGATCTTGCAATTGACCATGACCTCATAGTCGTTTCAGATGAGATTTATGAGAAAATTATCTATGACAGGGAGCATATCAGCATTGGTAGCCTTGATGGAATGCAGGAAAGAACTATCACCGTAAATGGTTTTTCCAAGGCATATGCCATGACAGGCTGGAGACTCGGCTACCTGACTGCTCCTCCTGAAATTCTCAAACTTCTACTTAAAATTCAGTCTCATTCGGTAAGCAGTGCGACTACGTTTGTTCAGTACGGTGGGCTTGAAGCCCTTCAGGGCCCTCAGGACAGCGTTAAAGCAATGGTTGACCGTTTTAAGGTACGCCGCGATGTCCTTATCGACGGCCTGAATAAGATGGGGTTTGAATGTAAAAAGCCCGATGGAGCTTTCTATGCTTTTGCTAATGTCAGCGAGTATGGAAACGGGACTCAGGTTGCAGAACGTCTCCTGAAAGAAGCTCAGGTTGCAGTTACTCCTGGAATTGCGTTTGGTTCGTCTGGTGAGGATTTCGTCAGGATTTCCTATGCAACATCGATTGACCGAATCAGGGAAGCTCTTGAAAGACTTGAAAAGGTATTTTCCTGAATTAAATCCAGTAAATTATCTTTCTGAAAAAAGGTATGAGTAAAGGATAACAGGTGCAATCAAATCGAGAAACGGTAGGGTGCAAATTTACCCATGCCGTTTAAGCACCTCTTTTATGATTGCACCTGTACTGCAAAGTGGGCATTCTTTTGAAAGTGGAATTCTTACCACATTTGCAGGAAGCCCTCTTTTAGCAAGTTCTTTTTCCAGAAGTTCGGCGTCAAAACGCTGGTCGTAACCCAGGGCAATTATATCCGGTCTGATCTGCTTCAGGGGTTCAAACATATCTTTTTCGCTTCCAAGAAGCGCTTTATCTACTATTCCTAATGCACTTACCATCTCCAGCCGCTGCTCCTCGGGCACAATTGGTTTTGGCTTGTGAGTTACATTTGAGTCTCTCGCAACAATAACGAAAAGCTCATCTCCAAGAGCTCGGGCCTGGGTCAGAAAATAAATATGTCCGGGATGGAGAAGGTCAAAAGTCCCGGTAGCAAGTATACGTGTCAACAGATCACCTGGCCTCGGGTATATCCTTTAAGCATAAGAAACTTACTGAAATTAACCTTCATGGAGTATGAGAAGAACTACTGATTGTTCAAACTGTTTGCCACATGAACTGTTATATCATTTATAGTTTGACTTTATAGTAAGAGAATTTCCAAATTATCGCAAGTAATATATATGGCTCATAATTATGAATATTATTTATTGAGCTCAGGATATTAACTTGAAAACCTGATAATAAATCAAATTCAGGCACAGCTTTTTACGTCTTCCGACAGGGCTGTTACCTTTACATTATCATAAGTAATATATAATTATAATAAATATTACAATTCATATAAATCTGCAAAAAGAGGAGACCCCCAATGGTTAAAAAATCGGTTCATGAGATTAATAGAAAAATTGAAGATGGAAGCGTCAATGTAGTGACAGCTGAGGAAATGGTCACAATTGTTGAGGAGCTTGGCGCTGAAGGGGCTGCAAAAGAAGTAGATGTAGTTACTACAGGCACATTCGGAGCTATGTGTTCATCCGGCTTAATGCTTAACCTGGGTCATTCCGAGCCTCCCATAAAAATCCAGAAGATCTGGTTCAACAATGTGGAAGCATACAGCGGACTGGCAGCTGTAGACGCTTACCTGGGGGCTGCCCAGATATCAGATACACGAGGAATTCAGTATGGTGGAGCTCATGTTATTGAAGACCTCCTCAGGGGCAAAGAGATAGATGTTCATGCGACTTCATATGGGACGGACTGTTATCCAAGGAAAGTGCTTGATACGATAGTCTCTCTTGAAGACCTTAATGAAGCCATTCTTCTTAACCCCAGGAACGCTTATCAGAAATATGCAGCAGCAACCAACAGTTCCAAAAGGATTCTAAATACTTATATGGGTGAGCTTCTGCCTAATTTTGGAAATGTAACTTATTCGGGGGCAGGCGTACTCTCTCCTCTCTCAAATGACCCAAGCTATGAAACTATAGGCATGGGAACAAGGATTTTCATGGGAGGAGCCCAGGGCTATGTTATAGGGAATGGAACTCAGCATTCTCCTTCTTCAGGTTTTGGAACTCTTATGCTTAAAGGTAACCTGAAAGAGATGAACCCTGATTATTTGAGGGCTGCTTCCTTTACCGGATACGGTGCCACTCTTTACATGGGAATCGGAATTCCCATCCCTATCCTTAACGAAAAACTTGCTGCTGCTACTGCAGTTCGTGATGAAGATATTGTTACCACCATCCAGGACTATGCTGTGGGAAGCCGGGACAAACCGATTGTCAGAGAGGTAAATTATGCTGAGCTCAGGTCAGGCTCGGTGCAGATTGACGGAAAAGACGTGCCCACATCTTCCCTTTCCAGTTTCAAGAATGCGAGAAAGATTGCAAATGAGTTAAAGCAGTGGGTTAAGCACGGGAAATTCTTTGTCAGCATGCCTGTGGAAAGACTATGTGCTGAAGGGTCTGCTAAACCCATGAAAGAAACTCAGGCAGTGCCTCTTGTAAAAGATGTGATGTCCAGTTTTATTGTGACCATCAAAAGAGATCAAACTGTCCAGGACGCTGCAAAGAAAATCTGGGAGAATTCTTTCAATCATCTGACTGTGATTTCAGATGCAGGGGAACTGGTTGGGATCCTGACTGCCTGGGATATCTCAAAAGCCGTTGCAGAGAATTGCTTTGATTCGGTAGAGAGCGTTATGACGAAAAAGGTGCTTACCTGCGCTCCGAATGAGCCTGTAGATCTTGCAGCCAGACGGCTGGACCGTTACGGGGTATCTGCAATGCCGGTGATCGATGCTCAGAGACGGGTTCTCGGAATAATAACAAGTGACAATATCAGCAAACTTCTTGCCAGGAGGTACTGAACATGAAAATCAAGATCACCATTCCTACCGAAAGGATCCATAACCCCATTATTTCCGAGTCCATAGTCGAAACCGGAATCCTGATTAATATAATGGTTGCAAATATCGATTCAACCTATGGGGAATTGATAGCCGACGTGAACGATCTCAAGTTCGATAGAATCAAAAATGCCCTGGAATCGAGAGGAGCTATCGTTTCCATCCTGGATAGGCCTATTCACAGGGACGAGGAAGAATGCATTGAGTGTGGAGCCTGTATTTCAGTCTGCCCAATGAATGTGTATTCTTTTGACGACTCCTGGAACGTCCTGGTAGATGAAAAGAAGTGCATCCAGTGCGGCGTGTGCATTAAGATGTGTCCGCATGGGGCTTTGAAACTGGGAGAATGAAGAAAGGGAAGACCGAATCACGGCCCTTTCCTTGGCAATCTGTTTATTTCTCTTTCTTCTTTCCCTTTTTCTTTCCCTTTTTCTTTCCCTTTTTCTTTCCCTTTTTTTTCCTTTTTTCTTTCTCTTTCTCTTTCTCTTTTTCTTTCTCTTTTTCTTTCCTTTCCTTTCCTTTTTTCTTTCCTTTTTTTCCCTTTTTCTTTCCCTTTTTCTTTCCCTGTAACTGTATATCGAGATTTAGATATGGATACTGATTTCTATTTCGAAACTCCTGCTATTTATACATTGAAACAAATAATAATATATCATACAAAAATTACATAGAAAATCGGATAGACATTAAAGGAGAAGGTAACAGAGCTGAACATTAACAGCTTCTCATCCAATTTTCCAAAAGTCTACTCGTTGATTTCGTTTCCCTATTATTTCTTTTCCAGGGGAAAAGTAATTCTGATTTCTATCTACAATGAAATGAAATGAAAAGATACAAAAATAATTTTTATAGTCTTTAAAAATAGGGGTAAATTATGAAGATCCTCGTACTATACTCAGGCGAACTTGGTAAAAAAGTTATCCAGAACCTCATCAATCCTGGAAATTTCTGCGTGTCCTGCGGAGAACTCTGCAACCACTGCAGGCAGGCCAGGAAATCGTATGCTAACCTGATTGTAGGAATTCATGAATTTCCTCAAGACCTGCCCACGTTTATAGAAGATCCCGAGCAGTATATGCCTCAAAAACTTCCGGAATGCGATCTGATACTTGCTATTGGCATCCACCCAGACCTTCTTATAGCCCTTCCGGACGTTGTGAAGAAAACAAAAGCAAAAGCCGTAATCGCTCCTTCCGAGGACTCAAAGAAAACTCCTGCAGGAGTTCTTGAACAGCTTAAAAAAGAGCTTGAAGCTATTGGAGTTGAGTTTGAAGGTCCAAAGCCTTTCTGCGCCCTTGAAAAAACCGGAAAAACTGTAATAGATGCTTTTGTTGATCTTGGTTTCGGGAAGCCTGTGCTCAGAATTGAAATGAGCCCTGATGGGAAGATGTTTATCGGAGCAGGCGTTCTCAGGGATGCCCCCTGTGGTTCCACATGGTTTGTGGCAAAAAAGCTCGGCTGGACTGATACGGTTGAATATAAGGAAACCATCTCAGGTGCTCATCATTCCTATCCCTGTACTGCCAGCATGGACAAAGATCCTCAGCTTGGGGATACTATCCTTCACAAGGCCGGGTATATCATCAGGGAGGCTGTTGAAGACGCAATGGAATGTGCAAAAAAGGAAAAAGCCCGATTGTCCGCAGTTTGTGGGGATGAAATCTCAAGTTCGAGCTTCTGAAAAGTGCTATCTGAAAAGCTTCCTAATAATATTTTTATTAAATACCAATAATTAAAAACCTAAAATTCAAAAAACCAAAATTTAAAAAACCAAAATTTAAAAAACCTAATATTTAAAAACCAAAATTCATTAATCTGAACCTAACAAAAAAATAAGCATAAACTTCGTGTTTTGGCAAAATTAAGGCCGAAACAAAAAACTGACAAGCATTAAGGGATTTGGGGTTAAATCCCTGGAAGTTAAAACTTCCTTATCCCTTTATGCGTTTAGTTCAAATAAATGCACCTACTGGAGCAAGTACCTAAAAAGTACTTTAGCAGGTGGGGCATTTGAGATTCAGGGTAACCTTTGCACAATCGGTTTTTCCATCCTTACCTTTTATCTTGTATGTGAAGGTGTCAGTGCAAGTACAACATTTTTTGGAGCAACATGCTGCTGATGCTTTATAGCAGAATTTGCCATCACTATAAACTGTCACTTTTCCGCCCAGTGTGGTCTTGTAAGTACCGGTGGTTGTAACTTTCAGGTTGCACCCTTTATCATTATTAAGTAAAGTAGTATATTTAAAGCAATAAACAGTATTTGGACATGATTTAAGGGTAATACTATAAGAATCATTTATTGCATCTGTTTTACAATTGTTATTGCATGCTGCTGCTCCTGTCATTGACAGGACAAAAAAGACTAATGTGAAAATACAGATTGTTTTAAGCATAATTTTTCGCATTACTTTTCCTCCGTATTATCCTATTATATTTTATTTTCTCGGAGGCGATCTCCTTTGATCCGAGAACACCTATTATCGAAACCCACTGGGAAATATTATCATATAAACATACTTATTTTTTTATCTGTGAATAAAAATAGAAAAATGAATTTAAAACTTGATAATACTTTATCTTAAAGATCAGAAGATCATCATACTATTAATGTCTGTAACTGCACTTATTAAAGATTAGAATAAAAATATAAAGCTCTTGATGAGTTTGTGTCATATAATTTCTATTGTTAAGTCTTCATGTGGAAAAATACTAATGAATACAATTTTTTTTCTTTAAAAACAGGATATTGGAGTCTTTTATGCTTCTAAAATAGCGGATTTATTCTATTTATTTAAAATCAGGCCTGTTATTCGTAATTAAGATATGTTATTTGTTCGTACTGTCTCACTTTTCTATCCGGAACTTTTTTGAATTCCAAAATTCCGCACTTATTCGTCCTTACAAAATGATGCATATAGGGTTACATTTTTGTTATCTGATAACTCGTCTACCTGCTTACCATTGAACTTAAAAGTTGGCAGGATAATCTTTAACTGCTTATGGCAGATTTTGATCATAGTGCCTAATGTACCTGATTTCATTCTTCAAATCCGTAGAGCCCTTCTCAGGTATATTATTTTATCAGATCGCCCTTTAAGAGTCAGAAGCATATGAATGGTTATATTCAGATATGCTTATGGCTTGAAAATTTAATATTCAGGGCATATCTGTTAATTATATGAAGCATGTACAACTATTATAAAATAGAAAATCTTGTTTTCAGTTTCAATTTAAGAGGTGAACCATGAAGCCAAAGATTGAGTCCACGAGTTTTGGTTCTATTACTGTAAACGGAGAGACCTTTAAATATGACATACTTATTCGCCTTAATGGACAGGTCGAAAAAAGAGAAAAAGGATTGTCAAAGGAACTCTACGGAACTTCCCATAAAATCTCGCTTGAGGAAGCAAAGCACATTTATGAGGAAGGGACAGAAAAAATCCTTATCGGAACCGGGCAGACAGGTTTCGTTAAACTGTCTGAGGAAGCTGAATATTTTTTCACAGAAAAAAAGTGTGGAGTAGAACTTTTTCCGACACCGTGGGCAATTGAACGCTGGAACGAGCTTGAAGGAAAGATCACTGCCATGTTCCATATAACATGTTAAGTCCATAAATTAAGTCCATAAACTATAGTCACGCCTGTAATTGTTGCAACAAAAAACTTCATTGTACCTTATTGGGCAGTTGCATTATTTAGCTTCGTGACTATAAGTCCATGTACTATGTTAAGTCCATATAACTTGTCAAGTGTAAAAAACGCGCATGAAATTCTTCTAATTACAGGCACAAAGAAATGAAAGTACTTGAAAGAATTTTCATGCCAAGAGATATGAAGGCCAGGGAAGTATAGACCGGTTTTCAAAAGAAAGACTGGTTTTGCTTAATATAGTCCTTCCACGTTGTGTCCCTCTTCAAGTATAATTCTTTCTTCCTGTACCGTTATATTCTGTCCTGTGGTGTGTTTTCCACCTTCTTTTGGTTCCATTTTTTTTATATTTATATCCATCTGGGGGAACGGAATCTCAATTCCTTCTTTCGTATAAGCGTCAAATATTCCTGCAACAAGGTCATTCTTTACGATTCCCATTTCTCCGGTTTTTGCCCAGGCCCGTAGCTGCAAATTTATTGAGGAATTGGCAAGCTCAGTGGTTACTACTGCGGGTTCGGGTTCTTTAAGGACAAGAGGGTGTGTTTTCATTAGATTGAGTGCTATCTCTGTAGCTTTTTCGAGGTTTGAGGAGTAACTTATTCCTACATCAACCGACACTCTTCTTGTAGGCATCCGTGTCATATTAACAATAGAGCTTCCCCAGACAAGCTTATTCGGGATTGTTATGAGCTGGTTGTCAAGAGTCAGGAGTTCGGTTGACATAATCCCTACAGATTTCACTTTTCCGGTCTGTTCGTTCACGGTTACAATTTCTCCCGTGTCAATAGGCCTGATTGCGGCAACACATACTCCGGCAGTCAGGTTTGTAAAGGTATCCTGCAGGCCAAGTCCGAGAACAATGCCTATTGCTGCAGAAACTCCTACTATATAACTATCCACGTCAAAATTGAGACTCTTCAAGAAAATAAGAATAATAATTACATAAAGGAGGATACTTAAAAAACGAGTGAGAAATTGAACGGTAAGGTCCGGAATCTTTGTTTTCTGTATTCCTCTTCTGAAAACACGAATAATATACTTTGATAAAATGAATCCCATAACCAGCACCATTGCTGCAAAAATCAGCCTGGATATCGTGATGTCCGTATATGGAATTACCTGCTTCATTACTGTCTCAAAGCTCATTTTTACCTGCCTTCTTTCTTCTCTTCGTGGAGAAGCAAAAGATTTTCATGTAGCTTATCCGGTATAACTTATTAACAGTACAACTTATTAAAAATATTCTCTATTAAAAGTAGAACTTACGAAAAATAGGACTTATGAAAAGTATAACTTATAAAGAATAGAACTTATGAAGAGTAGGACTTCTAAAAAGTAGGACTTATGAAAAGTAGAACTTATAAAGAATAGAACTTATGAAGAGTAGGACTTCTAAAAAGTAGGACTTATGATAAGTAGGACTTATGAAAAGTAGAACTTATGAAAAGTAGGATCTATGAAAAGTAGAACTTATGAAAAGTAATTTATGAAAAGTAGGACTTATAAAGAGTAAACTTCTGAAGTAAAGTGCAGGATTATACTAATCCTCTGGCTATCAGTTTAAAAAGCATTTAATCTCTATATGTCATAGATTCTATCTTTCTTTTATTCTGTCTTTTTAGTCCAAAAACGTCTTTTACAGAATAATTATTTCACATAACAAGTTTCAAAAATATACAGAACTAAAGAAATAAGTTAAATAATTTTATCAAACTCAGGGAATGTCAAGGTTGAAGTGGATTAAAAAGCTCTTTGGAAAAAAAGAAGGTTCCAGTGTGGAGACTGATCTCAAGGAGATTAATTTTGAAGACCTTCCAGCATGGCTGGATACAAGATCTCAAAAAATCTCTTCCAGGGTGGAAAAGGATGTATCCAACCTTTTGAGAGAACTTGAAGCTTCGCTTCTGGCACTCAAGGAAAGTAACTCAATGCTTGCGGAGGCTAAAGTTGAAGGAGACTTTGATATTAGGGCTGTAAAGCGAGCGAAGAGCAACAGAGAAAATGTGACAAAGCAGGTCACAATGTTGATAGATAAAATCAGAGTGAAGGAAAATAAGGATTTCAGGGCTCTTGAAAGTTTCTATGGGGCAGCTACGCAGAGCATCAATACCTGTCTGGAGCATATGAATCAGAGTTTCAGGTATACAAGAGGCGTTTTTCCTGAAGAATCTAAAGAAGTTAGTGACAACCTTGCCAGTCTGGGTAAGATTTTCAACGAGCTCGGAGAGGTAATTCAGGTAAATAAGAAGGAAATGGACACTATAGAAGCAGCTCACTCGGACATCAATAAAATACAGGAACTTTTTGCTTCAATATCTGCCGAAGAGCTGGAATTTGAATCCAGAAACCAAAAAATTCAGGCTTTAAAGGCTGAAACTTCCGAAGCCAGCCAGGCTCTCGAAGACTTCAGAAATGGCTCCGTCTGGCAGAGTTTACAGAACCTTCAGGCAGAATCCATTGCCGCCAGGGAAAAACTCAGGAAAGCCGAAACAGGCTTGAGTTCTCTTGTTCTCCCGCTTTCAGGACATTTCTCAAGGATTAAGAAACTTCATGAAAGTGGCAGGTATACCTTAAAGCCAGAAGTAAAGAAACAGCTCGATATTTGCCTTGAAGCTCCTGTACACGTAAATCCTTCTTTTTTCCCGGAACTCCAAAAAATATTCGAGGATAATGCACTGGATATGCAGGCCCAGAAAAAAGAAAAAGCTCTGTTACAGGTCAAAGCTGCAATCTCAAACTTTCCAGAGCGGAAAAAAGAGTATCTTGAAGCCCTGAAAGAGTTTGAGGCAAAGAAAGCTGAACTCGAAAGCTCGGATACCGGAAAGCTGGTTGAACTCGAACATAAGGAAGCTGAACTTCTGAGCAGGACTCGCTCGCTTGAAGAGGACATTGTGGATTCTGAAAAGAAGCTGGCTGCTTTAAAGGAAGAGCTGGAACACCAAAAGAAAAACCTTCTTTCCAGTCTCAGTTTAATCAATAGCGATTTGCATGTGACCTTCCCGAGTCCTGTTTCGGGATAACGGCATGAACTCAGTTAAGGCAAGGTTGCAACTCCCGAGTTCCGTCTCGGGAGGACGGTGCCCTTTTCGCTCACTTCGCTCGCTCAAGAGGGCTGAATTAGGGGTAGGAAAGGCCATATTTTCAACTCACTCGGGCGGCTGATTTCCTTATTTCAGTTTTGGTTCTCAAATGGGATGATCACAACCCTTTTCAAAAAAGGCTTGACCGAAAACCCAGCAAACGTTTGAATTTGATGAACTTAGCCCCAAATCATATAGGCGTTATCACAACTCTCTTTAATAAAGGCTTGACCGAAAACCCGATAAAAGTTTGAGTTTGAGAATCTTATCCCCAAACCCTATCGGCGTGATCAACCGGCGCAACGGTTTGTGATCAGCCGGCGCATTTCGGGTCAACGGTTGCGCTCAGGAAGGCTGAATTATAATGACGATCGTGAGCGTATAGGAGGAATTAGATTGAAGTTCATTTGGCATCGGTTAAGGAATTTTCTTGCCTGAAAGCTATCTTTTTCACTAGAAACCGGCCTTAAATTTGGACTATTTACATGAAAGATACCTTTTTCCAGCTTTTAATTTATTAAAATATTTGATAGGTGTTGAGGAAATTAACTCACTTTTTCATGATTTCTCACCTAACCGAAGACGCATAGGGTGAAGTTACTGAATCCACCAATCGTCGTTCATCCCGTAGTCTCACCATCGGGAAATATAACCGAAGGCGCATAGGGTGAAGTTACTGAGCCCACAGGGACAATTTTATGAACTACAACTTTCCCATGGCTGTTGTCCTGTCCTGGATTGTCGGATAGTAATTGGGTAAATGCAGACATTTACATCCAAAACTGCGTTTTCAGGTCTGCGTCTGGAAATAAACTTCCTCGTAAGGCTGGACCACTACAAATCCCTCTCCTTTGAAAGCCATCTGGAATGACTCCCCACTGCTTCTTCCAACCAGGGTTTTCAGGGAAATGTCAGTTTTTATTTCAGGTTCCAGGTTTCCTGACCAGGCAACTGTAGCATTGGGGTCGGTAAAGACCGGGTGACCTGGGCTTACCTGGAGAGTCAGGGGATCCTGGTGAGTTGTAATGGCAGCCATACCGGTTCCTTCCAGTTTTATGTTGAAAAGCCCTCCTGCCATCATTCCTGACACACTTTTCATCATTTTTATGTTCCAGTTTAGCGAGGTCTCAAAGGCAAGTAGATCGTTGCCATTTACAAAAATGGAATCGTTATCAAGTTTCAGGACTGATACCTTTTTTCCTTCATCTGCGAGGTAGAGCTTTCCTTTGCCTTCGGCTTTTGTGAGGCTGACTCCCTCACCGGTAAGCGCCTTCTTCACAAAGGTGCCGATTCCGTGTTCGAAAACTCCTTCCCTCGTAAAAACGATATCTCCTGTGTATGCGACCATTGAACCTCTTTTTGTCCAGACAATTCCTTCAAGGTTAACTTCAAGAAGTCGGTCTCGTTCCAATTCAAAAATTCCCTGATTAAGGTCCTTTTCTTCTGTACTTTGAATGAAATCCTCTATTGAATAGCGTCCCAAACTCTCATCTCTTTTTATGTTCTATTTTCTTAATTGTTTAATAATTCAATTATCTATACAGTTATAAAGTATTTATCTCAAACTGTATTATCACGTTGACAAGCCAGAGTTCCGTATCGGAAGGACGAGTCCGTTTCGCTTGAGTTGAGTTTTCAATAATTATAAGTGGTTGAAACAGGTTTTTCCATTGTTACTGACTTATGCACTCCTGGAGAATCAGGTTGGTATGGCTGGATTTTTACTCAAAACTGCATAGTTTATGTACTCTAACAGTTTTTATCTCCTTTAATTAAGTTTAAGAAAAGAGGTTTGGCAATGACAGAGGCGCTTTACTTCCTTGATTGTTATCTGAAAGAATTCGAAGCAACTGTCGAAAAAGTTACAGATAATCGATTTGTGGTTCTTGACCGTACTGCCTTTTATCCCGAAAGCGGGGGCCAGCCCAGCGATGCCGGAAAGTTGGTTCGTGAATCCGATGGGGCTGAGTTTAATGTCCTGTATGTGGGTAAGTTCAATGGAGATATCAGTCACGAGATAGATGGTGAAAATGTTTCTAACGGATTAAAAGCAGGGGACAAAGTAAAAGGATTTATAGACTGGGATCGACGTTACAGGCATATGCGTATGCATACGGCGACTCACGTAATAGCAAACGTAATTGAAAAGGAGGCAGGGGCTCAGATAACCGGAAACCAGCTTGGTCTTGACCAGAGTAGGGTGGATTTCAGTCTTGAGGTCTTTGACAGGGATAAATTTGCTGAATATGAGAAAATTGCCAATGACATTATAGCCCGGAAAAATCCTGTTAATTTCTACCTTGTAAGCCGCAAAGAAGCCGAAGAAAAGCTCTCACGGTTAACCACGCTGGCAAAAGGCTTTTCCGACGAAATAAAAGAAGTGCGCATCGTTGAAATCGAAGGAGTCACGATTGAAGCCTGTGGAGGGACCCATGTTAAAAATACTGAGGAAATAAAAGGCATAAAAATCATAAAACTTCAGAATAAAGGGAAGAGCAACAGGAGAATGTACTTTACACTCGTGGATTAATCTCAAGAACAAACCTGAGCTTTTCCTTCATTTTTATTTCAGTCGAATACCCCGCTAGCTTGCTGCGGGGATGGAAACTTCCCCGGTAACCGTTGATGACTATATAATTATCAATTCCATTTTTTGGTTGTTAACTTCTGCTCAAACTAAACCGTTTAGGGTTACTATTTCCTTTGACGAAATATCGAGCGGTGGCGCGAACATACCCCGTTGCTTGCAGCGGGGTGCGCCAGCGCAACTTTGATTTTCTTTTTATAACCTTTAAAAAGTTTGGAATTTTTTGTAAAAAAACAGAGTTAAGCCTGAATCTTTTTTTTCAGGAGATTCCAGTTTTCGACTTTTCCTATTACTTTTTCTATTACTTTTCCTATACTTTTCCCAACTTTTCCTATTACTTTCCCTATACTTCTTTAGCCCATTCTGAGCAGTACTATTAAAAAAGATGCATAAAAGGCTACTAAAGTCATTCCTTCCCACCTTTTTATTTCCCAGTCTGTGCTGATAAACACAAGGAGTATTATACTTATCAAAATCATAACCGGAGTCGTAAATAATAGACTTATCTGTTCGATGGCTACCGGATAGATCAACCCGGAAAATCCTAAAATTAAAAATATGTTTGCGATATTTGAGCCTATAACATTACCAAGGGCTATGTTCCCTAAACCCTGCTTTGCTGCAGATAGTGTCACTACAAGCTCTGGAAGGGATGTGCCAACTGCTACTAGAGTGGTACCTATTATAGTTTCAGGAACTCCAAGGAGTTCTGCAAAGAAGATTGATTTGCCTACAAAGTACTTTGCCCCGATTATAACTGCTCCACAACTTAATACCAGGGTCAGTATATCTTTTGTGAAACCTTCTCTGGACTGGCAGTTTTCTCCGTTAGCGTTTCCATTTTTTATACAATTGATCTTTTCCCTTGCACTGCTTATATACTCACACTTAAAAAAGTATATCAAAAACTCTTTAAAATGCAGTTTCCCTTCGTATTTCTCGGCTTCTTCAAACAGGAAAAACACATACGCGATGAAGACCAGTATGAAAAAGGCTGCCTCCAGTATTGAGAGTTCCCTGTTCAGGATAAAAACAAAGAAGAGCAAAGATGCAAAGAGCATGACATAGCCATCTCTCCTGAGCATCTCTATTTCGGTTTTCACTGGAGAGATAACTGCAGCCAGACCGACAACAAGCCCTATATTTGCGATGTTTGATCCAACGATATTCCCTATTACGATACCGCTTGCATGCTGGAGAGAAGCAGCTATTGATGAAGCAAGTTCAGGGATTGACGTTCCAACTGCAACAAGTGTCAAGCCTATAACAAATTCGGAAACACCAAGTTTCTCTGCAATTGCTGAAGCTGATTTTACAAAGTAATCTGAACCTTTGACCAAAAGAACAAGGCCAAGTAGAAAGATTAAAAGATTTTCTGCTATCATAATTACGTCCGGTCTGTTTGTTCTGGATTTACTGATATTGATCTGGTCTCTTATCTGGAAACTCCTATATTAAAGGTTTTCAATTAGAAGACGAAAAAAATCTCGGCTCTTCTTTTTTTGTGTAGATATCCTCATAATGTCCCCATAAAAACCAATGCGGCCTTGAATTGAAAATCATCTTATCCATAGGGAATGGTGAAGAGCCAGAATATCTTCCATATTCAGGCAATTGAGTATTTTTCCGTAGCAGGCAAATTATTTATCTGGTACTTTTATAACTTGCATTTCAACATCTTCCAAAAAACGCAACTTCATTTCATTAGTTTTATATTATAAAATTACTTTTCAAAACTATAAACTGAAATCATATTGATTTCTTTCATATTGATTTATTTTCATATGATCAATCTGAGCTTCGGTAGCTTTCAAGAAAGTTTTTCTATATATGTTGCAAACTTATTTCCTCATGGAGTAGTTTTTCGGTATTGACTTCCTCTATTGAAGGGGATCTTTTCTTCAATTTACCTGTTTTAAATCAAGCTATCATGGGGGTCTACTTTTCAAAAGGTGCTAACTAAAAACCCTGGTTTACAGACACATCCATTCTTCAATTCTAAAATTAATATCTAAGTTTCTAGATCTAAATAGTCATCTTCTATCAAACGTTTGAGTTGAATTCTTTTTTATATTATATTTTACATAATACTCAATGGTGGGTGGGCTACTAATTGGGAAAGGCGATAGCTACCTGAATTCAGGGAAGTGTGTAATAAGTAATCTACGTCAGGCTGAAAAATCTATACCCGGCGGGGAATAGATTATCCTGCAAGCAAAGACTGCTTTGTAAAGTTTACCAAGGGTGAACAGGCAAGTAATAATGTTCTGGATTTTCTGAATGGATAATAGAGCATAACAGCCTTGAGTGGTTACCAGAGAAATCAAGCGTCTGAAAAGCGAACGCATCAAATCGCCAAACCCAAAAGAGTACTGATTCACTAAATGGGTGTTTTAGAACAATACCTCTAGTTCCAGATGGTATCGAAATAGTGGCTTACCCTCTGCAAGAGGCAGGTTATTGAACATCATATAGTCAATATAACCGAGAAAACTAGATAAAATCTACAGAAAGTGGAGGGGAATTTATGCAAACCAGTCCAATTGAAGTTCAGAAGGCTTTAAAGGATATAGATTATCCCGTAAATAAGAAGCAGCTTATTGCGCACGCTAAAAAGCACAATGCTAGCGATAAGGTAATTGAGGTTCTGGAAGACCTTCCTGAGAAGAAGTACACAAATGCTGCAGCTGTCAGCAAGGAATTCCAAGGAAAATAAACATAAAGGGGGGAATTTATGCAAACCAGTCCAATTGAAGTTCAGAAGGCTTTAAAGGATATAGATTATCCCGTAAATAAAAAGCAACTTATTGCGCACGCTAAAAAACATGACGCCAGCAATGAAGTAATTGAAGTTCTCGAAGATCTTCCAGAAAAGGAGTACACCAATGCTGCAGCTGTCAGCAAGGAATTCCAAGGAAAATAATCTTACTTTAAGGCACTAAGGCACTAAATGGGGGGCGAGTAGAAAAGGCTCTCCCTTTATCCATAAAAAAGGAGGCTAGTAAACCTCCTTTCTTTCTCCGGAATGCAGTATTTAATCAGTATTTCTGTGATGATTTCCCCGGAATGCAGTATTTGACTATGATTTCTGTGATGGCTCCAGTGCTAAAATTTGAAGGATAAAAAGTACTGTTATTTGTATTTGGTTCAGATACGATCTATAATAAATGTGTTATTTTTGTTGCTTTTTCTGTATTGAATAAATTACGAAACACTCGGTTAAAAATGAAAAAATTTGTTGAAGCTTAATAAAGTTTAATGCAGTAAGAATAAATATCATTATACTAGATATTAATAATTCAATTAGTTCATCGAGATCCCCAGATAATAATATGTTCATAACTGAGGTTCTTTTTGAATTATTTGATACTTCTCTTTGTGTGAGCTTTAACGAGATATCAAATAGGGGAAATGATAATGGAAAGAAAAAGTTCCCAGAGTAGGGATCGGGGTTCCAGCAGAGAACGCAGCTATGGTAAAGGGCCACAGACGATGTACAAAGCCAAGTGCTCAGATTGTGGCGAAGAAACAGAGGTGCCTTTCAAGCCGGACCCGGATAGGCCGGTCTACTGCAGGGAGTGTTACGCAAAGCGCAAACCAAAAAGGTATTAATTTATTCGCATCAAGCCTTATGTTTTCATTTTGATTGATGATCATTAACTTGCTGAGGTTACACTTGCTGAGGTTACGATTCTTACTTCAGTTTTTATCTTTTTACTCTGCTTTATTTTTCTCTTTTCTCCTGTTTTCTTGTTTTCTTTGTTATGTCACTCTAAAAACACTATAAGCTTGTTTATATATTAAAAATAAATAAAATCTAAAAGTGACACAGCCCTATATTCTAAGAGTGTTATTTCAGTTCCTGTGTTTCGAGTTCTCTTTCTAACTGTGTTATATCCAGAGACACCCGAAAGAGAGCATCCCTTCCTACATCCCTTACATCAATTTTTACTGGTTGAGCTAATGTAGCTTTGATGGTTCTCCAATTTTCCCTGAAGACATCAACAATTTCCCATGGGCCGGCAGAACTGTCTTTAACCTTATCTCGGGAAAGTTGTAAAAGCAGGTGTTTCTTTTCTGTCGGGGTGAGATTTTCGATTCCTTTTACCTCTAATTCACTTACAACCGCTTCACCCATTTTGGATCGAGCTGTCATTGGTTCTCCAGGCTCATCTTTTATCTCATTTGTTGCTTTTCTTCCCATAATTTGCCCCCTTCTTCCCGTCAATTTGCCCCTTTCTTCCCGATCAATTTGCTCCTTTCTTCCCGTCAATTTACCCTCTTCTCTGTTCCCAACCTGGTTGCTAAATCAATATTCTCAACCTGGTTGCTAATCAATAATTAGAGTATAATTAGAGTATAGGTCTGAAGGTTCTTGGGTCCAGGTAAATATTTTTCTGGCAGTAACTGCATCTTGTCTCAAGGTGCGTCCCCGCGAGAAGAGCTCTCTCTACCTCTTCCTGAGGTGAGATGTACTGCGTCATCTCCTCTCCACAATAGGGGCACTTTATCTTTAGCCAGTCAAGCCTTGTCAGTTCTCTCAGGTTCTGTATTATTTTTCCCAGAGCATCCTCATAAGTTTCAGGAAAAAAGACAATGGGCTGGAGATGGTGTATCAGGATAGGTAATTCGACTCCCGACTCTACCAGTGGAATTATAAGCGGTTCGGCTCCGACTGCAAACCCAATCTCCTGATTTACTTCTGGAGACCCTGCACCTTTCTGTGTGAGAATCGGGATAAAACAATCTGATTGGCGAATACCAAAACGTATCCTTTCACCCCGGGAAAGAATTCTAGCTTTCCTGTACAGGGATGAAAAACTTTCCATCTCCACGGCCCATAGAGCTCTGGAAAGTTCCTGAGCAAGTGGTTCGTCCTGCTCGCAGTGAGCTATATAAATTTTCGAGATCATAGCTGCCGCACTTTACCGGAATTACTCTATTTTCTTTGGTTTCTTATCGTGTTCAATTTCCGGTTCCGGATGAGGTATTGGCTCAGGTGGAGGAACAGGTTCAGGCTCAGGTTCAGGTATCGGTTCAGGCTGGAAAGATGGTTCTTTGTCTTTTTCTGGCAAAATAAATCCCCCTTTATAATAATAACTTCTCCTCTATAAGTACTATAACTTTCAAGGAATTTAATCTCTAATTACTTTCTAAATAACTTGTTTAGCATGAAAATGCTGCCATCTGCAAGCACTTTTATTGGTTGTCCATCTTATTCAAAGAATAAACAGTGAGCGGGTTATAAACCTTCTTTTTTTATTTCAGTTGAATACCCTGCGAGCTTGCTGCGGGGTTCCCCAGCTCAACTCTGTTTTTTTCGGGGAAAGTTCAGTTGCTTAATAACTGTAGTTTTATCTCGACTGGTGTTCTCTCCCTGAAATCTTCGCATAACGGCTCGTTTTGAGGAAACTTTCTTCGAGTACATTCATCATCGATTTTTCCTTTCTACTCCACCGATTCCAACAACTTTAAAAGCAATGCCTATAATCAAAATGTGAATTTTCATGATGACAAATTGGGGTTTACAATTCCCGGTTTGTTCCTTATAAAAAGCCGGGATATTCTTCCGGCTTTTAATTTAGAAGCTTTACGAGAGATTAAAATGGAACTCGACGAAGTCATAATCACACGAGCAATTTTTGATGAGTATTCTAAAACCTTCCTTGACTACACGGAAGTTGATGTGGCACTTATAGGAGGAGGGCCTGCAAATCTGGTGGCTGCAAAGTATCTTGCAGAGGCCGGAGCAAAGGTTGCCATTTACGAACAAAAGTTATCGCTCGGAGGTGGCATGTGGGCTGGAGGCATGATGTTCCCACGTATCGTTTTACAGGAAGAAGCCTGCCGCATCCTTGACGACTTCGGGATCAGGTATAAAGAGTACCAGCCCGGGTACTATGTAGCGAATTCCGTAGAGTCCGTTGGGAAGCTTATTTCAGGGGCAACTTCAGCCGGGGCTGAGGTTTTTAACCTTGTAAGTTTTGAAGATGTCATGATCCGGGAAAACGATAGGGTTACCGGAATCGTCATCAACTGGGGACCTGTCACGGCACAGCGCCTGCATGTCGATCCTCTCATGATCCGAACAAAACTCGTAATTGACGGTACAGGGCATGAAGCGGTTGTATGTAATACAATTCTCAGGAAAATTCCCAATGCAAAAATCGGAAACCTCGGAAAGCTAGGAGAAAAACCTATGTGGTCAGAGGTTGGCGAGCGCCTGGCTGTTGATGCAACCAAAGAAATTTATCCGGGCCTAATCGTTGCGGGCATGGCTGCAAATGCCGCAACCTGCTCCCCAAGAATGGGCCCAGTTTTCGGAGGTATGCTTCTTTCGGGAGAAAAGGCTGCAAAACTTGCCCTTGAAAAGCTTAAGGAACTCTGATACCGATCCATAAAGAACTTTTAGCCAATTTTTATGTGTTTTGAAAGCCGGAAAACAGAAGATGTTCTTTTCCTGAGAAGGGTCTCCTGCCTTTTCCGGCAAAAACTTTATATAAAAAAACTCCTTCTATAGCTTGCTTCAATCTGAAGTACCAGACCCCTGTGGCCGGGGTAGGGTAGAGGTCCATCCTGTGGCCCTGTGGAGGCTACGACCCGAGTTCGATTCTCGGTCCCGGCCCTAATTATTTTTTAAATTTTCATTCTCTTATCTTTTAACAGATTATTTTGTTTCTGTGGAAGTGTTTTTTACTTTTTTATTCTCTTGAATAGATATCTTTCAACTGTTTTAACATCTGTAATTCACCTGTAACTTATATCTGACTGGACTGTATACTTTCGACTATCAAGCAAATGGAAACAAGAATTTACATGAAAGCACTTATTATAGACGGCTATGTGGATGAACCTGCCTGTCTTGGGGTTCCTCCTTACCTTTCTCCTTATCCGCGTTATATAGCAGGCGCTCTCAGAGAACGCGGGCTTTCCGAAAAGGACATTCATTACATTACCATTGACACCCTGCGAGAAAACCCACCTGGAGCAGGGGAACTTACAGGGAAAGCAGACCTTGTTATTATTATAGCAGGCACGACGGTGCCAGGCAAATATCTTCGGGCTTCCCCAATTACACTCGGGGAGATCGAGACAATTTTCCGGACAGCGCATGGAGTAAAAGTTATAGGCGGGCCCATCAGGCTCGGTTTCAGTGGCGAAGGCGGGAAGGCCGCAAAAGGTACTGAAAGCAGGATAAACTTTTCAGGTGCAGTGCTTGCCAGAATGGACCTTGAAGCTTTTGTCTATGATCTTTTTAAGGACGGCTTTAACGGAAGTTCTGCTGCGAAGCTCAGAAACCCTGAGGCTGTAGAGCAACGCTTCAGGACAACAGATGAAATCGGGCGCTGGGGGCCCAGGGGTGCTTTTTTGATTCGTCAGCACCCTGATTATCCTTACTGCATGTGCGAGCTTGAGACCTACAGAGGTTGTGGCAGGCAGGTTCACTGTTCTTTCTGTACAGAGCCCTTTTATGGGGCTTCCGACTACCGGCCCATAGACGATGTAATTTCCGAAGCGTCCGCCCTCTACTCCCACGGAGCCCGCTACTTCAGGATAGGTAGGCAGCCGGATCTTTTTTCCTATCATGGCAAGGACGCTGGGGGGCCTGTTCCTAAGCCTGATCCAGTCGCTATTGAAAGGCTCTATAGAGGAATCCGAAACTCGGCTCCAGAGCTGTCCGTGCTCCATATGGACAATGCAAACCCGATTACGCTTGCAACTTATCCTGAAGAATCTGAACAGATCCTGAAGACGATAATTAAATATCATACAGCAGGGGACGTGGCAGCTTTTGGGATGGAGAGTGCCGACATGGTAGTAATTGAAGCCAATTCCCTTAAGGCAACCTCTGAAGAGGTCTTTGAGGCGATCAAACTTGTGAACAGGCTTGGAGCCGTTCGAGGAGCAAACGGGCTTCCCGAAATCCTTCCGGGCATCAATTTCGTGCATGGGCTGATGGGTGAGTCCAGGAAAACTTTCCAGCTCAATTACGATTTCCTGAAAGAAGTACTCGACTCGGACCTGCTTCTGCGCAGGATCAATATCCGTCAGGTTATGGCTTTTCCCGGAACCCCGATGTACGGAAGAGACGAAGCTGCGAGGAAGCACAAGAAGCTCTTTCTGGACTACAAGGAAAGGGTAAGGAAGAATATTGACCTCCCAATGTTGCGGCGTGTGGTGCCTGAAGGTACCGTGCTCAGGGATGTAATGTGTGAGGTCCGGGAAAAAGGAATCACATTTGGGAGGCAGCTTGGCTCATATCCACTACTAGTTGGAATTCCTGCTTCTCTGCTTTTGCGGAAATTTACTGATGTTACGGTCACAGGGCACGGGATGCGCTCGATTACTGGCATACCGTATCCCCTGCCTATTAACGCCGCTTCTCCCAATCTCATCCGGGAGCTTCCCGGGCTTGGCAAGAAAGCCGCGGATTCAATAATTGCCGGAGTCCCCTATATTGACAGAGAAGACTTTCTCAGGCGTGTGAGTGAAGGAGATAAATTGCTCCGGTTTATTGATATTTAATACTCCGTTGGATTCGAGTTATTAAGTTTCAATACTTATAGAATCAGCCTACGTTTCTGAAGTTATTATTCATGCTACCTGATGCTGGATACTGAAGATTCATTATGCTGGATACTGAAGATTCATTATGCTATATACTGAAGATTCATTATGCTGGATACTGAAGATTCGCAGCATGTAGCATTACCGGGCTCAGGATTACCGGGATATCAGGTAGCTCTTTAAAGGGAGATGTTTTACATTCCGATTTTTTGAGATGTCTTTTGATCGTTCTTTTTGACAACACTTATTTATCCAATCGGGAATCATTTTTACTTGGGATTTCTAAGGGATTCTTTAAGGGGGATTTTGTTGAGCGAAAGCGCGGAAAATTTATATAGAGTAAAAATTGCTCTTCAGCTCAGTTTCATTGTCTGGGTCATGCTTGTGGTTTTCATTTTCTATGCTACGTTTGAGGCAACGATCAAAATGTACGGCACTTTTTTGTTGCTGTTTACGGTAGCTATCTTCACTCCTTTTCTGCCGGATGGGACAGGTTATGATGAAGGCGAGCCTGAGTAACTTCAAGGTAAACCAGTTTTTCTCCTGTCAGCATAGCTGTCAGTACAGGTAGCTCTTAAAATTTTACTTTTTTATAAAAAATTCTCTTTATCGCCTCAGCCGTAATGATATAAAGTACTATTAGGGCTCCAAGAATTAAAATGACCTGTAAAGGTAGGGGTTTGAACCCAAAGGGGGCTGCAAAAGGCGTGAGTGGGAAGCAAAGAGTAAGGACTACAATGAGAATAGTGGCCACTAGTAGATATTTTCCTGGCCTGCTCTTGAAGAAAGGCTTTCTGCTTCGGATTACCAGCACTATCATTGATGCCGAAACAACGGATTCTATGAACCAGCCTGTTCTGAATTGTTCTATCATACCCGGTAGCAGGAGAAGCAAAGTCCCGAAGGTCAGGTAATCGAAGACCGAACTGGTAAAGCCAAATACCATCATAAACTTGCGGATGAAATTTATGTCCCAGCGGTGTGGTTCTTCAATCAGTTCTTTATCAACAGTATCCGTGGCTATAGTCATTTCCGGAAAATCAGTCAATAAATTGGTTAGCAGGATCTGTGTGGGCAGCAGGGGAAGAAAGGGAAGGAAAAGGGATGCTCCTGCCATGCTGAACATATTCCCAAAGTTGGCGCTGGTAGCCATGAAAACATACTTCAGGGTGTTGGCAAAGGTTTTTCTTCCGCCTTTGACACCTTCTACAAGTGCATCTAGGCTTTTTTCCATCAGCACAATTTGTGCAGCTTCTTTGGCGACATCTGCGGCGCTGTCAACTGAAATTCCTACATCGGCTGCATGAAGAGCAGACGCGTCATTAATACCGTCTCCCAGATATCCTACAACGTTCCCTCTCTTCTTGAGTGCAAGGATAATACGTTCTTTCTGGTTCGGCTCAACTTCAGCAAAGATATCAATGTCATTTACTTTTCCTATAAGGGCCTCGCTTGTCATCTGGTAAATTTCGCTTCCGGTTAGAATTCTTGAGGCTTTAAACCCTATCTCCTTGCCAATACTGGCAGCCACAAGCCTGTTATCCCCGGTAATTATTTTCAGAGAAATTCCAAGTTGCTCCATGTTTTCTATCGTTTTTGCAATGCCTGGTTTCAATGGGTCAAAAAACAAGAGAAATCCGAGAAAGGTCATTCCTTTTTCCTGGTCTTTTTCGATTTTAGTCTGCTTGTCCATATCCCTGTATGCAACACCAAGTGTTCGAAACTCTTTTTCGCTGAACTCCTTATATTGTTGCTCTATTTTTTCCTTGACCTCTGATATTTCTACAATTTTTCCAGGCTCTACTTCTGCTAAGGTGCAAATCTCAAGAATATTTGAGAGCGCACCTTTAGTGATCATCAGGCTATTCCCGTTTTTTGAGACAAGGACGCTTAATCGCTTGCGTATGAAATCATAGGGGGCTTCGTCCAGACTCTTATATTCTCCCACATCTAGTTTGTTATGTGCCAGGATTGCTCGGTCTATAGGGTTTTTAAAACCTTTCTGGTAATAGGCATTGAGACTGGCGTAAAAAAGGATTTTCTCACTCTGATCTCCTTTCACATCCCGAATAGAATGAAGCTGAAGTTCTCCTTCGGTCAGAGTTCCGGTTTTGTCGGAACATAGTAGATTCATGCTGCCGAGATTTTCAATAGAGGCTAGTCTCTTGACAATTACCTTATTTTCCGCCATCTCTCTTGCGCCGTGAGAAAGGTTAACGCTTATAATTGCAGGTAGAAGTTGAGGTGTAAGCCCGACTGCAAGCGCAAGGGAGAAAAGAAAAGAATCCAGAATCGGGCGCTGAAGATAAACATTGATTGCAAAGATTGCAATGACCATCAACATGGTAACCTCCATCAGAAAATGGCCAAACTTTGCAATACCTCTTTCAAATTCAGTTTCAGGAGCACTGGTTCTTAACTCTTCTGATATCTTCCCAAACTCTGTTTTTTTCCCTGTAGCAACTGCCAGTGCTTTTCCACTTCCGCTTTCCACACTGGTTCCCATCCAGAGTGAGTTTTCACGCTTTGCAAGAGGAGTTTCTGCTTTCAGGGTTTTTGTTGATTTTTCCACCGGGTAAGTTTCTCCGGTGAGAGTAGATTCATTGACAAAAAGCCCCTTTGATTCCATAATCAGGCAATCTGCAGGAACTATATCGCCTGCACCGAAGATTATTACGTCTCCAGGTACTATTTGTTCGACAGGAATTTCCTTTCCTTCTCCATCTCTTAATACTGTTGACTTCACCTCGACTGAACTGAGCAGTTTTTCAAAGGCATCTGCAGCTCCTTTCTCCTGCCAGAAACCAAGCAAACTGCTAATCAGGATAATGGTTATAATAATTACAGTATCCGTAGTATCTCCAAGAAAGAAAGATAATCCTGCTGCAAAAAGCAAAATAAGAATAATTGGACTCTTAAACTGGGAAAGTAAAATTTTAAGGGTATTTGAACTTTTTTTTGGTTTAAGGAGATTGGCACCATATTTTTTAAGGCGTTCACTAATTTCCGAGCTATTCAAGCCTTCGCAGGTTGTTTGGAGCTTCTGGAGCATTTCTGGCACAGGAACGCTCCAGAACTCAACGTTACTCTGGCCTTGCGTCAACAGGATCTCTCCATCTCGCCTGCCTATCTTTTCTTAACCCTCCTTAACCCTCAGGAGTGTAGCCAGATCTTCTCCTTCCCTTCCGATAGTTGACAGCTCTTTCGAAATTTCCGATTTTTCAAGATATTTTTCTGTCCTCGTCCCACCTGGCTCTTCAATTTTGATAGTTATTTCCCCTTCAGTATATCCTTTTTCAAGGCATTCCGTTACCAGTCTTCCGTATATGGAAGCAATTAGTTTCAGACATTCAAAAACTCTGTTTTCTTCCATCACGTTTTTCCCGTCAAATGTGATATTAATGAGTTTCTTCGATCCCACAAATTCGGTGAAGAACCCTTTTAGCTTTGTTATGAACGAATCAACCGATTCCCTGTTTAAGGCGGCAGCCAGTTCCTGGTCCCGTGTTATCTCGTAGTCCCTGTATATAATCAGAAAAGCTTTCTCGTCCGAGGAGATTGTGAACTTATTTTCCGCATCCTTATCTTCAAGTACGGTTTTCAGGTTATTTTTCTCATAATTAATGTTCTTTATATAAAAGTCGGATACATCGATTTTTTTTACTTTCTCCTCTCTGGATAGGATTCCGCCCTTTGACCATATCGGCAAGGTCAGGTTTTGCAGGTCTTTTACCTTCAAGGTGTCCTGTGTAAAAAGAAGTTCAAACTCATACTGCAGGTTGTCAACAAAACCAACCTGCTTTCCCTTCAGTGTTTTATCTTCTATGAAGGCATAATATTCATTTTGGGCTCCATATATGCTGTCTTCAAAAAAGGGGCTAAGAGCTGCGAGTATCCTTGTATCAAGCTGCTGTATTTCCATGAGGTCCAGTTTATTCTCACTGTCAATCTCGGCAAGTTTTTCATTTTTCTTTGCCAGCGCCACGCTTGAGGAAGTCTCAAGAGTTTTCTCTTTTACCTCAAGAATCTCAGGTGAATCTACTCCGGCTGCGAGGGTCTCAATACATTCCCTCATTTCCTTCTCAAACAGATCTATTTCTTGAATCATTTTTTCGAAGATTGCACGCCTTTCTCGGTTTTCATTTTTTATCATTATAGCTGATTTTTCCAGAGGTATGACTTCCTTTGAAATCGCTATAAAATCCTGCATATCCTGAACAAAGTCTCTCTGAACTGAAAGTTCGGTAGAATTCTGGAAAGTATATCGAATTTTAAAACCCCCGCGTTTTTCGTATAAAAAATGTTTTTATTTAAATATGCGCTTTCCACATTTCAAGTTTATCAGCTTTGATTTCAATAAAGATAACGTGGTTTCTTTCTCTCAGGAGTTTCTTGTTTCCAGCCTTGAAAAATCTCTAAAATGTCTTTTAAAACAAAAATTTTTAGTTTCTGAATCTTCTACCCCTTGTATTTTTATATTTTTCAGGTATTACTTTTTTAAGAACCAATATTTAACAATTTTGGAATGTGCTTCAAAAAATCGCAATCTTTTCACTTTACATTCTAAAGAATTTTTATTAATATACATTAAATTCTTTTTTAACACTAATTAAATTTAATTATTCTATTCTGTCAGAAAGATTTATATTAGTTATCGTGTAATCTTAGCTATATTATCATCCTAAGATAATATACAAAGATGTGTGCCGTACATTAAGATCAAAATATTGCAGTCGGTGGAAATTTAGCTCACAACAAATTTTCACCTTTCGCTAGCGGGCACATATATGATGTTCAGGGCTGTACAGTCAGCACTGATTCAAAAACAGGATTATCACTTCCCTGAGCAGCAAGAACAGAGAGGCTAATACTTGCCGCATCAGGACCAAATGTTACCCCACTTCTACCAAAAACGATTTCGGAGAAGCGTTGGGTTTCTTGTCAACCGAACAGATAATAATATCAATTTAATTATATAGAGGGGGTTGGGTTGAAAAATAGGGGTAAATTGTAGATGATGATTGTCAAACAGTATTCATTTATTTAACTATTGAGCCATTAAATAACTCAATATTTTTATGCTGTTTGTTGAAGATGTTTTAATAGCTGGGATCTGCTATATCTTTCAACTTAACAATATTATTGAAAAAGATCTGTTCAATGTTTAAACTGGAAGAAAATTGGATATTTGCGGAATCTAGGTGTAAAATATGAAACAAAGATTGATACCATTTAGTGCGATGTTCGTTATATCCCTTTTATTAGGGATAGGATGCGCATTTGCAGAACCAGTACATTTTGATATACAAAATATGAGTGCTAATGTCACCTACAACCAAACCAATGTTATACCGGGAGACGTTGTAGATATCACCGTCGATTTCAATAAAACTGTTGATAAATCCAATATATCGTTTACTGACGTTTCTGGTTCAGATTTAGGGCCTGCGACGCCGATGACAAAAATAGATGAAGATTCCTTTACTTATGGGTATGTCATTCCATTGAAAATCGTAAGTGGTTCTTTGGGTGTAAAGATAGCTCCACTTGACGCCGAGGGAAATAATCTGTTGGGTGATGAATTCCTGACAGACCCTGACGCATTTGTGTTTAGCGTTGATGACTACTTGAACATCAGTCTCGGATATAACAAGACCGGTCCTTTTAGACCGGGAGACATTGTAAACATCATCGCAAATTTCAGCAAGCCTGTTGATAACGCCACTATATCGATTAGCGACGGTTTATCCGGAGTTAGTAATGTAAACTTAGTAGGCGCTGATTTTGTGACTGATGATCCGATGGATCAAATAGATGATGACACCTTTGCTTATGACTTTGAGATTCCAGATGATGTAAGCGGTCCTCTGGATATAGACATATCTGCCTTTGACGATTCAGGTAATCCGCTGGGAGATGAATCTTTTGATGATGGGTTTGACGTTAGTGATCCGTACATAACGATAGTTAGCCCTACCTCCGAGTTTGCTGCCAAAAAGTGTGTCGCCTTTAACTTCACTGCATACGATTCATACGGTCAGTCTGGGAGTCAACTTACCTACGCTTTCTCTCTCGACGGCGCCCAAAAGAGTAGTGGGGTTATAACCTCTGGTGCATATAAAAAACTTGAGTTTGAACTCGCTGACGGTTATCACACCTGGGAAATTAGTACCAGAGACAGTTACGGAAACACGCACACAACCGGGTCTCGTACTCTGTATGTAGACACTAAATGTCCCAGTGTGACACTTATTTCTCCTCAGGATTGCTACAAAGAGGTAATAGGTGCTACTAAGTTCAACTTTACCTGTAAGGATGATTTAGCTGCTCAATATAATCTTGATCTGTCATACCAGCTGTATGTAGATGGACAACTTGCTGAGAATTTCTCTGCCTATTCCTGGGATGAATTTTCTGGGACTGCAAAGGCTGACGAATCCATATCTAAGGAACTTGAACTTCCTGATGGCGTCCACAACTGGTCGGTTTCTGTTGAAGACGGAGCTGGAAACAAAGCTACAAGTGAAGTTCGGGACTTTTATGTGAGCCTTGACGGGCTTAGTGTCTCTCTCGTTTCTCCGGATGGAGGATACGTTTCCTCAAACCCGACATTTACCTTCACTGTTGCAGGACAGAATGGGGAGGGGGCAGGACTGCCTTTCAACTACAAGCTTCTCATTGATGGTAAGGAAGTAGATGCAAGTTGCGACCAGGAAGATGAGGACTTACCGTGCTGCGACGACGAAGATTGCGATATTGGCGACTTCGTTGTTGGTGAAGACAACTATTCAATAACAGCTGCAATAAAAGATGGAGTGAACAAAAACTGGACAGTAGTTATCACCGACTCTACAAGCAGCAGGACTTACCAGCCTGATGTGAAATCTTTCTCAGTTGACAGTGTTGCTCCGGCTTGTGTTGCAAACCTGAATGTTGTAGATGCACTTGGTTTAACTTACTGGCAGTATGTGAATGATTATCCAGGGCTGATGGTTAGCTGGAATGCAAGCACTGATGCAGATCTTGCCGATATGCCATACGAGGTTTATATCAGCACATCTAAGCCAGGCTGTATTGAGGATATGCAGAAGGTAAACACAACCGGGTTAGAAACTCATACAGATGGGTCACAGACTCCAAACCAGAAATTAGAAAACTCAAGTGTTACGGATCTGTGCATTGAAGCAATCGACGGGAAAGACCTTATTTACGGAAAGGATTACTGGGTGGCTGTAATTGCTCGGGACAACGCAAGCAACTACAACTCTAATTTCTCAATGTGTGGGCCTGTAAGGACATATGAAGATATGACTATCACGCTTGAGGAAGGCTGGAACCTGAAATCCGTGCCGAAGGCACTTGTTTCTTCGAAAGCCTGTACTGAAGATGTCTTTGGCAATGGCAGCACAGTCCTCTACTGGGACGGTTCATGCTGGCAGTTCCCTGAGACTATTGAGCCGTGCAAGGGTTACTGGGTCTACACTGAAAAGTCTCGCGTGACCAATGTCCAGTTCAAGGGAATGTCATCTAGTACTGACCCTGGAGTGCCTGCTTCTCTTGAGCTCACTCCTGGATGGCACATGATAGGGCATACCTCTTCATATTATGCACCCTGGTCCACAACTTTGTCTTCGCTCAATGACTTTGAGCTTCTTGGAGACTACAGGTTCTCCAACCTAATGACTTATGGTTCCAGTGAGGGTTGGGGCGGCATAATTCCTAGCATGACAGATAGCCTACTTGGAAATGGATCTACGTCTATTCAATACCTGAGTAGCACTGATCCAAGACCAGTTGGAGCACTTCAAACCGATGGCTGTATGGTACCCGGACAGGGTTACTGGATCTTCATGAAGGATGCAGGTACCTACGCATCCATCGAAAACTCGTACAAACCGGAGATGTCCGACTACTCGAGTATGGAGTAAGTGCAATTACTGAAACAATTGACTGTTCAGCCTGTTCAGGCTGAATAGCTCTTTTTCTTTTTGTTGTTCACATATAACTGGAGGTCTACAATGAATAAAAAATTAAAAAATGGACTTTTAGGAACATCCATGCTACTGTTTTTTTTCCTGGCTTTCTCCCAGGGTTGTATGGCAGCTGAGGACGTCCCTCCATCCCCCCCGATACTTCCGATGACAGTAATAGGAGTTGCTCTCATTGACGGTACGCCTGCTCCCGACGGGACTATTGTTGCAGCTTATCTTAATGAAAAGGAGTATCTCGCAGATACTTCCTCAGGAAATTACTCCCTATTTATTCCTGGTACTGCTGAAGATGAAGGAAAAACGATTACTTTTAAGGTGAACGGAAAGGATGCTGCAAGCAGTGTTGCCTGGAAATCTGGAGTTATAGTTACCCTTGAGCTGCCTGATGGTAAGGCGGTATATTCCGAGACTACTACTGTAAGTAACTCAGGTAGTAATTCAGATAGCAATTCAGATGGCAATTCAAATAGCAATTCAAATAGTAACTCAAATAGTAACTCAAATAGTAACTCAAATAGTAACTCAAATAGTAACTCAAATAGCAATTCAAATAGCAATTCAAATAGCAATTCAAATTTAAAAACAGATTCAGAACCTTTGACAAATAATGAAGAACAGATAATTTCCACAGAGGATTCCAAAGCTGATGCCGTTGAAAGTTCAGTTCTTGAGCGGGACATTTCGGCTTCGGAAGGTTCAAGCGAAAATTCCGAGGCTAAAGAGGCAGCAGGATCTTCCAAAAGTTCTCTTAAATCCGAAAGTGCTCCAGGTTTCTTTATTGTCTATGCGGTTGCAGGCATACTTCTGCTTGTTTTCGGGTCCGATTTCGGGAGGGGATCTAGAAGGAATCGCTGAAGGACTTTTTCAAAAAAAAGTCTACATGATTAACGGTAAAATTTCAAGGTGACATGATGACGATCAAGGACAAACATTTAAGAATTTTATTATGCCTGGTTATTCTGATACTGGGCATGTCCCTTGTTCCGGCCGCATCTGCCAGTTCTTCTTCTACTATTCCTTCTCTCCCCAACGCGTTTGAAGGAAGTTTGAAAGGAGATGCTGCACAAGCGGGTCCCGGACTCGTAATCTCTGCATATATAGATTCAAAGCTTGTTGGCTCGTACACTCTTACAAAGGTTGGGCAGTACAAGGTGTCAGTTAATGGTACCGAGCAAGATAACGGAAAAGAGATAATCTTCAAGCTGGGAGGTATTGCATCCGAGCCTGTTTCCGTAACTTATAAACACGGAGCTAATCCAGTTAAACTTGACCTTACATTTTATGGAGACTTTATACCTCCTGAAATACAGGCTTTATCTGCATCCCCAAAATACATCCTGAATGACGGAAAAGATTTCTCTACTGTCACGGCAAAGGTTGTAGACGACTCTGGTATCAAATCAGTGACGATCGACCTCACCAGTATAGAACAGGGTGTGGTTTCATTAAACTCAGAGGGTGGAGATCAGTATGCCTGTAATGTAGTCAGTACTGTACCAGGCGAGTTCAAATTCAAATTCACAGCTTCGAACCCATCAGGAAACAGTGTTGTAGATACAGACAGCATTTCCATAATTGTACTGAAAGAAAGTCAACTCGCAACAACGTTTGGAGGTTCTGATGGGGTTTTCTCTCCTGAGGAAATTGAGGCTCTTGTAAACAATAATGACGTATCTAGTGGGATCAAGTATGCAGTTCTGGGTGCGTATTTTGCTGATGGGTGGGATCGGATATGAAACGGCCTGAGTTAAGATTTGTTGTTATACTGCTCCTGGCCCTGACTTTGTTTACCGTCCCGGCTTCTGCAGGCAGTGCAGAAAGGACTTTCCCTTCCTCGGTTAGTCCCAATCAGGAATTCAAGGTAACAGTCAATGTATCGGACTACGGTGCTGCCGGACAGGTACTTGAAAAGCTTCCTGCTGGTTTCACATTTGTTAGTTCTACCCTGCCGGAAAGAGCTGTAGCTGTAAATGGAAGCGAAGTTTCCTTCCTGCTCATGACTGAAAAGAGCTTCAGCTACACTCTGAAAGCTCCAGCAACAACCGGTACGTACAAAATTGTGGGAATTTTAAGAGATATCAACAAAGCTGAATTTTCTGTCCTTCCTGCCGACTGTTCCATCACTGTCAGTGGTAGCAGCTCAGGTGGCGGTTCAAGTGGCGGTTCAAGTGGCAGCTCAGGTGGTGGAGGCGGCGGAGGCGGTTCTGCTGAGCCTCAGAGTAATGTTGCGGCCAAAGAACTATCTAAGAAATCTGTCAACGCTGGGGAACGTGTAAGGTTCGAGTTCACACAGGGTGTAACCTGTATAAGGTATGTGGAGTTTGATGCCAAAAAGAGTTTGGGAAAAGTAACTACTATCGTTGAAATGCTGAAAGGCCAGTCCAAGTTGGTTTCGGGCCTGCCAGAAGGTACGATCTATAAGAACGTGAACATCTGGGTAGGTTCTGGAGGAATTGCAAACTCCAATAACATTGCAAACGCAGTTGTCGGCTTCAGAGTTGAAAAGTCCTGGCTCGAGAAATGCGGAGCTGACGAAACTTCTGTAGCTCTCTGGAACTACAACAAATCCTGGAGCAAACTTGAAACCGCAAAAGTTGGTGAAGACAGTACCTATGTCTTCTTCGAGTCCAAAACTCCTGGTTTCGGACCCTTCACAATTGTAGTACCCGATAAGAGCATAGAACTGGAACCTGATGACCAAGTAAATACAACCACTCCCACCACAGAAAATGTTGATACGAATCCTGCAGCTAACGAGAAAAAACCTTCTGGCTGGAGATCTATCCCGGGCTTTGAGTCTGCAGTATCTGTGGGAGTCCTTGGTGCGGTGTACTATATCATAAGAAGAAAGTAAAGATAGAGTACTGAATCTCAAAATAGATTTCAATTTAAAGCAGCCTTCAAAGCTGCTTATCTTTCTTTTTTAAAACAACCGTTGACCCGCAACCGTTGCGCCGGTTGATCACGCCGATAGGGTTCGGGGATAAGATTCTTCAAATTCAAACGTAAATCGTTTTCAATCAAACTTTTTCTATAAAAGTTTGCAGGCAAGCTTTTTTGAAAGGCTTATGATCCCGCCCGCTGGTAATCCTCTACGAAATTTGGATAAATAGTCCCATGAAGGAGTTAAAAATCAGTTTATCTTTGCCATAATTCATCCCTCTTGAGCGAACAAAGTGAGCGAAAAGGGCACCGTCCTCCCGAGACGGGACTCGGGTGACGGAACTCGGGCAATACATCAGCCGGGATTCGAACCCGGGTTCGAGCGTTGGCAACGCCCGGTGATGACCGCTACACTACTGATGTTCGAAGTTTACAGGATACCCTGCCGGCTTTATACTATATTTTTTCTAACTAATTAAGTTGACCCCGATGAGATTTTTTGGGGATGTGTTTTATATCACCTATATCCGAGAGGCAGAGTATATATTTTCGTTTTTTTCTTTAAAGAGATCTTTTTAGTTTATTTTCTTTTGTAGTGATCATGAAATGGAACTAATTTAATGGGTTTCCAGATATAACTCTCAATTAACATAGTGGAGTTCCTGAATTAGATTATTCCCGAAAACCAAATCGCAGTTTGTCTCAAAGCTTGACTCCTTTCTACAATTGGGTAATTGTAATTGTTGACTTTATATTCCGGTCGAAAATTATTCTGAATTTCAGGTCTGTATTTGCCTTAAAGTATAGTACATTATCCTGTTTGTAGAATCAAATGTAGTTTTTAGACAGTTTTATAGAAATATTTTTAAACGTTAACTTTTATTATATTTATGGTGTTTGGAAGTTGGTTGATCAGGAAAAAATTCACAATAGATGTCTAAGCAATGATCCAGAGGCGCGTGTATATGCGTTTGAGGAATTGAAGAATTTCTTTTTTTTCATGCCAGATAAGCAACAGGCATGGAATGATTTACTTAGACTAACCGGCGATAAAGATCATGATGTTAGATCTAGTGCTTTTAGAGCTCTTGATTCTGCATTTTTTGATATACCAGATAAGCAACAGGCATGGAATGATTTACTTAGACTAATCAATGATAAAGATCATGATGTTAGATCTAGTGCTTCCAGAGTTCTTGATTCTGTATTTATTCAAGTGCCAGATAAGCAGAAGGCGTGGAATGATTTATTTAGACTAACTAAAGATAAAGACTGGCTAGTGAGGTCTAATGCTGCCGAAGTTCTTGGTTCTGCGTTTTCTCAAGTGCCAGATAAACAACAGGCATGGAATGATTTACATAGACTGATCAATGATGAAAACATTTTTGTGAGGATAAGTGCTACCTTAGCTCTTGAATCTGCATTTTCTCAAATGCCAGATAAACAACAGGCTTTGAATAATTTACTTAGACTGATCAATGATAAAGACCATGAAGTTAGGTCTAGTGCTGCCTATGCTCTTGGTTCTGCGTTTTCCCATTTTTCAGATAAGCGACAGGCATGGAATGATTTACTTAAACTGACCAATGATCAAAACAGTTATGTTAGATCTTCCTCAAATCATTCTCTTGGAAGAGTTTCAATATTCATGGTTTCCCAGGCAGAAACAGAGGAAAATTACAAAAAAGAATTAGAAGAGGCAATAAAATATTTCGAAATTGCAACAAAGGAAGTATCTTATGGTAACCCTGCTCAATTTTGTCTCCTTTTTTATCGTTCATTCTATACGATAATTTTCAAAAGACAGGAAGCTAAAGAAGAAGTGAACAAATATCTGGAAGAAGCTAAAGCTGCAACTGAAGACTCTGAGGGCAAAAAACAGCTTTTTGAAGCTGTTCAATACCTTGCAGAAGCATTAAAAGAAGTCCAGAATATGGGAGATCTAGACTTGTCTGAAATGAAAGATGAGCTTAGTTTCTACAGCAAATATTGTGATTACGCCGCAGAACTGATGAGTCGCACTGACGAAAAAGCACCTTTTGCGACAGAAGTTTTGAGAAAGGCTGCTAATTCCAGTACATATATTCTCAAATAAACACATAATAAGAAAATAATTGCAGCTTATGGCGCAAATATTATTTTAAAGTCACATGGAATTCTGTAACACGGAAAACGCAGCCGGTCGCAGAGTGATTTTATCTGGATATTTACAACCACGGAAAACGCGGAAGCACGGAAGAACCACTCCTTAACTACTTATTTCCGTATCTTCCGTGCTTTCAGTGGTTTTCAAAAAATTCATTTCTTACATACTTTGGAATTATTTCTTACATACTTTGGAATTATTTCTTACATACTTTGGAATTATTTCTGACATACTTTGGAATGATACAGTAGTTGGCATTTTCTGTTGAAATCTCATTTCCTGGTTACAAACCAGGAGATTGACACATATAAATGTAGATGGATTGTCTACATACATATTTTTTTACTGCAGTTTCAGTTGAAATGTAAGTTTTCTACAGAGCCATAATACTATAAGTTTTTATGTCATGAATGCAAGTTTAAATAGTGATATGAAAAACAGCTTCAAACAGAAATCATCGATTCCTAATAAATATTTAATTTTGATTGCAGGCATCGTTTGGATGTTTGCTGGAACAATGGTAATAGAGACTGGATTACCCTATTTTATAAATCAAGGAAGATATATTTTTAGTGTTTTTTTAGCTGCTTCGGTATTTTCAGTATTTTATTTTTTCATTTTCTCTAAATTAGTTGAGAAGCACACGACTCGAATAAGTAAAGATAATAGAAAGAAAATGTTTGTTCTGGAATTTTTTGATAAAAAGTCGTACCTGATTATGGTAGTAATGATATTAGGTGGAATTACTATTCGGAAATTTAGTCTTTTGCCAGCTTTTGACATAGGATTCTTTTATGTTGGGATTGGTTTGGCACTGTTCTCATGTGGCATGAAGTTTGTGTATAAATTTACGACTTCGTCTTTTTGATTGAATAACCTGGAAGAACTATCTACCCTATCTTCCGGCTTTTTAGGCGCATATATACTTTTTCGTATCTCTGTGAGGTCAGATGATTTCTATTTAGAAATTCCTTGCATATGATGTGCTTAAGTCTAAGCACATGTATCGATATCATGCAACATTTATGTGCTTAAAAATGCGCAACTTTAATTTTAACTCCATTATATTTCGCAAAAATTTCATTGGCACTTAATACCATTGATACAATATCCCTGAACTCAGGTTATGGAATGAAGAAATCGGGCACATGGCAATCCCCATAGCCCTATGAACATCCCAAATTTAATATAAAGAATTAAAAAAGGTTGCAGCGGGAAGAATAAAATTCTGAATTGAAAATTGAATTCCCAATCTGGCTTTAAACTTCCAGCCCTTCTTCTTTAAGGAAATGGTCAATCAGCTTCCTTGCAATGCTTATTTTCCCAGGCAGCCCAGGCAGGTTTTCAACCGAAAACCATCCGGCATCTTCGATCTCAAATCCATCGGGCTGGATATCCCCTGAATCGTACTCCGCAGTAAACCCGATCATAAGAGAATTCGGAAACGGCCAGGCCTGTGTTCCAAAATAATTGATATTTTTGACCTTAATTCCCACTTCTTCCCTTGTTTCCCTGACTACCGCAGCTTCGGCTGATTCTCCTGGTTCAACAAAACCGGCTATCAAACCGTAAAGGCCTGGCATAAAATTCGGTGACCTTGCCATTAAAACCTCATGATCTTTTCGAATAAGTACAATAACGGCAGGCGAGATTCTCGGGTAGAAAAGCTCCCCGCAGTCAGGGCATTCCTTTCCTCTTTCTCCGGGTTTTTGCCGAGTTTTTGCCCCGCATCGGCTGCAATACTGATTTGTTCTATCCCACTCCATAATCTGGACGGCTTTATTCACAAGTGCAAAGCACTTTTCACTCATTTCCGTATACGCCTGTCTGAGGTCTGCGAATTTCATTCCCTCAGGCGCCTGTGCATCTTCAGGCAATTCCACGGAATAGCAGTGAGTTCCCTCAAGTGTTCCAAGATACTGTTCCCGAGTTCCTAGAAGCCCGAGCTCTCCAAAGTCCAGCATTTTTGGGATTGCTCCAGGGTTTTTATTAAGCTTGAGGAGAACCTCGCGGCCCCGGAAAATAAACCAGAGCGCTTTTTCCGTCCTGTCAACCGGCGGCTCGATGCCTATGATAAATTCCGGGAAGAATTCCGGGCAAATGGGATTTTCCCTGTCTACTGGGGTCATAATGTGCATACTTATTGTTTTTGTTCTATATATGGTTACAGGAACATTTTATTTCAGGAGCAATTTGATTTCAGGACATCTAATTTAAAACCACTTTATTATTTCCGCTTTTTCGGCTACAAGTGTTTCGTTTATTCCAGCATTGTAAAAAGGAACCAGAAGAGCAAAATCCATGCACAAAATCCAGACAAAGCGGTGGATCAAACGAGTGAGCGTTTGTTATCGAGCTAACGAGAGTTTGTGATCAAGCAAACGAGCATCCGTGATCAAGCAAACGAGCATCCGTGATCAAGCAAACGAGTATCTGTGGTCAAGCGAGTGAGCGTTTGGAAATTAAAGTAAATCAAAAAAGCCTCAATGTCTGGTAATCTAAAGAAAAAGAAACAGAAAATGAAAAAGAAAATGAAAAAGAAAAAGGGTATGCTTGAAAACAAACCCTATTTATTGGTTTTACTGTTTTGTTCTTTTGATTTTACCTGTGAATTCTCCATTCCAGATACTTCATAAACTCCATGGCTATAAGTGTGGTCGAAGCCAGTGGAATTATCATTGCCCAGTCGGAAAGCGAGAGGGGAACAGTCCTGAAAGCCGTCTGCATAATAGGCACGTAAACTGCTGCAAGCTGCAGGAGTACAGTGCTCAGTACGGCATAGATAAGGGACCTGTTAGTAAAGATTCCCAAGGAGAATACCGAATACCTCTCAGAACGCCAGTTAAAGGCGTTGAACATCAGGGAAATAACCACCAGGGTAAAGATCAGAGTCTGGATTTTTGGAAGAGAAACTCCATTATTGAGAGACTCGTGAAGGATCCAGATAGACTGGATTGCAATCAAAGCTCCTAATCCAAGGCTTGCTGTAAGCATTTTCCTGGAAACGAGTCCTTCTTTTGCCTTAGTTGGTTTTTGCTTCATAAGCCCTCTGTCAGGAGCTTCCATGGAAAGCGCCATTGGAGGCAGGCCATCTGTTATAAGGTTGATCCACAGGATCTGGACCGCAATGACAGGCAGAGTATGCCAGGCAAGCACTCCTACAAGGACAATGATAACAAGGCCTATGTGACAGGTAAGGCCGTAGGCAATAAAGTTTTTAATGTTTTTCAGGATATTCCGGCCCTCTTCGACTGCTGACACGATGGATGCAAAGTTGTCATCAGTCAGGATCATACTCGAAGCTTCCTTGCTGACGTCCGTGCCTGTAATGCCCATTGCAATGCCCATATCTGCGGCTTTCAGGGCAGGAGCATCATTTACCCCGTCTCCGGTCATTGCAACTATATATCCCTTTTTCTTTAGAGCCTCAACTACCCTCAGCTTATGCTCTGGATAAACCCGTGCGTAGACCGAAACTTTCTCCACGATCTCCTCAAATTCCCTATCGCCAAGTGCCTCCAGTTCGGTACCTGTAAGGACAAGGTCTCCTTCACGGAAAATCCCGAGTTCCCTTGCAATCGCAAAAGCCGTGGTCTTGTGGTCGCCTGTAATCATTATGGTTCGGATTCCTGCACTGGTACAGGTGGCAATTCCCACCTTTACTTCTTCTCTTGGTGGGTCACGCATACTCATGAGCCCTGAGAAAACCATTTCTTTTTCAGCTTCCTCAGGCAGGATGTCTTCTGGGACCTTGCGGTAGGCAAATCCCATAACCCTGAGAGTCTGATTTGCCAGGTCGTTTACAACATTCAGGATTTCCTGCTTTCTTTCAGGGGTTAGCTCTTCCTCATGTCCTCCAAGGAAAATTTTCGTACAGGAAGCAAGAATAACCTCAGGAGCTCCTTTGGAATATGCATACAGTCCATCTTCGGAACTGTTCAGGGTGGTCATCATCTTCCTCTCGGAAGAAAAAGGAACTTCCCCTTTACGCTCGTGTTTCTCCTCAAGGGCTTTTTTCCAGATGCCTTCTTTAGCTGCTGCGACTACAAGAGCACCTTCGGTAGGGTCACCTGTGATATCCCATACCCCTTCGTTCTCAAACAGTCCTGCATCGTTACAGAGGGTTCCTGTAGCCAGTAGCCTGTGAAGGTGAATATCTTCAGAAACAGGTTTGTCTCCATTGAAAAAATCTCCTGTGGGTTTGTACCCCTCGCCTGTAACTTTTAAGAGGGTTCCGTTTACGTACACCTTTTCAACAGTCATCTTGTTCTGGGTAAGCGTCCCGGTCTTGTCGGTACAGATTATGTTAGTTGAACCAAGTGTTTCTACCGATGGTAGTTTTCTTACAAGGGCATGCCTTTTTACCATTCTTCGGACACCAAGTGCAAGCCCGACTGTCACAACTGCAGGAAGAGCTTCCGGAATTGCCGCAACGGCAAGGGCAACTCCCCAGAGGAACATCTCAAAAGGATCAAAACCCTCTATGATCCCGAGTATAGCCACAAAAGCCACAACTATAAGGGTTGCGATCCCAAGCCAGCGCCCGAACTGGTCAAGTTTTTCCTGAAGGGGAGTTCTTTCCCTTTCAATTTCTTCAAGAAGCCCGGCCAGCTTCCCAAAAGCCGTGCTCATGCCCGTTGCCGTAATAACGGCTTTTCCCCTGCCGTAAGTGACCGAGGTTCCGGTATAAGCTATATTTTTCCTGTCAGGCTGCGGAGTTTCAGGAGGGAAAATCGCGGTGTTTTTTTCTACAGGAACGGATTCTCCGGTAAGGGAGGATTCGTCTATCTGCAAGGAGAGCGCCTCAAGCAATCTCGCATCAGCAGGAATCCTGTCTCCTGCCTGCAAAAGCAAAATATCGCCCGGGACAAGCAGGGAAGAAAGGACTTTTACCTCTTTTCCGTCCCTCAAAACCAGGGCTTCAGGACTGGTCAACGATTTCAAAAGTTTGATTGACTCTTCGGCCCTGTACTCCTGAACAAAACCGAGCACGCCGGCAAGGATTACAGTAAACAGGATCACAAAAGCGTCAACAAACTCTCCTAGAAAAGCGGAAACCAGTGCTGCAGCAATTAAAATTATAATCAGAAAACTCTTGAACTGGGAAAGAAAAAGTTTTACAACTGACGTCTTTTCTTCTTCTTTAAGTTCGTTTTTTCCGTATTTTTCAAGCCGTTTTTCCGCCTCTTCCGAACTCAGTCCGGTTTCTTCGGATGTGTCCAGAGTTTTTAGAACCGCATCTGCGGCTTCATCATAATACATCTAGTCTTTATCTCCAGTCAATCAGGCAATCACTTTAATTTTAAAGCGTCCATAATTTGCCAGTTCTAAATATAATATTCAAGGTAGTAATAATATTAATAGAATATAGAACTTGGGATGTAAAAAATTACTAATGATATTTATTTTCTGAGAACGTCCTTAAAGGTATCCTCTTCAAATTGTATGGGTAAAAGTAAATTTCATTTATTTACTAAAGTTTTAAAAATTTAATTAAGTCTGAATCCCAATATCAAACAACGCATTAAACTTCATAACTGTATGATAAAATTGTTGCACATTTTTTTGAGTTGGAAAATTCTCCATTGAATTTGAAGAGGATACATTCTTTCAAAAAACAAATATTGGTTGCAAATATTGCTTTTCCCTCCAGCTGCTCCACATAGGAACACAACAGAATATTACTGAAAAATGAGACGAGAAGACTTAACGTCAATGAAATCATTCAAGAATGGTAGAGTATTGAAGGAAGATAAACCCGTTAGATGGAGACTATAGCTTTGTAGAATAAGTAAAGAAGATCACTTTCCCTAATGTACTACTTATTAAAATGTTAGAAGATGAGCAAAAAATAAGAAATGGGGCAAGTTTTAATTCATAATAAATTGGCAATTCCAATTAATATCATGATCGTTATTATTAACGCACCCATTATATCCCAGAAGTTTTCCCATAAATTAGTACGTGACATATTTCACCCCCTCAGAGTATAATGCGAAAATAATTAATAAAGTTAGTTGTTCCAGCCTGTTTTTTGAAAAGAGTTTTGAACCTGTATTTCCGCACAAATTAACCGCATTAGAGGAAATCGTTTATCGAGATCCGTATACATTGTGTCTTCGGTTAAGTGAGAAATCATGACAAATTGCATTAATTTTCTAAATATTTATTAAATATTGTAATAGATTGCTAAATGGAACATGGGGGACATGGTATCTATTTCATGTAAAAGGCAAAAGTTTAAAGACGGCTTCTAATGCAAAACCGATAGCTTTCAGGCAAGAAAAAAACATAGTTAGGAAAACCTTACTACTCAAGGTATGACAGATCAATAGTCAAAAAAGGATGGGTGAAAAGTACTTTCATTTCTTTGTGCCTGTTATTAAGAATATCATGTGTGTTTTGGTGACTCTGGTCCAAAATCTAGTGATTTTTGTATTTTTCGATTGAAATCATGAACTTGCAGGAAGAATTCGTTCTTCAATCAAACTCAATATTTGATATCGAAAGACTTCCATCGAGAGGACGTATTTAATGGATTATAACCAATTACAAAATCTAGTGATTTTCAATTTCACGTTTATCACTGGATTTTGGTACTGAGTCGTTTTGGTATTAATAATATTAAGGCATTAACACATTCCCAGAGCCATAAAGAGCTTCTTTAAATCCGCTTTTGACTTATCAACAAAAACCCCTCTCGTTCCCGAGATCATAACGGTCCAGTCTCCGCCGCTGTACATCCAGTTTTGCTGAGGTACCCAGTTCATCTTGTAAAGTTGTGTGTAAGCACTGGCCAGAGCATCGAACATCAGGTTCACGGCTCCGCAGAATTTGGCAGTCATCTCGGCCATTTCTTTTGGCATTTCATCTCTTGACTTATACTCCACAAGTTTTCCTTCGGGACTGAAAATCCCGGCTGCCATTACCCCGTCAAACTTCAGAAGTTCATCTAACGATAAATTGCATTCCTGTACAATCATATACTAACCCCCAACTAAATTCAGTATATGCCAATCAACTGTCTATACCTGTGAACTTATACCGTGAATTGTTTGCTAAATCTCAGGCTTTTCCTAAATTCCTGTTTTGTCCTTTAAATTGCTTTTATAGACATGCAGGCTTTTCCTCATGCCTCTGTGCATGATTCGCTCATTTCAGTGAATAATGTTCAGTTCAGCAAGATAGTCATTCCTTCAGGCCTGCTTTTTGCGTAAAGGAATAAGAAGGGATTGGCATGATATTATATAAAAATATCAAATTAAAAAAAGAAAATTGAACATTTAATTTAAACCGACCCCTTCAGATATCTTCAAAAAATAACATTTTTCTTGTTATAACTTTTGGAGAATAAATAGAAAATCTGCATATATTATCTCAAATTAAGCTTATCTTAAATTAAGCTTCGGGAAAAAGGTAACGGAAGATTTTAACGGGGGCAAAAGGTCGAAATGCACGTTTGTTATTGTAATGTTATTGTAATGTCATTGTAATGTTATTGTAATGTCATTGTAATGTTATTGTAATTCCAATTAGAATTTGTTCATTTTGTTTTTGAGCTCATCCAAAACCAGGTTTTCCCAGGTTTGAACTCTTTCTGAAATATGGCTGTTAAGAGTGAGAAGCTTATCATTTTTGCATTTTGTTTCATGTAATGTAAAGTTGTCTTCGATAACCATAGTTTCTCTAATTAGCATATTGGAATATGAAACATTCCAAACTTTTTGTTTGATTTTCTTGGGAACTTATCCTCTGCACTCCAAACTAAGGGCAAATAAAACTAAATTTTCCAGTATTCTCTAGCAGGCAACAAGCAAATGCTCATCCAAATATATAACGCTAAATATAATTAAATCACTATTTAATGTAAAAACGGAAATAACATAAACATCCCCAGGGAAAATCTGCAGGTTGACGGAGCTTATGATAAAAGCAGGTAGTTCTTTTTTTCACAATGGAAAGCGCTGTACTACTGGTGCAGTTATCTTACTCAAAGGATTACCTTACATGGTTACGGTTTCTCATATATTTCGGGGTGAAGGAGACAATCTGACAGTTGACGGAATAAAACTCGTTGTTACAAGAATTTTAAAAGGCTACGATATAGCCTTGATAAAGCTTCCCCCTTACACTGCGGTTGAGATCACGGAATTTGGCAGTCCGGCCGAGCTGGAGCTAGCTGTTCTTGTTAACGATACTCGCACTATTAATTACTGCAGGGTGGCTAATTCTGGAGCTTCCTTGCTTTTTCTGGGCTTCCAGTGCCATGATATGCCTGATCCTGAAGATAGCGGTACTCCTGTCCTGCAGGGAGAAAAGGTAATAGGAATGATGACCTCAACAACCCTGGATACATGCATGGGAATCGCGGTTTCATCGAAGGTTCTACGCAGCCTGCAAAAAATAAAAAATCATCACTAATATCAATTATAAAACTCCTTTTTTTTTAATTTAAAGGCTTTAGATACTTTATTTTTCCCACGCTTTCTCTCTGAAACTGAATTATCGGACAGCATGGTTAGGGTGAGGTGTTCGCCCGCAATTTGATTTTTTACTTTCTCATCAAGTACCCCAGGGCTTTTGAAGCTTCAAAAGTTGCTGCAAAAGTTGCTTTTCATCATATTTTTTAAATATCGACAAATTTGGAAAGCTATTTATCAAGTAACTGTCTCATAAGTTCAACAAGGAGATTTAGTAACTATGTTTGAGTTAAAAGTTGTTACCCATTTTGCAGCAGCCCATCAGCTTAAAATGGTGGCCAAAAAGTGTGAAAACCTTCACGGACACAACTGGAAGGTCGAAGTTTGTGTGGCTGGCGAAAAACTCAATGAAGCCGGAGTACTGGTGGACTTTGGAGAATTAAAGCAGAATGTATCCGAAATCATGACAAGACTGGATCACAACTTTTTAAATGAGCTTGAATACTTTAATGACAGCAATCCGCCATCTTCGGAAAACATTGCCCAGTACATAGCAACCTCCCTTCAAACCATGATAAAGAATCCAGAAATCAGGGTTACCAGTGTCACGGCATGGGAATCGGAGAATGCCTGTGCAACATATTTAACGTAATTCTTTTAAAGGTCAGTCATTCAGTCATTATCTCTTTGGGCAGACGTATATTGAACTCTCAAATGGTTCTGAATCTGCGAACTCATTTCAGGATACAACAATGATATCTGTCATACTAATATAACTTTGAATCGGCGCTACTGGTTGTATTCATGTTCTCTGAAGATAAAACGCTATTGGAAACCCTATTATCGTTGGGATCCAGAACGAAAATACCCTGTAACTGAGTACAACAACAACCGCAATTGAACCAGGCACTCCCAGGCCTGTATAGAGAGCGGCCATAGAACTCTCCACAACGCCTATTCCTCCTGGCAGGAGAAAAGCTATTTTTCCTAAGAGAATAGGGAGCCCATACCCAACGACCAGGATCTCAAACCCTACAGGAAACCCTGCGGCTATGAAGAAGAAATAAAGGGTCAGCATATCAAAACTCGTAAAAATCACAGCCCCAAGAAGCGGGCGCTCCCAGCCTCCGTTGCTTAAAGTTTCAAGGGCTGCAAAAATTCGGCTTACTGAAGCCTGAGTTGGAGCAGGTGTGTAGGATTTATGCAAGAGCCGAGCAAAGTAAGCTGCTATTCTGACAACAATAAGTGTGAAAGCTGTCCTGTTTTTTAATCCCCAGTGTACTGCTGCAAAGCCCAGGCCAAGTAAGGTGAGGATTAGAATAAAGGCAAAAAACTGCACCGAAGAAAGGCTATGGGCTATCAGAAGATGGAGAATTCCAGATATAGCCAGTACTGTCAAGACCGTATTGTTGAAGATAGTGGGCAGGGTACCAGCAAGCCCAGCGCCTTCGGCACTAATACCATATTTCCGTGCCCATCGATAAGTCGCTGCAGCATTTCCGAAAGGACCTCCTGCCAGCATGCCTATACTTGAAGCTGCAAGCGTTATTATAGATCCTTTTAATATAGGGATTGTCTGTTTTACTCTTGCTACAATGGAATTCATAAGAAAACCTGCTCCCAGGTAACTGACAACCTGGCCAAAGGCAGCCAGTAGCACAGCCCATGGAATCATTGTTTTGATAACATGCGCAGACGTTTCAACCGAAGCAAGCTGCGGAAGAATAAGGTTAACAGCAAGCCCTATAAGGATAAGCGTTGGAAAGTAGCGGCCTACTTTTAAGACCAGGGGTGGGGGAGATAGCAGACTTCTGTGGACATTGTTCTCGCTTTTATTCCCTGATTTACCTTCGATCCAGCCTGTACTCATTTAAAATCCTCAATACTATACGTTCTCATTCGAAAATTTTATCCCACAAACTATCAGACGCATTTTATGCGGCTATACATCTGGGCAGCCACTTATTTATAATTTATTTAATACTGTAATTATATTTATCTTTCTCAAATAAGTATAATCAAGTAAAATTTCACAGCCTTTAATTATTATTAGGGAGAATTCTTTCCCATGACAGAGACTGTATATCTTCTTTTTCCCATTATTTATGCTCTTATTAATGCAGCTTCTTATGCCCTGTATGGAATTGATAAATTTAAAGCAAGAAGGGATAAATGGAGAATTTCAGAACAGAGCCTGTTGATAGTTTCTTTCTTTGGGCCAATCGGTGCAATCCTTGGAATGCAGCAATTCAGGCACAAAACCCAGAAGCCGATTTTCAGATTCCTGGTGCCTGCATTTGCAGGAATTCACATCCTGTTAGTGCTCTGGATCAATCTCTAAAATTGAAGAGATCTCTCTATGTTGTTAGTAATTTCTTTGTCCCCTTGATTAAAGGAAAATAAAGAAAAGTCCGAAAAAGTAAAAAGAAAACTGAAGTAAAAAGAAAACTGAAGTACATAACAGGAAGCCTTATGGAACAATCTTTCTGGCTTCGATATAATACCTCTTCTCATTTTCCTTTCCAAGGGAAAACGATTTTCTCGGAAGAACCCCTTTCTTTTTAATTAGAGAAAAGAAATCGCTCTTTTTTAATGGGGGAAGGAAGAAGCCGATATTGCCCTGTTTTTTTCCAAGTTTTTCCACGACTTCAGGATCATGTTCATATTCGATTGAATAATTATCAATTATCTCGTCAAGGGTTTCGACCTCAAGATCGTAAACGGGATTATCAAAAATCAGCACACCAGACCTATCTTTTGTAATAAACCCTATTGAATGTCCTGCAACCGGGAAATCGGCATTTGAGGGAGAGGTACTGGTTTCCTCGACCCTTGCATTGAATTTTTTGAGCAGTTCTTCAGGCTCAATTCCGCTTACAACCCTGTGAATAGGTTCAAAGGAAAGCCCTGGGTCGTGAACATTTACAAGCTCAACCATTGCGTATCTTGCAGGATGATCGGCCGGTGCGCTCCCTTTAATTTGTTCCCAGAAGCTCTTTGCAGCAGCAAGGCTGTGGTTTCCATCGCCGACAAGAAGGGTTCCCAGGTTAAGGATTTTTTCCGAAATTTCTTTAATTATCTTTTCATTACTGATCCTGTAACCCTTGATGTGGCCGCCGTTTTCCATCAGATCAAAATCATAAACCTTGTTATCTTCACAAACAAAATCATCAGGGTTTCCGGGGATAACCGAAAAATAAGGGTCATCATATAACACTAAGATATGCGAGAGTTCCAGTTCTGCGTTTTCCCTTATCCTGACTCTTGCAGGAAGCCTCTCCTTAATAGTGCCTTCCGTTGGTTTGATAAACGAATCGGACCCGTTAAACTGGTATTCTTCCAGGTCTATTGCAACAACAAGTCCTGTTCTCTCCTTACCTGAGACTAAACGCCTTACGAGAATAAAACAGGGGCCCTGGTCAACGAGAAGTTTTTTGTAGTTACTTATGGTTTTATGAATCTTATTTACTCGATTTTCATCTAGCGGAAGATATATTTCCGGATAAATTAAATTTAAAGTAGAAGGAGTATCTCCAATAAATTCTTCAACTCTTTTCCAGTATTCCGGATCCTGAGTGTGCTGATCACAGGCAATCACTGCCCACTTTTCCCAATTATCTTTAGGAAGAAGAATGCGTGGAACATGTAAAACCATGGTATGTTAAAAAAAGAGAGAGAATATAAAGATTTCTAAATTCCTTTTTTGAGTAGATTCCCAAATTTCCTTTTTGAGTGCACAGCTCAAAGAAAAAATAAGTTTATAAAAGTGAATTCATAAAAGTGAATACATAAAAGCGAGTTTATAAAAGTGAATTTATAAAAAAGTTTATTTTACTGTGTCGTATCCGGCATTTTTCCATGCAGTCATGCTGCCAAGCACATTATGTATATCATTATAACCATGCTTTTTCAAGATCGAAGCTGCTATATTGGAACGCCTGGAACTGTCACAATAAACAATTACCTGAGAGTCCTTTGAGACCTTATCCAGATTTTCTTCAAGCTCTCCAACGTATATATTTTTGGCTCCCTGGATATGCCCTTCATCCCATTCCTTCTTCTTCCTCACATCCAGTAGTGTCATCTCCTCTTGCTTCTCCAGTTTATTCTTTAGATCGTGGACCGATATAAAACTAAGTCCGTCCGTAGGTAAGGCTTTCATATACCAGGCTGAAATTCCGCCGTTCAAAAAACCCGCTATATTATCATAACCCAGCCGGACCAGATACCTTACAGCGGTTTCAAGCTGCTCTTTTTCCTCCAGCACGAGGATTATGGGTTTGTTATAAGGAAGAAACCAGCCCGCGAACGAAGGTACTCCTCCGAGCCAGATGCTATAGGAGTTTCTGATATGCGCTCCTCCAAAAGAGTGAGGCATGCGCGTATCAACGACCACTGCCCCTTTTTCCATTTCCTTCCTGAAATCCGCGGGTGAAAGCGGCTTCGGAACTGGCAGGCCCTGCAGCAGAGGAGGTCCTTGCAGGTTGTACTGCTCCATTTTCTTGAAGTACGGAGGAAAATCAAGCTGCTCTTCAAGTTTGAACTTGATAAATTCTTCCCTGTTTGTTTTTTGCAGAGCAGGATTCTGTACGCGCTCAAGTCCAAGCGTACTGTAGTCACGTTTGGCGATAGCTCCCCCACAAACCGAGCCTGCACCATGCGCAGGACATAGTATTACTCCATCTCCCAGGGGAAGGATTTTGTTAAATATGCTTTCATAGAGGTTTGCTGCCAGCTCTGGAGCTTTCTCTGGGCCATAGAGATCTGTCCTCCCGGTATCGCCTACAAACAGGGCATCTCCTGTAAAAACCATTACTGGCTCTTTTCCCGTATCAAGGTCGGTCAGGACGTAGGACATACTCTCATCGGTATGGCCCGGAGTGTGTAAAGCCGTCAATCTCATTGAGCCGAAATCAAACTTCTGACCTTCATTCACGTAGTTCCCGTATTTGAAATCTACTCCATGGCCATGATAAATCTCTGCATTTGTAAGTTTCTTCAGTTCCAGTGAACCGATTACATAGTCTTCATTTCTGTGGGTTTCAAAAATATATTTTATATTCATACCCTCTCTTCTGGCAAGCTCGGCATAGACCTGACAGTCTCTTCGAGGGTCGATAACTATGGCTTCATTTTCCGAACCAATGAAATAGGAAAGATGAGCCAGACCTTCAGATTTAATGCGTTCAAATTTCAAGCTAAGCCCCCTCAGCTCTATATTATGTTTTATGAAATAAATTTCTGCCTGTTGCAGATTTCTCTTTATCTAATTATATAACCGTATATTTCTATTTTGGCTCTTCGTTGTTTTGTGTGGATATCCTCATAATATTCTCATAAAAACCAATGCGATCTTAATTGAAAATCATCTTATCCACGGGGAATGACGAATAGCTCATATTATGAAAAAAGCATACTCATATCTTTATGAAAAATATAGCCTTTCATATAGGTATACAGAAAGTAAAATTCCAATGTAATATACAAAACGCATATGAAATTCTTCTAATCACAGGCACAAAGAAATGAAAGTACTTGAAAGAACTTTCATGCCAAATATAATGGCAAAAGGGAATCTAAATCTAAATCTAAATATAAAAAGTAAGTAAAAATCTATTTGTAAAAATAGAAAACATGAAAAATTAAAGAGCAGCAGAACCTGAAATAACTAAAAACCAGTCCTGTCAGCTTCTCTTAACTTTTTCCATTTCAAACCTCATTTTCTGTTTTTTTGTTTGTGTTTTTACTCTGACTCCCCGACAGTTATTGAATAGTCAAAATTGTTTGTGTTTTTCGGGAGAATTGTAAGTTCCCATGTTCCAATTGCTCCGGCTGCTCTATACGTTTCGGTATATTTCCTGCTGCCACTCTGATAGCTTGAACTAGTTTCCGTTGCCCATATTGGGAAGATGTATCCTTGAGAGTATACGGCACTACTATCAACGGTTTTTACAAGGGATAGATTGACAGGGTTGGAGTTGCATGTCAGGTTTATTTCAAAACCTGGTTCCTCCTTTTCAGGGGAGATACGCACAGATGCACCCTGGTCAGAAGTTTCAGCCGAAACGTCAATCGTTATTGGGTCGGCAGTTGTGGTATTAAAGGTTTTTACATAAGGGACTTCAGGCTGTTTATCAACCGTAAAGCTCAGGCTTATTTGTGGGACGGATCCGTCATTCTCTTTCCCATCAGCATTCATTTCGATGTAAGCATCATAACTCCCGCTCGCATTCTCTGGGACTGGTACCCTGATGGTCATATTAGCAATTTCACCGGCTTTTATGGTTGAAGGTGCGGAGATCTCTATTATATCATCACTAAAAGCGGATTCGTCAAATGAATAGTCATATACTTCGTATCTCATTACCTTCGGATCGATAGTAACATCTTTCCCTGCTACATTTTTAATTTTTATGGCGTATATATATTCCTGTCCAGGCTCAACGGTGTCAGAAACATAACTTGTCTGAAGTTCAAGTTTCGGATTGACAGGTACTGAGACCCAAAGGTGCATTGCATTGACATACATAGGATACGTATATTCTTCATCTGATGTAGAATCATTATATCCTTCATCTGATGTAGAATCACTATATCCTTCAGCAGAGATAGAATCACTATACCCTTCATCTGATGTAGAATCACTATGTCCTTCAGCAGAGATAGAATCACTATACCCTTCATCTGATGTAGAATCACTATATCCTTCAGCAGTTTCCTGGATATATACAGGAGCATCGTATTCTTCTGGATAAGTATCATTTGTGAAGGCTACCTGGGCTTCATACTCCCCACCTTCCGCATCCTTGGGAACACTTACCTCAATGGTAAAGTTCTGCTCTACGTCAGGGCTTACAGTTACGTTTTCAGGTGAAATCGTAATCCAGCTTTCGTTTACAACATCATAGTAATCGTTGGATGGAGCTACAACTTTCGGGGTTATGTCAAGTGTTTCATTACCTTCGTTTCTGAAACTGACATTGAAAGTTTCACTTTTTCCCTGCATGAGATATATCGAATAATAGTTTGGTTTTATATCATGTACGGTATAATTGCCGTAAGCCTCTTCCAGTCCGGGAACTATATTACTTTCGTAAGTTCCGTTCTCGTAGGTAACTGTTCCGTTAAGCTCTTCTGTCTGAGCAAACGCAACCGGTAATAATATCAGGCAAAGCAATAAACTAAAAAACTTGGATGCTGCCTTCAATGCTGTACTTTTACTCATGTTTCTGGCTCCTTTCTTCTGGTGAGGAATTATACATTTCTAATCGATACACTCAGGTTCTCCAATCTCCTGCAAACCAGCAGTATAAGACTCCTGTGCCGTAAATCTATAATTTTTAATTTATCAGAGGGGATGAACATTTTTTATAATGTATATAATTTCATTATATGTCCCCCTATAAAGTACTTATGGAACTTGCAAATATTTATGAAAATTACAATGGAGCTCGCAAATCTGCACTGGGTTTGTTTCTCAAAAACTTTGAATTTTAACTTAGAAGAGACTTTTTATTATTTTCTGGTCTCTTCAGATTTACTTTAAATCGTGCAAAACAATAAAATTTTAATTTTATTAAAAGAAATTCTTTTTTATGACAAAAGGAAACAAATCAATCAATAAGTCAATGGTAAAAACGGTATTTGAAGGCAATATAACTTCAATAAACTGTATTTTTGCACTGGTAAATGGGCAGGATTTTCACCATTGATGAGGCGAGATTTCAGTATGGATAAATAAAGTGCGAATAGAAAATTCAATTTAAATTTGAATGAAATTCTATTGTTCGTTTGAAACTGGAGAGGAACCAGAATAAATTAAAAGGAATCTACTCCCTAAACAAAACTCGGGTAATTCAGCCATCTTGAGCAAGAGAAATTAGAAAAAAGGAACCGTATTCCTGAGACGGAACCTGGATAATTCAACCATCTTGAGCAAGCGAAATAAGAAAAAGGGCCCCTCCTCCAGAGACGGGAGGACTAGAGCACCGGAACTTGAATAGTGACTCGGCTGGATCAGATTGCTGGTTCGGTATCCAGCTCTTCGGAAGAAGTGGAAAGGCGTTTTTCTTCGATCATTTGCATGAGCCTGTTCATTACGTCTTCAATTCCTTCTCCGGTAACTGTGGAAATATTAAATTCCACTTCATCCAGTTTCTTGAACTCGGACCTGTCAGCCTTGTTTGAGACCACAAGCAGGGGAAGTTTGAAGTTCTCTCGAATTTCCGCAAGCAAGTGTTTCTGAGCTTCGATTTCGTATCCACAGCTTTCACTGGGATCAATCATAAACATCACAACCGCGTCAAGGTAATGAATCGCGGTAATTGCCTGCTTTTCGATATCGTTTCTCTCGGACATCGGGCGGTCAAGAAGTCCTGGAGTATCCATAACCTGATAACGCACACCGTCCTGTATGAAATGCCCGATTGTTACGCCTTTTGTCGTAAATGGATATGGAGCGATTTCAGGGCTTGCACCTGTAATTTTTGAGACGAAACTCGACTTTCCTACATTCGGGTAGCCAGCAATTACAATTGTGGGCTCATCCTGCACATCAGGAAGTTTCCGCAAGATGTTTCGGGCTTCGTTCAGGAAGAGAAGATCCTTGTTAATTGACTTGATAATCGAAGCAAGCCTTCCAAATGCTTCTTTCCGGATAGGCTCCGGGAGATCTGAATTTCTAATTTTCCCAACATAGCTTCTTGAAATCTCATGAATTTTCCTGCTGGCCCAGTCCGCGGATGCAAGGGACATCTTGAGTTTTTCTACGCCTACAAGGATGTCTGTGAGTTCATAATAAAATCTGGGTAATTGTTCGAAACTCGGGAATCGCCTTACTATGTTTGCGAGATTATCCGTCAGAATGTTTGCAGCTGTCAGCAGCATGGATTCATTGGCCCTTAATCGGCTTTCCCTGCTATCTATGGTTTTCCCGGACATAGCTCGCGCTGACCGTTTAAAGGCTTTATTGATTAATTCCTCGGAAGTAGGGACGGTATGAATTTTCTCGAAGATCATTATGTTCTAACCCTCTGGGGACTCTGCTAAGTTATATAAACGTTATTATAGACGAAGTATTTTTAGCAAAATAAATTCGCAAGCGAGAGTCTCACAGAGATTCCTGAAGGCGATTCCCTGAGAGAAAATTTATTGCTCGGTTTTGAATTTATAATCATAAAATCTGGTGATAAATTGATCTAAAATGAAAAACCAGGTAAATATTTAAAGCAGAACCGGACTGTATTTATATTTGTAACATTAATTTGTAATAAGATTTATAATCATTAATTATGGTAAATATATGCGTCAGCTTACATTATCTATTTATCGATTTTGTACATCATTCTTATAAAGGTATATGAAACTAATGGTGGTAATATGGAACTTACTCCGATTCAAAAAGATATTATTATTGCATTAATCAACCTTCAGCGGCAAAAGGACCGGGCAATAAAGGGAGAAGAAATAGCCGAGGTAATCAAGCGTAATCCTGGAACTATCCGCAATCAGATGCAATTGTTAAAGGCCCTTGGTCTTGTAGAGGGAGTGCCGGGACCAAAAGGAGGCTATAAGCCCACAGGGGCAGCATATGACGCATTAAGAATCCAGCAACTGAAAAATGAGTCCGTAGTTCCCCTTTACAGGAACAATGCGTTAGTTAGTGGAGCTACAGCTGCCGATATTAGTTTTACTACGGTTCGGAGTCCGGATGCCTGTAGTGGAGTTGTCCGCGTAATTGGAAACACAAAAGATTTCATAATGGACGATAAGCTCCAGGTAGGCCCCACGCCTGTAAACCGTCTGATAATCCGTGGAGAAGTTACAGGAAGAGATGACACTAACAATTCAATTCTGTTCAACATTACGGAAATGATTTCACTCCCTAAAAAACATGTCAAACACTATATGAAATACCCCCCTTTGCTTGTCAATCTCAATGCAAGTATCCAGGAAGCAACGAGGCTTTTTATCCGGAATAACGTTCATGGAGCTCCTGTAGAAGATAAAGGAAAAATCATAGGAATCGTTACTTACACCGATATTGCCCATGCTATTGCTCAGGGAAAACCCAACGTAAAAGTCAAAGATATCATGACAAAAGAACTTATCACGGTTGATGGTGATATGCAGCTCTACGACGTTGTAAAACTCTTCCATAAGTATAACGTAGGCAGGCTCATCGTAACCATTAATGGAGTGCCCAAAGGCACACTGTCAAAAACCGATGTTTTGAATGAGCTGGCAGTATATTAAAAAATTAAGGTTTTTTTATGACCCTTTAAATGAAAGAAAGAAGGTAGTAGAATAGCTGGAAAACTCGATGTATATAAAATATCGAATTATCCGGGTTCTCAAACCAGGAGGTAAAAACCTCCAGGTCTTCAATCCCTTTTCATGCTTTCATGTCGGGCACTGAGCTCGGCTGCGATTTCATCAAGGGTAACATTATTTGCCGCAAGCATTACCAGAAGATGAAAAATAAGGTCTGAACTTTCAGAAACGATCTCTGCATGATTTTCGTTCCTGACTGCGAGGATTGTTTCAATTGATTCCTCGCCTACTTTTTCTAAAATCTTGTTCATACCTTTACGATGGTTCAAAAGCTTGCAGACGTATGAGCGCTCGTCATAGTTCTGTTTTCGGTCCAGTATGATTTCATATACCCTGTTTAAGATTGATAGGTCAGCATCCGGCATTTTAACACCTGTTTAATTAACACGGACAAACATTTTAAAAATTCAAACAGAGAAAAAATATCCAAAAAAGTAAAAACAGGAAATTTTCAAACTTTCCTTGGATCAGTGATTTCTCCGGTAAGGGCTGATGCTCCTGCAGTCGCAGGGGAAGACAGATATACAAAAGATTCGGGACTTCCTTCTCTGCCCTTAAAGTTACGATTCGAGGTTGCAAGGCCCACTTCTCCTGCGCCAAGCAAGCCGAAAGAGCCACCCATACAGGGTCCGCAGCACGGTGATTCTACGATTGCACCTGCATTCATGAGCTTTTCTATATACCCGGCTTTCAAGAGTTTCATGTACTCAGTCCTTGAAGCAGGAACTACAAGCAAGCGAACACCCTTGGCTACTGGCTCATCGCCCATGATATCAGCCATGATTTTAATATCTTCGAATCTGCCGTTCGTGCAGGAACCCACAAATATCTGGTCAAGTTTCGTACCCTCTACCTCGGTTACGGGTTTTACGTTATCCACATGGTGAGGGCAGGCTACCTGGGGTTCCAGGTCAGATACATCGTAGTGCTTAATTCCCACATATTTTGCATCTTCATCGGATTTCCAATATGGATCGAACTCATAATACATAATCCGCTCTTTGAGGTAGTTTGCAGTTATTTCATCAGCTTCGATGATTCCTGCCTTCCCACCCATCTCGATTGCCATATTGGACATAGTCATACGTTCGGGAATCGAGAGAGAGTGAATTGTTGAACCTCCAAACTCGGCTGCCATATACCTGGCCCCTTCTACTCCTACGTCGCCTATCAGGTGGAGGATAAGATCTTTGGAGTAAACACGATCTGGCAGGTTGCCTTCCACCTCAAAGCGGAAAGTCTCAGGTACCCTGAACCAGAGTTTGCCAGTAGCAAAAACGGCTGCCATATCCGTAGACCCTATACCTGTAGAAAACGCGCCGAGTGCACCATAAGCACATGTATGCGAATCCGAGCCAACGATAAGGTCTCCTGGCAGGACATGCCCTTTCTCGGGAAGAACCTGATGGCAAACTCCTTCGTATACATCATAATTTAAAATGCCCTGTTCTTCAGCAAATTCTCGGAGCATAATATGATTTGCGGTGGCGTTGATGGAGTCCGCAGGAACCTGATGGTCAAATATGATCACTATTTTCTTTGGATCCCATACGTTCTTCTCTTCTTTGCCCTTCATAATCTCATAGAAGCCTTTGACTGCTAGCGGACCTGTAATGTCGTGAGTCATTGCAAGGTCTATATTTGCCAGTACGAAATCCCCGGCTTTTACGGGACTTCCGGAGGCTTTCGAAAAGATCTTTTCCGAAACGGTCATCGGACAACTTTCATTACCAGACATCCCGGTCATGGGGAATAACTGGCTCTTTCTAATAAATAAATTTAATTGATGATACAGGTCAATAAAAACTAAAAAATCTTTCAAGCTTATGTAAAAACGGAGTTTTCTAACACAAGAGCATTTTAACTGGTAAAATTTGAAGGTCTGCCAATTTTTGCTCTTAACCACTAATTTCGGTGCTTCCTTTGCTGTCGTGAACTATAAAGGTAAATGTGCCATTTTCCAGGCTCTTTTTTGCAAGCTTGAGGCCCTGTTCACCTCTTCTGAAATCCACGAAATTCTCATACAGGTCAAGCGTATCCTCAAGTTCCGAAATATATCTGAAGAGAAGATTCTCTGCCATTTTTCGGCTATCTTCTATAGAAATAGGGGATCCAAGACCTTCACATTCGCAGGTCTGTAATTTCAGCTCTTCGATATAAAAAGGATAAGTGCTGCAGAGCATAGGACGCACGGGATAGATCCGGCATTTGTACGTGTCTCTTTCAAGAAAAATACAATCTCCGTTCCTCTTCCGCCTGAGAATCCATCCAAAGGCATGTACCTTGCCCTCACAATCGATATAATCTTCAAAGTATTCAAGACGGTCAGGAGAAAAAGACTCTTCGTTTTCCTCCAATGCCTCGAATGAAGTTTCTGGACGTTCTTCTTCAGATTCCTCTTCCCCATCCGGGATAGAGCCTTCAGTTACAAACGGTCCTGCAACCTCCAGTTTTGAGAGGTCGGTATATTCCCGGATTCTTTCAATTTCGGAAGGAATCACCGCTACTCTGTTGTCCCCGAAAGCCCGCCTGCAGCATTTTCCACAATGCTGGCAGGAGAAACCGATTTTCTGGATTTCGGATGCAAGCTTTTCGGAGTCAAGTTCGCGAGCCATTTCTATTTCTTTCTTGAGATCGACAATAAGAAGTTGCTGATAACTTGTTTTTTCGAACTCCGGCTTATTGTCTGTGCTGGAAGCTTCCATGCAAATACTCGTGCCCTGCTGGTACATCAAATTAACGCAAATTGCAATTGACGCCAGGAATATTTGGAAATCTCATCCTGAAGAACCTTTACCTTACTGACAATAGACCATAATAAGAAACTATATATCAGGGAACCCAGTTTAAACTTAAGTTTATATGTGGCAGACATTACTCAAAAAGTTTGAAAAATATCCTGCACAGGCAAAAGTGCTTAAGTTGCTCTTTGAACGCGGGTTTCAGGTAAATGAAGAAGGGAAGGTCACCTCCGGGAGTATTGAGATCGCGCATACCCAGCTTGCAAAAGAAGCAGGCGTTGACCGGAGAGTAGTCGACGCAACTACAAAGACCATTATTTCAGACGAGCTTCTGAGCAGAATTTTTAAAAATGTTCATTCCATCCCCTTCCTCAGAGACGTAGCTCCTTCTCTTGGCCTGGGAGTAATCATTATTATCCCGGAAGATGCCGCTGACGTGGGCATCCTTGCGGAGGTTGCAGGCCTGATTTCAGGAAGCAAGGTAAGCATCCGCCAGGCTGTCTCGGATGACCCATATCTAACTGATAACCCAAGACTTACAATCATTACCGACAAGAAAGTTCCTGGAGAACTCGTGGACAAAATCCTGGAACTGCCCTCAGTCAAAGGAGTAAGCATTTACTGAACCTTCTACCAGAAAGTAGGATACCATAACAAAATGGAAGCGAGATTGGAAACTCCACTTAAGATACTGTTTTTTCAATTGAAATTGAGAAAAGTTCTTTCCTTGAGTTTGCTGTGAATATCAATTGTGGATATCAATTGTGGATATCGATTGTGGATATCGATTGTGGATATCGATTGTGGATATCAATTGTGAATATTAATTGTGGATATCAATAGTGAATCTCAACTGTGAATCTCAACTGTAACTATTTACTTATATTTTCCCCTTCTAAATACGGAAAGTCCCAGAGCTATTCCAAGGAATCCAAAAAACATAGCATGCGTAGAAATATTTCTTACTTTACTTATGGATGCTGAGTCTTCTATAAAATTTTTAACAGAATCCGCAAGTCTGAGGATTTTGTACTCTACCGATGGTTCCACATCTGCAAGCGTTCGGGTTCCAGTAAAGGACATGACAAAGTTCTCAACAGGCTCAAGACTTTTCCGGTTCAGAAATTCCTCGGCACTCCTACTCTCGTTTCTGCGGCTTGAGCCTGAATCTCCGGTATCTTTCGGATTAACAATGTATGCGGCATCTTCCGGAATAACAGTATTTTCGGCAGATGACTTGTTTTTCTGGTTCAGGACCTGAATAACAACGCAGGCTGAAGAACTGCCATTATCATTCCTTGCCGTAAGGGAAACGGTGTAGTTTCCCGGGCAGCAGAAAGTATGTTTTGGTCCCGGGCAACAAGACGTCTTCCCATCCCCAAAGTTCCAGGAAAGCGAATCTGCATTTCCAGAAAAATCATAAAACTGGATGGTAAGCGGAACGTGCCCGGTTGTCACATTGGCACCGAATTTAGCCTCAGGAAATATTGGAACTGAGGGGTCAAGAGCTTTTAAAACATTTATGGTCACATTGGTAGAGTCGCTGCCATTCTCGTTCGTGACATTCAGGATAACCTTATTATTACCCTCAGTAACAAAAGTATGTAAAAAAGTAGAAGAGTTCGAGACCTCCTGGTTTCCAAGTCTCCACAACAGCGAGCTGGCGTTTTCTGAGATATCTGTAAACTCGACCGTAAGAGGCGCGTATCCTACTGTCACGTTGGAAGTAAAAATTGCTTCTGGCATCACGGGAAGTTCAGGAGTGAAATTCATCAACGGCCTGTAGTCCATATTCTTTGTGAGTCGATTTACGGCATATTCAGTATCTCCAATACCGTCTGAGTCCACATCCTGACCTGTATAATCACTCCAGCAGTTGCCCGAGGTCCGGTTCCAGGTATTGAGTTTATCGTCCCTGGCATTATTTGTATTATTAAAGAAATTATTGTATATCGTGTTGCCTGAAGAGGTAAGCAACTTGATGCCACAATCGGCGTTTGAAGTTACTGAGTTATTGCTCAGGGTGTTATTTTCTGACTTAGACAGACAGATCCCGATTTTGTTCTCCGATATAATGTTGTTATTTATGATACAGTTTTGAGCACCATTCAGGTAAATTCCACATTTGCTGTTGGTTACTGAGAAACCGCTGATTGTCACATTGCTGGCAACTACCTTGAATACGTCACTCTCTTTATCCATTCCGGTAATAACTGTATTGTAAGGAGTTTTTGAGTCCGAGATTATTGTTAGGTTATCCTGATTGATTTGAACGCTTTCATTATATTCTCCGGGCATCACAAAGATAGTATCGCCTGGCAAGGCATTATCTACTGCTTCCTGAATCGATTCTCTTGGGGAAACATAAATATTTTCTGCTGCGCCGGTTTCTGAAATAGGAACCAAAACCAGAAATATTGTAAATAAGCAGACTCGCCTGATAGTTCGAATTTTTGTCATATTAACCCACATTTCAATCCAGGAATTTACAGAATTATTTTTTAAAAGGATACATATAAAATTGTTGATTAAAAAAAATATTGAAAAATAGAAATTTTAATTAAAAGCTTTTAAAAAAACTTATTTGGAAAAATGAGGCTTTCCAGATTTTTGTGTTCAAACAACCACATAACTAAAATTCTAGAGTGAGATGTAAAATTAAAATCTTGTATAAACTTTCTCTAATTTATAAATTTAAATTACAGGGTCAGGTGTGAACTACCCCTCCCTAAACTCTTCGCAAAGCTCAGAGTTTTGAGGAAGGGGTTTCCTGGTCATTCATGTCAATGGTTTTTGTTCTAACAAATTTGATGAGATTTGTAGAAGGCCAGGGGGAATTTGAGATGAAATGGCTTAAAGACTGGTCATTGGAACGCTTAAAACAGTAGATTGCTATTTTACTCGTATATTTTTATACAAGATTCATTCTTTTGCATTCAGTTTGGAATCGATTTTCTTCAGAATACTTATCTCTTTTTTTATGCAGGCTTTATATTCTTTGAGATCCTGTTCGTCAAGGAGATCCGTTGTAGAAGCTTGAGTCTCTTCCACTTTCTTCTTAAGAATTTCATAGTACTCTTCTCCTTTTTCGGTTAAATTTATCATGACTTTTCTTCTGTCTTCAATATCTGTCTTTCTATAGACCATTCCTTTTTTTTCCATGGAATCTATCATTCTTGAAAGGCTACTCCTATCCATATTCATACACAGACCGAGGTATGAAGGAATCATTTCCCCCATCGTGCCAATTATCAAAATAGCATTAAACTGTTGTCTGCCTAGCTTTTCGGGTCTGCTCGATCTCGCTTTGGATATCATTTCTGAGTATTTTCTTTCAACCAATTTGTTAAATAGTACTTCCCTTTCCAGTATCAATAGCCCCATTTCTCTCCTCTCATTAATATCTGACATGCTTCCTCCAGGATGTTAAACGTGTAACTGCAGATACAGACAAAGGATGTCCAGTAAGATCACATCTTCGGTATAGAATAAGGGTCCACTCTAGTATATGATGATATACCGATGCAAGACTTTTGGATATTTTATATCTCAGTTTTGGGATATTTTTTCATTTTTATAATTGGCATGAATCCAAATGCCGCCTGTATTATGCAGTGACGTAATTCATGATTAGATAATTAAAGGAAGGACTGTAAACCACCTGAAATATATCTAGAAAATAAATAATGCAAAACGTTTGTAGATCATTCGCCCAAAAATTTGAATCTTTCGCCCACTGCTTTCTCCCCATTATTTTCCTCTTTTAATAAATCTTTTTTCAAACAGGTTCAATGCACTAATGCATCGATTCTCAAATAATTACATAATAAGGAAATAATTACGGCTTACGACTCAAATATTATTTTCAAGTCACTGGAATTCTTTAACACGGAAAACACAGCCGGTCGCATAGTGATTCGATCTGGATATTACAACCACGGAAAACACGGAAAGCACGGAAGAAACACGCCTTTACTACTGATTTCCGTGTCTTCTGTGCTTTCAGTGGTTTTCAAAAAATTCATTTCTGACATACTTTGGAATCGATGCACTAAGACTGCGATTCTGAAAGAAGTTTATAAACTTGACTTTTGAATAGATCCAATGATCTCGGATTTTTCCAGGAAGTAAGGAATCGATTTTGAATCTAAGCACTGTTAAGCTGTCTGCTTTAATACCCAACTTGCACTACTGCCTCCAAGTCCTGATTTGTTTCTTTTCCCAAAAGATTTCCTTTGATAGACAGTTTCAGCTCTACTCTTTTCCCCGGACAACCATAACTGGTACCTTTGAACTTCTTGCTACCTTCTCTGCAACACTTCCGATTAGGAGTTTATCAAGTCCTGTTTTTCCGAGTGTACCCATCACTATCAGGTCAATATTATTATTCTCGGCGAAATCTGTAATCACACTACTCGGATAACCGTCTAAAACAATTTCTTTTACCTCCACGCCTGAAGCTTCGCCAATCTTCTTAACCTCAGATACTGCTTTCTCCCCTTCACTTCTAATTATTTCATATATGTTTTTTTTACCAATAGTCCAATAATCGGAAATTATGGGAGACGTATTTACAACATAAAGTGCATGGACAGCCGCTTCGCTGAGTTTTGCAATCTCGATTCCGTAAGAAATGGCTTTCTGTGTATTTTTAGATCCATCCGTTGCAATCAATATATTTCGGTAAAAAGCTCTCTCCATATGTTATTCCCCATTTGCTTTATACATAAAACATCAATAGAAAAAATTAATTTCTTTATTCAAGAGCTCGTCCCAAAACCAATATTATTTCCACATCAGTAAGAGTTTTAGGATTCTTTTTCAGAATCATAAGCTCTATTGATAATCCAGAATACAATATTCAGAGAAGCAATTTTGAGTTTTGTGATAGGCTCAAAAATAAGTTTGTAGCCTTTTTAGATGGCTACCTGGGTATTACTTATATGCTGATAATTATTTCAATGCTGTTTCTTTCTCCTGAACATTACAAAAAATGCGGCTAGAGCCATTGTAATGCCTGTCACAAGCTCAAATCCCGGGAGAGAATTTTTTCCCTCCAGAACTTCGGTATTGATCTTGATAGTATCCGAAGTCTGGTCATGCCCGTCAGAGTCTTCATAAAAAATTTCGCTGCTCAGAGAATATGGTTTTGGAGTTGCAGTTTCGTCTACATCCATATCAAAAACAGCAACTTCACTGTCTCCGGATTTCAGAGTTCCAAGGTAAGCCTGGTCATCAGTGGTACTGAAGGGATCAGATGCACTAATTCTAACAGTTGAATCTTTTGCAGTTTCYTCTCCTGTGTTTTTATATGTAACATAAAGCATCCCACCTTCATCAGGGTAAAGGTCACCTGTTACRTTTGTAACTTCAAAGTAAGGCTCCTTTTTGACTTCAATGTTTATGGTCTGCGTCTGGGTCTTATTTTCATACCAGATGCCTACTTCCTTATTTGTTACGAGGCCTGTAACACTGTCAAAATCGTCTCCGCCTACCTGGACATTATTCTGGTACTGATAAGAAAGGTCCAGGGTCAGGGGATATATACCTGCAGGAGTGTCTTTATTAATCTCAATTGTAAACTTTGTGGGATTTGAGCTCTCTTTTCCCTGCTTGAGAGTGCCAGCTTCTTGAGGTTCAGATTTAACTTTAATGTCAGGATTATCGGATTTAAGGGTCGCAAGAATGCCTACAGCTGTCGTAGCCTGAGCCTCATACTGCATCTCTGACTGCTGGAGCATCTCATCTGCATAATTTCCAATATCTGCATCCTTTTCAGATTTAAAGCCGGAAATTTCACCTTTGTTCATCATATTTATATTAAGAGTTGCGGTATCTCCTCTTGAGAATTGGTTGTCCCCAACAAGTGTTGCATTAAGGTCAGGCCCTCCGTATACTGAGTAGTAGTTTTTACTGATATCAAAATTTTCGGGTAAGGCTGCCTCTGCTGGCAGGACTGCAGAGCAAAGGATCAGAAGGGTTGTAACAGTAATAAATAATCCATTTTTATTATTCATTTTCATCACCTGATACATTCTCATCATTCTGGTTTCTTTTCCGGTGTACACTTATTATCTGGTAAAGGGCGATAACTATAATCAGTAAAATTGCTATTCCTGTGATGCTAAATTTTTTTTCTGCAGCTTCAAGAGGTACGTTCACCTTCATACCTTCTGATAAAGTAGTGTCTCCATCTTTGTCAACGTATTTTATCTCACTATTAATCCCGTATTTTTTTATAATTGCATCCTGATCTGCCGAAATTTCGAAACTGGCAGTCTTTTCTTTGCCGGGGCCTATATCTCCTATCCTTACTATGGATTTCTCTGTGCTCAGAGGGCTCATAACAATAATTCGGGCTAAAACATCTTTTGCTACGGTTTCTCTTGTATTTTTATAAGTGACCTCAATAACTTTAGTTTCACCCTGCACCAGGCTGCCAGAGACATTGGTCACTTCAAATTTAGGTTCACTTTTTATGGAAATTGGTATTTTGAGAGTTTCTGTTTTCGTTTTGTACTCTCTTGCAAACTCTACATCCGTAAGCCCTAGATTTATTGCATCCGCAGTTACAGTTTTGACATTTGCCGGATATTCATAGGTCACTGGCAGGAGAAGTTCATAATTACCGGCTGGTGCATCGCTATCTATTTTGATGATATAGCTAAGGGTTGCTGTATTTCCTGTTTCAAGGTCTTCAATGCTCTGGAGACTGGCTGTAGATTCTACTTCAACGTATTTTGTTCCCGATTGAAGGGTAGCTTCAATATCTTTTGCAGTAGTGGCTCCTTTTTCTTCTTCCAACTCAGCAAGTGCAATTGTTTCCTCAGTAGAGTCGTTTATCCTTTTCTGGTTTGCATTCAGCCTTTGAAAACCGGATATAATTCCAGTATTTGCGATTTTTATCTTCAGATCTGCAGTTTCCCCTCTTTTAAACTCGGGATCTCCTGTAATTGACGCCTGCATTACTGGAGCCCCGTAACTCTTGTAGTAATCTACAGTATACCCATGATCTAGAGCGATGAAATTGGTTTCATCCTCCTCCCCCAGGGCTGGAAATGCAGTTACTGAGAGAACTGAAAGAAGAATTGTAACTACAAAGAATGTGTTAATTATCTTCTGTAACCTGTTTTTTTGGGGTTTCTTCATTGGGTGTCGGCCCCCTTGACATTATTTGCTTTTGCTTGTGGAGCCTGTATTCCTCTCCTTTTTTCCCTCCAGGTATCCATTAATACAATAAAAGGAGGAAATACCATGAAGGTTGCAATAAGGACAAGTACGATATCGATAACTGTCACTGTTCCAAAGTCACCTATTAAAGGAAAAGGCGATATTGTCAGAGCTGCAAACCCACCAATAACCGTCGATCCTGAGGCAAGGAGTGCGGCACCGATACTGTCACTCGTCCTGTATATAGCTTGCAGAGGATCAGCTCCGTGATCCTTTTCTTCAAAATATCTTTCCATCATGAGGACTGAGTACTCACAGCCTATTCCAATGATCAGTGCCCCCATAGTTGCAGTCATAGGAGTGTATAGAATTCCAAGAAACTTCATTACAAGCCCTGACCAGCCAGTTACTATAAACATTGGAATAATGGCAGCGAGAGCTTTTAGCCAGTCTCTGTAAACTATCAGCAGTCCTCCCAGAACAAGGAACAGCCCAAGGTAGGTCATTAGAATTCTTCCGTCTGTAAGTGCACCCAGAACTTCAATGTAAACCACCGGGTTACCTGTGATCGTAACTGTGACGCCTGGAGGAACCTGCATCCACTGAATATCCTTCTCTATTATTCCGGTTAACTCTTCAATCCCTGTAGTCTTTATGTCGGACACGGCATTTCCAATGTTTAAATTTAAGAGAAGCATATTTCTGCCATACACATATCGATCCTTTTGGGATTCCGGAATTTCATTGTATATTGCCTCTATTTCGTCTCGGGTTTCCGGGATTGTACCTCCATTATACTCTTTTATTAGAGGCACGATGCTTGAAGTGCTTTCAATATGTTGCCTTTGAGTTTCATGTTCGCTGAACTTGTCAATCCACTCTAGAACTTCAGGATCAGCAGTATCCTTTACTTTTATTATGAGGTTAAGTGTATCAGTTCCCCCCGTAATATCCTTCATATGGTTCAGGTCCATAAGGGCTGGCAGATCCTGGGGAGCAAAAGATGTTGTATCCGTCTGGGCACCCACCGACTCATCGGCATATATACCTCCTATACAGAGCAGAGTTGCTATCCCGAGTACCAATAAATTATTCTTTATTGAAAAATTATTAACCTTTTCAAGAATGTGTTTTACCAGATTGTTTTTTGACTTGTCGGAAGAAACATGGTCTGCATCTATTTCTGTCGTTTCTGGTTCTTTTTTCCTTTTCTTCGATTGGAAATTGTTTGAGATATCGTCAAAAATATAAACTGTGACTACCCCGACAAACATGGCTGCTAAATAGCACATTAATATGCCGATCGTAAGAAGTTTTCCAAAATCCTTTATCATTGGAACTGTGGATGTAAACAGGGAAAAAAATCCCAGAGCAGTCATGGTAAGCGCTATGAGTACAGCAGGTCCTGTGTGCTTTATTGTTGATATGATGGCCTTTGACTTGTTTCCGTCTTTATTCAGTTCTTCTTCAATTCTGTTATGGAACTGAATAGCATAATCAATACCAAGCCCTATCAGTACTGGGAAAGCTGACATGGAAACCATTGATAATGGAATTCCCAGAAAGCCCATAGCTCCAAAAGTATAAACAATGCCTAGTAGAACCACTGGTAAAGGAAGGAGGCACCAGCGAACATGCCGAAAAACAAGACTTAATACAATTACCATAAAAACGGCAGCAAGTCCTAGCAATGGTCCCATACCGGTGCTCATCGCCTCGCTCATTTCAATCTTATAGGCTGGATCACCTGTTACTATGAGATTATAAGAAGGAGGAAAATCAGAAAATTTGACAGCTTCTTCGGTTTCCGTTATTATTTCTTTTTGCTTATTATCTGTGGTGGACCCGGCCATCGTTACATAGATCAACATATGTGTATGATCAGGAATCAATGTTCCGAATATAGCCGGATTTTCATCAATAATTTCCTTGATTTCTTCATCTGTATAGGGAACCTGAGACCTTCCTGTATTTTTGTAATTCATTTCCTTTATAATAGAAGTCGGACTTGTGATCCCAACAATGCCTTCTGTTGACTCTAGCTGGTGTTCAAGCCGATCTACTGATTTCATTATGTCAGCAGACTCTACATTGTTCCCCTCTACCATCACTATAATGGAATTGGTTCCAAATATGTTTGAGTAAAGGTGATCATAATCCTGATACAGTTTCGAATCTTTGCTTACAAAGGTTTCTGTTCCTGATTCCATAGTAATTTTCTGTGCACCCTGCATTGATATCAAGATGAGAAGAAAAAAAATCAGAAGTATGGTCATGCGGTTGTTATGGACAAATACTCCAAGTTTTTCAAAAACACTTTTAATAGCATATCCCTCTCACTACTTTTTTGGAGATAGTTGTAAAGTATATATGAGCCTACAAATAGCGATTGATTCCAAAGGCTCTGTGCTAATTCAAATCCGTCAATGCATAGTTTTTTTAAAAATCGTCATCGTCTAGAATCTATGTAAATAATCCTCGGTATCATATTGATCTATTAAACTAAGGGTTTCGTTGAAGACTTCCTCAAGATAATCACAATACTCAAGTCTTTTATCTGTCAGGGAGACAAGCACTTTTCTTCGGTATTCCTGATCATTTTCCGAAAGTGCTCAGTTCCCTGAACTTATTCATAAATTTTTTCTGGAAACTCTGTTCCAAAATTATGTTCTCAAGAACATCCCTTTTCATAAAGAGAAATGTCTTCTTCAGCGTTGTTTCATCTCATATTTTTATACCACTAGTCCTTCTACATCTGGTTTTAGATGGGGAAGGAATTTTTCATATCTGAAATCCACATCAATTTTAGTTCTAAATGGATATTTAGCCTCCAAGGTCTGATATTTGACCTAAACTATGAACAATGTCAATAGTTAAATTCCTAACTATTGATATTATCAACTAATTTATTGTATTTTAATCTTATGTCCAGTACATATGGGAAAATTATATGAAACTTATTTGAAAAATTTTAAGTAACACTAATTGCGAAAATTGTTGAGAACAGTGTTGAGAACAGTGTTGAGAAAATTGTGGTATCCTGAAATTATTTCGCAGATTTAAATATATTTTAATGTTTAATATGTGATACATCAGCAAGCAACGCAAGAAATTAAATGTTGAGTAAATTTAAGTTTCATTTTGGTAATATAGAATGATTCTATAAAAAAACAAATTTAGAAGTTGAAGCGAAATAGTGGGTCGCCTGTATACGATGCATATCTGCAGTAAAAAATTACTAAACAGAACGATTTTTGGGATAAAACACTTTATTGGTGACGATTTTAAGTCCTGGGTGCTGTAAAGTCTGCGCAGGAATATATTTTTTCAGATAACATCGAATCTGTAAGATTATTTATACTCTGCAGACTCTGCAGAATTATTTTCTTTCTATCCAGGTGAGGATTCTAATTTTATCATTTCATCACCTGCTGACAGTAGAATATTCGAATATTAATAAAATGTATAAATTTTTATATTATTAAGTCAGAATAAGGAAATGGGCTTCCGGATATACAAATACCTGATGCCATCTATGCTTTCTGAAAATTTGATTTAGCCTTCAGACTACCAGAACCTACAACGGTCTTTATATAAAATTCAGTGAATGAAATTAACATACTGATAAAACTGGGAGTGAAAATACATGGTAGCAAAAATCAATCCCGAGTCCTGCGCTAGTTGTGGAAGCTGTATAGGCGAATGTCCTGCATGTGCAATTTCCCTCAATGACGATGATGTTTCATTTGTGATTGAAGATAAATGCAATGACTGCGGCGTATGTTTAGATGTATGCGTACATGGGGCAATTACCATCATATAAAACCCTGAAAACTTATATGAATGCATGGGCTACTCTAGAAACAAGCCAAGATCAAGTTGTCGAAGTTAATATATTAACCAACCTGAATGAGAATATCCTGATAATTTTCGAGCATTTTGCTGTGTTTTTTTCCAGGATCTTTTGCAAGCTTCTCTGTGCCGTGAATAACACACGGATGAAGAAACTCAACAAGTTCAGGAGTGAGCCGATAGTACCAGTTGCTGTCGCATAGGATTTTATTTGCTTCTTTTTCATATCTCTTTTCAAACCGGCAAGTGTAAGCTGCAAGGTCCAGAGGGTCCATTGCCTGCAACGCTAAAAACAAAACTACATTTCGTCGGGAAAGTGCCCGAATTTTTGCCCTTTTGAAATAATGAGGTAAATAAATAATCCAAGAGACAAGAAAGTGATTGTGTAATATATTGATTTATCTGTATATTTACTTATAAAGTGCGTTGTGGTCAATATTATCATATCATGCCAGAGATATATAGACAGGCTATGCACTCCGATAGGTTGTAACAATCTTATTTTTTTAACTTTTAGTTTAACAACATAATTTAATAAATATTGGGCTAGCGAGATGTTTAATACGATAAAAGATCCTGCCACAACTATCGCAGGTAGTTTGTCAAAAAAATTGAATATATAAATGCAACCGGTAAAAGCCGCAACGGGTAGTATGTGCATTCCACCGAGTTTATTTTGATATTTATTTCCAATATGGCCCAGATAAAAGAATAGGAAATATGCGTAAGTCCTCATATCTCCCAGGTAGTATAAAGGATTAGGTTGATTAGGGCCGCAAATTGGATATTTCCCCAAAAAGAAAAAATAGAGCCACCATAGGGATATGAGGGAACTACCAAGCAGAATGAACCAGGTGGGGGTATGTAGCTTATATGTTATCCACAATATAATTATCATTATAAATAAGGATAAGACATACCATAAATGGAAATATGGCCGAAAAAAAATGTCAATAAGTGTGTTGAATGAAACTGTTCCTGTAATAACAATGTATGTAATTGAAGCAAATAGCCAAGGAGTGAGCATTCTATACTGATATTTTTTATATAGCTTTTTGATAGATACTTGTTTGATCCATTCTTTACGGATTAGGAACCCTGAGACCGATAAAAATAATGGAATGTGACAACCATAGATTATATACCTTACAATGTTGTTGTTCAGGCTGCCGGTGAGCACATGACCGATAACAACAATAATTACAAGAATTCCTTTGAGGATATCTATCCCAGAATAATGCTCTTTAACTGTTATTGTAGGCTCGTCAACCATTTATATATTATCTCCATGTGATCTTATGTATTCTCTTCAAATTGAGCGGAAAGATAGGCCGCAATTCTACCGGCTTCAAGAACCTTCTTCCTGGTAGTTTTTCTACCATGCAAAAAAATACAATCAAGTTTTCGACGCATTTCCTCGTCGCTGAATATTTTGTTTTTAAAGAAGAGAGCTTTTCCAGTCAGCTTTTAGAAACATTAAATGTTTTCATCATATCAAATGCTTCAGCATTAAAGCAGTACGTTTTTTCTTTTCCGCATAAAAGCACATCTAAAATGGTTTTCCGGTCCTTATTTGGAACTGTAAAATAAGCAGTATAATGAGGATTACAAAGAATCTGAGTATAATAATTGATACCATTGACTCTTGCACCTGTATCATCAATCTGCTGATAAGGCGTAGCCTTAAGACTTTCCAGAAAAATCTCGGCTTTCTCCTGATGAAAGAGATCAATATCTTTTGTCAAGATTCGATAAATAGTGGCTTTAGATATATGAGTACCAATATTTTCCAGGAATTCATGTATTTTTGGCTCTGAAACATTAGCAACATGATTAAGAGTGATTATAAGAGACTTGATCCCGGGACCAAATTCACCCTTGATACCTTGTGGTAATTTTCCTGCATATGTTTTGTGCTCAGAAGGAGAATTAAAAATCTCTATCCTGCAGTTGGTGTTTACAGGCTTTATTGATACATCCTGAATTGTTATGTCTCTATAACCTTCAAGATACGCATCACTTGGTAAAATGGATCTATCAACGTTACATGTTTCAGTTTGATGAACCTCTATTTTGTCCAGTTTAGATTTAGACTCTTTATCCTATGTAAGTTTTATATTTTCTCTCTCTTTTTCAGAAGAAATATCTTCATTCTTTTTAGAGCCACGAATCTTAGGTTTGGCTTTTTCACTTTTGAGTAAGTTGATTTCATCTCGAAGCTTCTGGACCTCTGCCTTGAAGAACTCAATTTCTTCATTCTGGGTTTCAATGATAGCAAACAAAATGCGAAAAGCTTTGGCATATCTTTCATCTTTAATTTCATCAAGGTTGATATCCAGTGAAGCAAGCAATTGTTTTAAAGCTTCGAGTTCCATTTTTGTACTCCATAAGGTGATTAGGGAAAATAGAACAACTATTATATTTTTGATGCGGTTGAAAACATGTTATTGCTTTTATCCTTACACGTACAATTTGAAGAGGAGGCCAATTTTGCTTATTCCCTCACAAAAAGTTCGACAAATTCGAATTTTGTCACATCAAACAGGCCTTTATCTCCCAATTTAAGTTCAGGAATTACCAGAAGCGACATAAATGAAAGTGTCATAAAAGGTGACATAAGCGAGGTTCCCAGTTTTTTGGCTTCTTCATTTAACTGCTCGTACCTTGCAGCTACTTCTTTTCCGTCCAGAGTGCTCATGAGGCCTGAAACCTCCAGCGGAAGATCAATAAGATTTTCTTTGGTCCCGACAACGATTCCCCCCTGGTTTTCCACCAGCCTGTTGACAGCTTCAACTATATCTTCGTCCGTTGCTCCGACTGCAATTATATTATGACTATCATGGGCAATGCTGCTTGCAATAGCTCCTTTTTTCAGGCCTATATTTTTAATGAAACCAATCTGAACAGGGTCATCAGCATACCTGCTCAGGACAACCATTTTCAAAATATCCCTTTCCGGGTCTGACACTAGATTTCCGTTTTCCAGTTTTGGAATAGCCAGTTCCTGGCCTGTGACCAGTTCTCCATCCTGGGCAACTATTACCCGGATTTTTTTCATTTGTCCGCCGTTATTCTCAGAAGCAGGCAAAGCCAGTTTTACATCATCAATTGAGATTTTGCTTCTGTTGAAAACGTTTTTTGCAGGAGCTTTGTCAACTGAAAAAAGGACCTTTCCATCATCGTAAATGCAATTTCCGTCTATAAAGGTCTTCAGCACATTGAATGATTTGAGGTCGTCTACGATAATAAAATCGGCAGGATCTCCCTTGCGCAGCAGTCCGACATTAAGACCATAGTGTTCCACAGGATTTATCACTGCTGTCTTTATGAGATTATAGATATCAAGCCCTTTTTCTTGCCCGCGCCTTATAAGCTTATCGATATGCCCTTCATATATCAGGGTATCAGGATGTGAATCATCGGTGCAGAGCATAACCGATTCGGTATATTCGTCTATCAATTTGTACAGAGTTTCGAAATTCCTGGCTGAACTTCCTTCCCGGATCAGTATTTTCATCCCGAGCTTTATTTTTTCAACTGCTTCTTCATAAGCAAAAGATTCGTGGTCTGTGGAAATTCCTGCGCTAACGTATTTCTGGAGATCGGCTCCCCTCAAACCGGGAGCATGCCCGTCTATATTTTTGCCGTACTTTTTAGCGGATTCCAGTTTGGCTATTACATCAGGAAATTCAAGAACCACCCCAGGGAAGTTCATCATCTCAGAAAGGTAATGAAGATCTTCCCTTTCCAGCAGTCGGTCAACAGCCTCCGCATCCAGCACCGCTCCTGCGGATTCAAAAGGTGTAGCCGGTACACATGACGGAACTCCAAAAAAGATCTTTAGAGGTACTTTTCTGGCATCCTCAAGCATGTAATCAATGCCTTCTTCTCCCATGACGTTTGCAATCTCATGAGGGTCGCTAACAACTGAAACTGTACCTCTTGCAACCGCCATCCGGGCAAAAACCGAAGGCACGGTCATCGAACTTTCAATATGCACATGGGCATCTACAAGCCCTGGAAGGATATACTGTTCAATATCGTGCTCTTTCTCCTCAATACTGATGATCTTCCCGTTTTCAACGGCAATTTCACCTTTGAACTTCCGCCTGGAAATAGCATCAACAATAATTCCCTGGTATGTTTGCATGGTGATTCATTGCAGCCACAAATTTATAAATTTTTTCAAATAAGCTGATGCTGGACTGTGTAGATGTTTTGAAAATTCTGTAAGAAGATATATAAGGATAAAGCAATGTACCTATTGTAAAAAGTATAGATATGCCTAATTTTTAAGTTCCACCGAATCACATATGAGCAGGAAATTTTAGATAATTATCATACGTGTGAGGATTACTATATGACAAATCTTTTTCTAAGTAACTCCATGAGCATTTATGAAATAGATTCCCTGGCACGTAAATATTGCTCGGAAAAGCAATGGGGAATGGGTACATTTATAGCAGTTTTTGACCCATCCTTAGGCAACGCTTTGATGGTTAAAACAGGGAAATATGCCATGGATGCCGCTGGAGGTACCCCGTGGAATCTTCCTGGGGGAGAGGTTGAACCAGGTGAATTGCCCAGTCATGCCGCTATACGAGAACTAAAAGAAGAAACTGGTTTATCTTCTCCTTCGGATTTACGTTTTGCTGCCTGGCTAGAAAGACCATATTTTCTATCGCGACATGGAACTACTGGAGAGTTGGTCATCTTATTTTGTGGAGTAGATAGAACCAATGGATCTGGACTTCGTCCAGCACCGCCAGAAATAGTGCAGTGTGGATTTTATCACTTCAATTTACGTGAATGGCTTAATGTACCTTCAAAAGGAAATGGTAACCATCCTCTATCACCACTTCCTCGACATTGGGTCTATTGGACTTTGATAGCTCAAATGATGCTCAAAGATCCGAATATGTTTCCAATTATCCACGAGTACTCTTCATCTGAGGATATGGCACTTCCTCCAGAGGGATTGGACTATGCAGAGGGATTGAACTATAAATTTTAAAACAACAAATGAGATTATCATCGCCAATGTTCATAGCGATTTTCTCTCCTTGAGATCCCAAGTTTATTATTCTATTTAGGCTCTCCTGATCATTAATTTCATATGCTTTATCATACGCATCAATGAGCATATCCATTATGTTTTCAAGACGAAGTCGATCGTTTTTGTATTTATCTTGTTCGTCCTCAGACTGGAAAAGTGATTCTATAATATTAAGCAAATTGGACAAACAATTTTGAATTTCCTCTTGATTCTCGGCCAAGGAAAGAAGCTCCTGCCAAACACGAGCCTGTTGATGCGAGTCCTTTTTCTTTGCCCAGTAACCTAAGACTTTTTTGAATTCCTTATTAGCTTTATATGTCTCTCCTTTAAACCCCAGTAGTTGAGCTCTGCGGAAACGAAGTTCAATTTTGTCCCTTGTAGGTTCACCACTGCCAGCTTTTACTTGTTTGAGATAATCTCGAGTTCTACTTGATTCTTCCCATGCTATATCCAACCAATGATCCCTGACTTTTGATTTGCTGTGGAGTAAACGCAAACGATGAACCAGAAGTAAATTACGTGACGGTTGAAAACAACTGCGTGGGTCTCCAATTCTAGCATGGAGGGCTAAAGCTTCATTCAACGATTTTTCTGCTTCTTGAAACATACTGTCAGTCCTCTCTGCAAGTTGAGAAATTATCAAACCCTGTGCATTGAGAATGGATGCTTTTCTAGCTACATCTCCAGCACGAGATGCGAAATCAGAAGCTTTATAGCAACATTCAATTCCCTTAATTTTATCTTCGAATGTTCCTTTTCGTCCCAATCCATAGACTAGCCCTCGGAGGAAAAGTAGATAAGCCATTAATCGAGGATAATCGTAAGCCCTCTTTTGCTTCTGTAATTCAGGCTTTATCGTCACTAATTCTTTTTCAATTTTATCAAGTTCTTCCAGGGCAATGTCAAAATCCCGCTTTATTCGGAGAATGTTTGCCAGTTCAAGATGTGCTTCAACCATTGCCACAAGATCTCCCTGACTCCTAAATTTTCCCATAGCCTTCAGAAGATCTTCTTTGCTAGGTTTTTCCTCATCACTTCTACGAGTGATCGAGTAAGTTGTAGCACGCAATTTTTCTACTTCCGCTTTCTCTTTATCATCTTTAGCGCACTCATCAGCGTATTTTAATTCTAGATCAGCATTTGTTAAGTTACGCACTCTAATCCATAACATTGCTGCACATAGATGACGCTTGAAATCGGTAATATTTTTAACCCAGGAAAGAGAAGACTTTCTTTCACGTTTAAGGTTATTAAAATCTGCTTGAAAACTCTCTAATTTGCTATTCAACTTTAGGTACTCTGGGAACTCATCAGAACTAACTAATTCTTTGAGGATTTTTTTTATGAATGAACTGCTGTTGCCTTCGATAAGAAAAGAGCGTGGCTCTCGTTTTATGAGAACTTCTCTCAATGAAATATCTTCCCATTTTGCAGCCGATAAGTTTTTTGATGCTTCTTTTAACAGATTATTCCTCTGACTCTGAAAATCACTGGAACTAGAGGTATACTTTAACGTAGTTTCAGGTAGAAACTTGAACCAATATACTTTTTGGTCTGAATCTGTCCTTAGCAATTCAGGATGTACACTGAAATGGTCATTTCCGCTGTAACCAAGGAAGATGAAATCTCTTTCTTGCAAGCAAGTAGACAACACTTTTGCTGTGTTTTCACCAAGTCCAAGTCCAACTCTATTAAGAGTAAAACGGATCGATTTATATTTTGACAACCCTGCTTTATTCGGCTCGATAGAACCATGAAGCTTAAATAAGTGTGAGCTAAAGTCTACTGGCTGGTTTTTTAAAAAGTTTTGATAGTGTTTCTCATAAAATATTGGCTGACATGCAATTCCTATGTTTTCGCAAGCCTTCTCAATCAATGTGTCAACGTTTGTCGTGAATACACAATGCCCCTTGAGCAAAGCCAAAGCCAAAAAGTAGTGATTAGAGTTAGGTATTCCAGAATCTAATGAGTTATAAAATTTGAGAGCGTTATTGCCGTGTACCTGCTGAATCACCTGAAGCAATACTTCAGGCCTTAATCTGTCGATTATCAAACCAACATCTTCATTGTCCTTATCAGCCCAGGTGGATGGGCCAATACTGCCGAGAAATTGCTTACTGAAGCCTTTAAAATCTTCCAGTCCAGAATTGACAGATATACCCGCACCGACAAAAAACGCTAACTTCTTCTTCGGTGCGGTTATTGCCTCATAAAGTAAATTACTCGGGTCGTTCTCAGAACTCATATCTCATTCCTTCTATCGTACGAGGAGTCACTTAATTTGTGGCAACTGACATAACCTGTTACGCATGTTGAGTCTTAAATTTCAAATATTCCAAACAGAAGCAGGTAATGTTAATGTTTATTGATAAGTTGCCTGAAATTAAGTTTACATGATGATATAGTTGACTAATTTTCTCAGTTGCGACACAAACCATTTTTTGAGACGACATCTTTAATGCTATTTTTCCAGTTGAGTACTTAATTGCTTAAAACGAGGTAAACCTCCTTTTCTGTTGAAATTAAAACATAAACTTATTTATTCTTTAAAAACTACGATCAAATATATAAAATAAAGACAGATCAAAAGGAAAAACTTCCGATGACAAAAAAGGAATCTAAAATTGTGGTAGCTGGAGACGTAACTGTTGATTGGTTTATGTATCCTGTCAAAGCCCGTGATAAAGGTGATAACTGGCGTTTACATGACGCATCCCATGCAGATGTACTTCCTGGCGGAGCAGCGTTATTGACCAGTTTTATTAAACAGTCAATTGAAGAAGAGGGAATATTAGCCACCGTGACGGGACCAGAGTTACCAGAAAAAAAGCTACGTAATTTTTCACCGGAAAAAATAATCCATTCAAATGCTATATTGGGTAATTTCAAAACTTCAGGTAATAAAAAGGCTGAAGTTTTACGTATCAAAGAGTTATCAGGATATATTGGACCTCAAGAGAACAAACTGCCATCGTGGATACCAAGTGTTTCAAATGACGCCAATATAGAGATAGTTATACTTGACGACGCGGGAAATGGATTTCGAGAGATGAAAAATTTATGGCCTGAAGCCTTAGAGTCTGTCGAGAATCCAATTATTATATATAAAATGAGCCTTCCTCTTCTTGAAGGCAAACTTTGGGAAAAAATATCTGAAAAATATCATGAGAATCTCATTGTAATTATAAATGCGAATGATCTTCGAAAAACGGCTGGAATCCATTTAAGCAAGTCTTTATCATGGGATCGCACTGCTAAAGATTTAGTATTTGAGCTGCAAAGATCAGATGCACTTAATTCATTGCGTCAATGTCCTTATCTTGTTGTGTCGTTTGGCACTGATGGAGCGATCCTTTATCATAGAAGGAAAAAAGGAGAAGATGAAGCCTTCATTGTATTTGATCCATGCCTCCTTGAGGACTCTTTTGCATCAAATATTGATGGAACCATGATGGGTCTCACGTCGATCTTCACTGCAACATTGGCTAAACAACTGATAAAAGAAGGCATATGTGGGCTCACAGACGGAATCAAGCAGGGACTTGCTAATTCACGCGCACTCCTTGAAATAGGATACAAAATAAATAATAATTCTAGAAAGATTATAATAAATCCCAAAAACCCTTCTCCCGTATACAAATTTCTTATAGAAAGCTTCTTAAAATTAAATATTTATGAAAATAATCTTAGATATCCATCGTTAAATGAGATTTTGAAAGAGAGTACAAAACATAATTACGCCAGTAGTTCTATCGAACTGCCTACTGATCTTAAGAATGCAGATCCAAAGTTCTGGCGAATTCTTGATAATGAGACTCTCCATATACGACAGCTTGTAGCTAGGGAAATCGTCCTGAAGGGAAATGCTAAAGGATTGGAAAATGTACCTATTTGCAGATTTGGTGAGATTGAAACCATTGACCGCGCCGAAATTGAGAGTTACAGCGCAATTAAGGAACTAATAACTGAATTCCTCTCAAACCCAAACCCCAAAAATCCTCTCTGTTTTGCTGTTTTTGGCCCTCCCGGTTCTGGTAAATCTTTAGGTGTCAAACAAATACTCAAAAGCATTGATCCGAAAGAAGACAGACTCAAAATTATATCATTTAATATCTCCCAGTTTGATGATTATCAAGATTTAATCAGTGCATTTCACAAGGTACGAGACATAGCTCTTTCAGACAAGATACCATTTGTGTTTTTCGACGAATTTGATTCTGATAAGGACCGAAAACCTCTAGGTTGGCTGAAATACTTCCTGGCTCCTATGCAGGACGGTGAATTCAAAGACGGAGATACAGTACATCCCATTGGAAATGCGATTTTTGTGTTTGCTGGTGGGACAAGATATACTTTTGAGAACTTCGTACAAAATACCCATGACAACGTCCAGACTACCAATCTTCCACCATCTGATGATGTGAAGGCTGATAAAAACCGTGAGCAAAGCGTTGAAAACGAATCTGTGGATAAAGTGTTTAAAGATGCGAAGGGACCCGATTTTGTTAGTAGACTCCGAGGTTTTATAAATGTCATGGGACCTAATCGTCAGCGCACAAAGTATGATGACGATGATACTTTCATTATTCGAAGAGCGAAAGTGTTGAGAGTGTTATTGGATAAAGATCAAACAGCTTCCGGTCTTTTTAACTCAAAAAGGGAAATAAGTATTGATGCAGGCGTTCTGAGAGCAATGCTAAACGTGACTAAGTATAAGCATGGTACTCGTTCCATGACTGCTCTTATTGAAATGAGTCGTCTGGCGGGTAAAAACAGATTCGACCTCTCTGCGCTTCCAGTAAAGAAACAGCTTGACATGCACGTAGACGCTGATGAATTCTTATTTTTGGCGGAAAAAGAACGATATCAATCTATGCTTATATCTCAGGATCTTCCTAATCCCAAAGAGACTTCCTACCTCAAAAGGGAAAGTGAAATTGTCGAATCTGTGGCTTCATCTATGGCAACATTTATTCACGGGAGTTTTGAAGAACTCAAAACTGCTGCTGAAGATATTCCCAATAAACTTTGGGCCATCAATAACGGTATCCGAAAAGTAAGAGGTACGAGTCTGTCTATACCAGATATAACCGGAGAAGAGATTGAAACATTTGCTCGTCTTGAATATGAGCGGTTACGTCGAATTCGAAGATTTGAAGAATTATCAAACGGTAAAACAAACATGTCTCAGAATAATTCTATTCTGTGGCTGAACGATTTTAATCAACTCGATGAAGATGAAAAAGATAAGTATAGACAGCTAGTCTATAAAATTCCTCCGATACTCAAAAAAGCTGGATATGAGATATATCGTTTGAAAAAGGTTGAAGAAATCACCGATCCTAAAGTTGTCGAGCGTCTTGCTCGATTTCATCATACCAAATATGTTGAATATAGAGAGAGTAAAGGAGAAACTCCTGACACGAATCCGTCACTGGTTGAGTTTGATAAATTACCGCCAGATATCCGAGAAGCAAATTTTGATAATATAAGAAAGATTCCTGAGAAATTGAGCTGGATTGACTATAAAATACGATACTTTGAATTGGCTAATGAACAAAAAGAGATGACTCTGACGCCAGAAGAAATCAAAAAATTGGCGATAAGGGAACACGATCGCTGGGTCTGGCAAAAGATCATGCAGGGATGGGTCTATAAAGAAGGCAAAAAGGATTTTGTCAATAAAACCAGCCCATTTATTGTTCCGTGGAACAAGCTTCCAACTGATATCCGAAAAAATGATTTTAATTCCGTTAGCCTTATTCCAGAACTTCTCAAAGAGGCTGGATACGAAGCCTACAAGCCTGATTCCGAGAAAAGCGACTGAAACATGTTTATCTCCTGTACCTAATACGAGAATGCAAAAGTATGATGAGTTATATTTATAATATAAAAGTATAATTAAATATGTATATATATATAATATAAAAGTATAATTAACTCTAAATATAATACAAAAATATAATAAAATTTAGACATAATACAAATATATAATAAAACATATATACAATATAAAAGTACAATGAGATATATATACAATACAAAAGTACAATAATACATGGAAAAAAGTCATATAGAGATAGAAGGGCTAAAAATCCGGAAAATGAGGCGGGATGAAGCCGAATTCGTGATCCAGATGGAAGCCGGCGAAGGGTGGATCCCTGGTATCCATGACGGGGAAATTTTTTATGAAACAGACCCTGATGGTTTTTTTATTGCAGAAGTTGAAGGAGAACCTGTAGGTTGTGTCTCTGCTGTTGCATATGACGATTACTATGGTTTTCTTGGCCTCTATGTGGTTAAACCCGAATTCAGGAATAAAGGAGTAGGTGTTAAATTAACTGAAAAATGTCTGGAGCGGATGGGCAACAGAAATATTGGGCTTGATGCGGTAGTGGAAAACGAAAAGAAGTACCAGAATTTTATGAATTTCAAGTCCTTTTATAGCAACCTTCGCTTTGAAGGAAGAGGTGGAGGCGAAGTTCCGGATGGGCTTGTAAACGTCTCAGACGTGCCATTTGAAAGCCTGCTTGAGTATGACAGGGAAATGTTTCCGGCTCCAAGAGGTACTTTTCTGGAAAACTGGATTAAACAACCTGATTCTTATGCCTTTGCAGCCGTTGAAACAGGAAAGCTGAAAGGATACGGCGTTATAAGAAAATGCCAGACCGGATACAAAATAGGCCCTCTTTTTGCCGATGACCCGATAACAGCAGAGAAAATCTTTCTGGCTCTCAAGGCCTCTATTCCATATGAAGCTGTGTATGTTATAGATGTTCCAGAACCAAATAATAAAGCACTGGAAATTACCAGAAAATACGGAATGGATGTAGTATTCACAACTATCCGGATGTACAGCCAGGGAGAACCTGGTATAAACCTTGGAAAAGTTTACGGGAGCACGACTCTGGAACTAGGGTGAATGTTTCTAATGTCAACCTGTGAAAAAAATCAAAATTATTTTCCAGGAAACGCACATGAAATTCTTCTAATCACAGCACAAAGAAATGAAAGTACCTGAAAGAACTTTCATGCCAAATATCCTTATACCTGAGGATATTATGAAAAGGAATTAAAGTCAATGAAATTTACAAGTTTCTAAAAAAAGTACTAAGCATAGCAACTATTTATTGCTATTACCTGGGTAGAAAAAAAATCAAAACAAAGTCTGATATATATTCTGTCTGAATATAGAGCGCCTAATTTTGCCCTACGCATTGAATTATTAGATAGGAGGGCTACATTCATAGAAGCCCATTTTTTATCTAATACTTTCCGTTCTACTCGTCAGCCGGGTTAAACCAGCATCCTTACTCGGCTTTAATGCGTTTAATGGTTGTAGGACGCTCTTTTACCAGGATTCTGTGTCCGCAGTACGGACACCTTATACCTGTGTACTCGTAGTCGATTTCCACTTTCTGTTTACATCGAGTGCATTTATAACCCATACAACCACAACCCTAAAATATTACTTTGCCTCAGCAACATTCTTCATCGTACGCAGCAGAGTCTGGCCAACACTGGTATAGGGAATATAAGTTCCGCCAGCGAAGGTATGTCCGCATTTGCTGCATTTCCAGATGCCGGTCCCAATTCTCTTTACGGTAGGCCTGGCACATTTTGCACATACATGCGGAGCTCGCATGCGTTCTTCCAGGTCTGCAACAAGTTTTCTGTCCTTTCTTCCATATCTGGCACCGAATCTGCCTGCTGACCTGGAAATCCTTCCTTTCTTAGTAAACTTTTTTGCCATCGTTAAAACTCCCTAAAATGAAAACGTTTATAAGTGATTGAATTAAGAACCTGCTGGCCCGCGGGGCAAGTCCCTGAGGCCAGATTGCCAGGTTATATAATCACCTCTTGCACGTATACTTAGACCGTAATACTGCATTTAATATTTATATTTAATTAATCCTTGCCTGGTCATTCCTTCTTTACCAGTTCTTCCAGATAAAGTTCCCTGATTTCGGCTGCCTTTTCGCATGCCATATCTATTGCTTCCAGCACCTCAGCCTCTGTGAACGGAACAGGGCCCATTTTTTGCATGCCTGCGATAGACCCATCCGAACTTGAGACCACAGTTAATTTCGTCTCACAAACAGCTTCTTCATCCAGTGACGGATCCACCATAAGCTTTGAGCCTATCTTGGCAAGAGTCACGCCCACAGGCAACTCTTTCATTGCAAGGGGTACATCCGCACCGATTCCCTGCTGCTCGTTAGGGACAATTGTAGTCATAAGGGCTGCAATAGCAGCGAGACTGGCCGCATCAATGACATTTCCGTCATCATTGAGTACATGGACATCTATATAGATGATCCAGACGGATTCTCCAACGCTTATGCAAAGCTTCTTTATATCAATTGCGCCTGATTCCCTGATTCCCCTGTCTACAACCCTTGCCATTTCGATTGCTTCTTCTCTGGGTGGGCCGGGCTCAAACTCTGGGGAAGCAATAGGATTGAGTTCCAGATTAGTAATAATTACGCCTTCATCGTGAGAGTCCTGAAAAGGAGTTCCTGGCTGAAGCTTAACTCCTACAAGAATCTGGGTATCTCCCAGGGTTACCTTTGCCGAGCCCTCGGCTTTCGAGATAACATTCGTTTCGAGCTTGATATCTCTAAAATCTTTAAATCCGCGCCCATCCTGGCGCTTTCCCTTAATCATAAGGTTGTAAATATAATCCTTCTTAAGCGTAGCAATAATTTCACTCATCGGTTTCACCTCTGCTTCCGGATTCAGATGGGTCTTTTACTACCTTCCAGGGCCCTTTGCATTCTTCTTCAGGCTCTTCTACGGGCTGTTCGACAGAAGCCCCTTTCCTGGACTTAGCTTTGGACTCAATCTCTGGTTCGGATTCAAAAGTTTCTTCTGAAGCAGCTTCTTCAATCCCGGTTTCTTCTTCAAGCTGCACTTCTTCTTCAACCTCTGCCTCCTCTTCAAGCTGAGTTTCGGCTTCAGGCTGGTTTTCTTCTTCAGCAAATTCCTCTATCTCGGGCTCGGCTTCGACTTTTTCTCCGGAAACAGTTTCTTCAAACTCAGCTTCCTCTTCTTCAACTTCCTCTTCTTCAACTTCCTCTTCTTCAACTTCCTCTTCTTCAACTTCCTCTTCTTCAAYTTCCTCTTCTTCARCTTCCTCTTCTTCAACTTCCTCTTCTTCAACTTCCTCTTCTTCAACTTCCTCTTCTTCAACTTCCTCTTCTTCAACTTCCTCTTCTTCAACTTCCTCTTCTTCAACTTCCTCTTCTTCAGCTTCCTCTTCTTCAGCTTCAATTACTTCTTCTATAGCTTCTCCTTCTATTACTTCAGCCTCGGCATCTTTAATGATCTCTTCAAGCTTCTCGCACTCGGGAGCTTCTTCATTAACAGCACAGGCTTCAACGGTTTCTTCGGAGAGCCCCTCTTCAGGTGCCTCAGCTTCCTCAACAATCTCTTCTACAACTGCTGCTTCGGAAGCATATTCAAGAGAAGGTTCAGTTTCTACAACTTCGAGCTCAGCCTCTTTAGCCTCTTCAGCGGTTTCGACTTCAGGTTCTTCAACAGGAGTCTCAAACTTTTTCCTCAGCACTGCCTGCTGAATTTCAAGGATTTCTTTGCAGCCTTTCTTAACAAGCTCGAAGCCTTTTCGAATTTCATCAGGAGTTAGATTACCGTCCATCTGAAGCAGGGTAATTTCTCCATCCTGGGTCATTGCAACAGGAAAATCAGCCTCGCCATAATTGTCCTCTTCTTTATTGAGGTCAAGCACTATCTGCCCGTTGACTTTTCCAAAAGCACAGGAAGTAATCAGGCCTTTCATAGGAATGCCTGCATCTGCAAGCGCTATGCTTGAGGCATTAATTGCTGCTGTCCTTGTCCCTGCATCAGCCTGAAGTACTTCCACAAAAATATCGATTGCAGTTTTCGGGAAAAGCTCTGCCATAATCACCGGTTCAAAAGCTTCCCTGGAAACTTTTGAAATTTCAATGCTCCGTCTGCTGGGTCCGGGTCTGGCGCGGTCTTCAGTGGAAAAAGAAGCCATATTATATTTATAACGGATAACTGCAGTATCTGCGCGCTGTGAACGACGGGGATGAACTTCTCTTGGGCCAAAAACGCCTACGAGGACTTTGTTCCTTCCCCATTCAAGATAACATGAACCGTCGGCTCGCGAAAGAACGCCGATCTCAATTTTCATGGGCCTGATCTCATCCGCATGCCTCCCGTCAAGGCGCAGCCCATCGTCATTGATTAATTTTACAGATTTACCACTCATACTTTAATCTCCAAAAAACTCCTAACAACTACTTTACAGAAGCTTCCCTAAAATCTCTCATGCTATCCAGAACTCAGTTATTTGGATCCAGCAGCACATCGATCTTCCTGTAAATCTCTTCGGAATGATCTTCTTTTGGCAACTTTATCTCTTTCTTAGCGCTTTTAAAAAACTTGGCGGGCTTTGATTCTTTCTGCTTGCTCCGCTCATTTTTCAAAAAGTTATAGATCCTATCCGTCAATCCGGAACGCTGGGCTTCGGCTTCGATCTTCCGGAGAGCCTTACTTAAAAGCTCTACATCGTCATCCTTTCCATCAATCCATATTCTGCCGTTCTGGCCAACGAAAATGCTGCAGTTTGTTTCTTTCTTCAGCATTGAGATCATGGAACCACCGTGCCCTATCACACGTGGGACTTTCACAGGCTCAACTTCGACGATCTGGCCTGATTTTAGTTTATGGAAGCTTGAATCTCTAAGGGCAAGCTCAACTTTCATGGAATTGTCTACATCTTTTACTCTAAGGATTATAGAGTCACCTACATCCAGAACTTCATGCATCTCCCGGGATTCTATTCTTCTGGGATACTCGGACACATGGAACAGACCGTCATAAGGAGAAGCAATGTCCATTATCCAGTTGGATGGCGTAACCACAATAACGATCCCGATCACCACATCATTTGCGGAAGGGATATAAACTCCCGCAAGAGGGATCACTCCAACTTTATCTTCTTTGAGATTTTCAATACCACAAAATAAAGAATAGATTTTGTCGTTCTTGACATAAGTCCCGTATCCGGCTTTTTTCGAATTCTCGGATATCAGGTCACCAGGGATCACTATTTTTTTATCCATCCAACATCCTCTTATAAAAGTTTAGTTTGAGCCTCTCCCTTCGTAAGATGATTTATAAGAGCGTAAAAATCAGTTTGGACTCCTGCCGGAATTCTTACCACTGCAATCCAGGAGCCGTCACGCTGCCATTCTTCTTTCGTAATGTTTCCTATCTTAGAAATATCTCCGTATGCTTTGGGAGCATATTCGGGAGGGATTTTCACAGCAACATTGACCTCTTCAAAGCGTATAGGTATAAGCGGGCGAATGGCTTTCATTGTGATGTTGACCAGCTGATCCACGCTTTTTAAGGGGTCTATATGCACCTTTGCCTCCTCCATCGCTTTTTCGATCCGTGCGGGAGGATGAGGTGCTTTTGTCTGGGGGTTTATTGCATTCCTGGAAATGGTATAAATAACTTTTTTCTTTTTTTCCTCAAGCATGCGTTTTCTCTGTTCAGCAGTGAGCTGAAGCTCCCCGCTTTTCAGGATCACGGCAGCAATCTGGAAGGGATCCGTTGTCTCAAAAGCATTGAGAATATCGGACTCTGCTGCTCGGTCCCCTCGGTTTGCGTCTTCGAAGATAGTTTCAACCGCCAGAATGTCTTCAAGGCTTACGTCTTCTCCTCGCTTATAGGCCAGAGCTCCTTCGGGCTCGACCAGGACTTCGAAGTGTTTGCTGCCTCTTTTAAGCCGCGCAGTCACTGCCTCGTCCAGGGACACCATTTTCAAATACCTTCTCCAAAATATAATTTTGAGAATCCGAAGATTCTCTGAGTACACAATCTCAACTATATATAGATTTTATTCTTTGTTCTCAGTTTCCTTGTGTTTTGCAAGGATCTGCTGAACATAATTCTCAACTTCTTCAGGAACTAATTTCCTGAATTTCTTGTCCTGAAGCGACACAATACCTACCTCAAGGGTAGATGCATCGAACTTGCCTTCGGCAGCTCTATAGAGTGCATCCATACCTAGAAGGATGGCCGCATCAATATTCATGTCTTGCCTGTACTCTGCTTCAAAGACCTCAACGACTGCGTTTCTGCCTGCGCCTATAGCTGTCGCCTTGTATTCCAGAAGAGCACCGCTCGGGTCAGTCTCAAAGAGCCTTGGCAGGTTGTCATCCACACCTGCAATCAGAAGTGCAGTCCCATATGGGCGAACTCCGCCGTATTGGGTGTAGGTTTGCTTGTGGTCGCAGATTTTCTTGGAGATAACCTCCACACCTATGGGTTCATCATAAGAAACCCTGTTAACCTGCGCTTCTACACGAGCTCTGTCAACAAGGGAGCGGGCGTCTGCCACAAGCCCTGAGGTCGCAGCTCCTATGTGGTCGTCAATCTGAAAAATCTTTTCGATTGATTCGGCTTCTACAAGCCTGCTGGTTATTCGCTTGTCAACGAGCAGCACTACCCCGTCAGCTGCCTTGATCCCCACGGCTGTTGTTCCCCTCTTGACCGCTTCGCGGGCATATTCTACCTGAAAAAGTCTTCCATCAGGGCTGAAAACCGTAATTGCCCTGTCATAGCCCATCTGTGGTGCCATCTGCATATTCCGTATCTCCCTTAATTTTTATTGTATATTGTTATTATCTTCCCGGCAAGAAACCGGTCTTTTTTCCTTTAAGGATCTCTGTCCGCAGGCTCGTAGCTAAATCACCGCCCTCCCCAAAAAGGCTTTGGTCAGTGATTGTGAACTGCTGCGAGGATATCCGAAAATTCAGGAGCTAAAAGTCCCCGACCCAGCATTCAGGTAAGGAAACTGACTTTTGATTTCCTATAACGTATTTCTTCCTTATTAGAGTTTTTTACCTTTTATTCGGAACTTCCAATCCTGAAATACTTTTTTCGGACGAAAACTGCGGGAAATTCCCCAGTTACAGGGAATTCAAAGGCACTTCTACCCTGCAAAACTTCTACCATACAAAGTACGTTTTCCATAATCTGGGTTCGCACACTTCAGGAGCCTTTTTAATGGTTTTTAAGGTCCAGTTTCAATGTTAACTAAGTCTGCTAATAAAGTGTATTTACTCAGTTATAATGCTTGTGAGACCCGAAATTTTCTGTTGCTTAGAGTCGTATTTTGAGCCCTCTATAAAAGGGTTTTTGCTTCCACCGCTTCATGCTATACAGGGTTTCAATCTACGTTCCGATCAGACTCGTAATTGTATGAATTTTCTTCGGACCAGTTATTTTTCTGTCATATCAATGAACGTTATATTTGTTACGCTAATATACTCATTAATATACTCATTCATCATAGTATATCAGACAGCGTCCTGATAGTTTATTATAATAGTTTCCTTAAAGCCTCAAAGCCGAAGATTTTCAACCCTGGCACAAAGCCATTAATCGGAAAAGCTGCTTGATTTACTTTTCCAAATCCTGAAAATTTGAAGCTCTTAAATCACCGGGCGTTAATATTCTCAAATTCTAAGTTCAGTTTTTCTGAGCCCTGCAGTTTAGCTTTCCAGAATCTTGCCCAGGTCATTATTCTTCAGATGTTTTGGATTTTCCTGATTTCTGGATCAAAGGCCGTATTCTGAAGAAATTTCTCGGTTGCCCTTTTAATCGTGCCTGAAGTTCCAAGTATATGCACAGTTGCCCTTTTTCCATTGACCCGTGTGAGAGTTGCCAGGGATGCTCTCGTTTCTTTTACTTTCGTATGAGAGCACTGAATAATACCTTTATATTCTTCAAAACCGAGCACTTTGATATCACATTCACTTGCAATAACGTCTCCAAGCAAGGACGACGCCGAGGACATGACTTCTTTGACAAGGTCACTTCTGCTGACTGGCACTTCGGAAATCAGCTCAAAGGCCAGATAGCGTTTTTTCGCACGAAGCGAAGGAAGAAGGCGTTTCAACAGTAATCTCCCTCCTCAAGCACCTCAATACCTTCTCTAATATAGCCGGGGCCAGGGCGGTTCCTTGAGATTATTCTTTCAGGTACAACAGTAATGGCTTCAAGGGCTTCGTCTTCTTCAAGCCCGCAGACTTCAGCCAGAGCAAGGGTCTCCATGGGAGAGCGAAGGTCAAAACAGGACATAGCACCACTTGAAAGAACAAGGGAAACATCGTACTTTCTGGCAAGGTCAAGGTTTGCTCTTAAATCCGATAACAGACGAACGCGCCTTGGCCCTCTTGAATGAAGGAGGGGCCTTATTGTCAGGCCGATTGCGACATCGTTTTCAGCTGCGGCCTTTGCAAGCACCTGGTTTAACCCACTGCTTTTAGCAAAAGCCGGGTGGTTCAGGATATCTACTCTCGGGTTTTCCAGAGCAGCCCTGTTGACGTTTTCTGAACCTCCGTGCACTATCAGGACATCCACGGACTTCCTGAATTTTCCAATAAGCCCGTGAAGTTTCGAGGGATTTTCCTCCACAAGCTCGATTCCCCTGAAAACCTCAAATCCGTTAGTAAAGGGCAATACAGGTTGTGATTGAGGAAGTTTATCAGAATGGTTTGCAAGTGCAATTCCACTGTACCCTAAATGCCGGGCAAAAGCAGAAAGTTGCTCAACCGTATTTTCTCCATCAGGCACTGCATGAACGCAAAAGTCATAGAATTTAGGTTTACCCAAACAACTCCTCCACAATAGCTCCGGCTTTTTCCCGGTTTTTCGGATAAGTCTCGATCTTGACTTTTGCAGTGATCGCATCCGAGGAATCAGTCAGCCTCACCTGCTGTAAGTATGCAGCCTGCTTGTCAAAGCGGAGATGGAAGACCTGATCGTCGTCCAGCCTCTCTGGCATTTCTTCCCTCAGCTTTGCTACGTCTTCTTCGGAAAAGTTCTCTCGTACGAAGCGGGCAAAACTCAGACAGTCTGCCTTTCTTTTGAGCTGCACGCTCAGGATAGTAATGGGATTTCCATGATGCCCTTCGGCCTGGAGCTCTTCAATCAGTTTGCTTCCTTCCCGGACGCCGGCACCGGATAAAAAAAAGTCCAGAGCCGCACGGACTCTGGATACGTCTTCGGTTGCGTGGGCGATCACACGCAGTATTATGTGATGAATCACTTGCCTCGACTCTTGTTTGCACGGATACTCGGTCTGGTCTTTTCAGTACCTTTTCCGCGTGTATACATGCCTCTGCCCTTCCGGCCGGCACTGGTCTTACCCCTTGCGGCCCTGTCTCTGACGGAAGGATCGCATACCCAGTTAAGGCTCTTATCACTCTTTATTACTGGGTGGAAGGGGTCTACAAGAATAACTTCAAACCACTTGTTCTTTCCGTCCTCCCCTACCCAGTAGGAGTTCAGGACTTCAAGGTTCGGGTATTTGCGGTCTGCACGGGCTTCGGCAATCCTCTGAATGCTCATGCCGCCTGTGATCTTGTTTACTCCCATTCTCTGGGTTCTTCTACCTCGGTTGAACCTGGTTTTACCAAGCCCTCCGCGGCGTACTTTTACTCTGGCGACGACAATGCCCTGCTTGGCTTTGTATCCAAGGGAGCGTGCCCTGTCGATTCGAGTTGGTCTTTCTATTCTGGTCACAGATCCCTGCTTTCTCCATACCTGCATGCGCTCCCAGCGGAGGTCATTCACGTAAGTTTCATCAGGGTTTTTCCATGCATCACGTACATATGTATAAAATGATTTTACCAATTTAAACACCAGGTTTCACTTTTGTTTCACGGTTCAGCCCTGCCTGCAGGACCACATTCCAACGGGACCTAATCCCGAAAATGAAACATGCGATAAACTGAACCATTTGATTTAAAGCTTTGCCCGTAAAAAGCTCGATTAAGTGAAAAATCCACAAAAAAGAGAAAAATCCACAAAAAAGAGAAAAATCCACAAAAAAGAGAAAAATCCACAAAAAAGAACGAAATCCACAAAAAAGAACGAAATCCACAAAAAGAGGAAAGAGGGGAAATATGGTATCCTCTTAAAATTGTATAGATAAAAGTAAATTTCATGTATTTGCTGGAAATTTAAAAATTTAAAAACATAACCAAGTCTGAAAAACAACCTCAAACGAGGCATCCAACTTTATAACTGTATGATAAAATGGTTATATATTTTTTGAGTTGGAAAATTCTCCATTGAATTTGAAGAGGATACAAAAACATAAATTATGGTGAATATAATATAATTACTAAAGTTCCTGGGAAAGTAGGAAAGTAAGAGAATTCGATAAAACTCTCCAATTTAATATATTCCTTACAAAATTGGGAGTTAAGGTTGAAAATTCGCTATTGAATTTGAAGAGATACGATTCTTGTAGAAATGAGAGAAATATCGAGACAGGAAATTACCAAATTGTAGAACTCAAAATGGTTTTGATACAATCTGTCATCAAAGTCGAGTTAAATCTATTATATTCAAATAATATTATATATTTATATAGTTGCAGTAGAAACACTTTAACGTTAATGAATCATCGACAGTAGGCATATTGCCTTCCTAGAGAGGAGCCTGAAGGGGCATATGACACCAAAAACTGAAAAACTTCTAGCAAATAATCCGAATCCTGTGCTTAGTGTCGATAAGGATGGTACTGTTCTTTACTCAAATGAAGCTAGTGAACCCTTATTGCAGGAGTGGGGCACGAAAATAGGAGAAAAACTGCCGTCTTCTATCGAAGATTTAGTGCTAAAAACAGTTTTCAGGAATATTCCGGAAACAAAGGAAGTTAGAGTGGGAAAAAGAGTATACCTGATCAATTTTCACCCCTTTCCGGAAGAAGGGTGCGTCAACATTTATGGATTTGATATAAGTAACCGTGGGGGCCTTGAAGAAAAACTGTGGGAATCTGAGGAAAAGTACCGCAGCATCGTAGAGACAGCAAACGAGGGTGTCTGGATTACCGACACTGAAGCAGTTACTACTTTTGTGAATCAAAAAATGGCAGAAATGCTCGGGTACACAACGGAAGAAATGATAGGGAAATCAGCCTTTGACTTTATCTATAAAGATGACATGGAAAATTTGCTTATCAAGATAAAGTCCCTACAGACAGGCAGCAAAGAAAAAGGTTACGAAATGAAGTTCTGCCGCAAGGATGGCGGTATTGTCTGGTCGTTTGTGAGCTCTACGCCTCTTCTTGACGCAGAGGGAAAACATATCGGTAATATGAATATGCATTCTGATATTACCCAGCGCAAGAAAGCTGAAGAAGAGCTTAAAAGAACAAATGAGAAACTGGAGAAGTGGAACCAGGAAACAATAAACGAACGCCAACGTCTTTATAACGTGCTGGATACGCTGCCGGCAATGATAATCCTGTTAACGTCTGACTATCATATCGCCTTTGCCAACCGCAGGTTCCGTAAAAGGTTCGGGGACCCAGGTGGCCGGCATTGCTATGAATATTATTTTGGATTCACCCAGCCGTGTGAATTCTGCGAATCACATAAAGTACTTGAAACCGGTCAACCTCATCATTGGGAAGTAAGCGGGCCGGATGGAAGCTTTTATGATGCCTATAATTTACCGTTCACTGACGTTGACGGTTCTCCAATGATCCTTGAGATGGACATTGATGTCACCGAGCAAAAAAAGGCAGAAGAAAAACTTCAAGAAAGTGAGAACAGATACCGCAACATTGTAGAGACAGCAAACGAAGGCATAAGCATAATTGATGCTGAAAATAGAATTACTTTTGTTAATAAGCAGATTGAAGATATGTTTGGTTACAGTTCAGAAGAACTCATTGGCAGATCGATGTGGAACGTTCTCATTGATGAAAGTGAGGCTATTATCAAAAATATTTTAAAGGATGGGAAGGAAAACGTTAATGAGAGCCTTGAAATTCAATTTATGCGTAAAGATGGCTCAGCTATATGGACTCATACAAATTCCAAATCTATTTTTGATAAAGATGGCAAGTTTTTAGGAACTCTGAACCTTCATACTGACATCACCAAGCGAAAGGAAATTGAAGAAGCTCTCAAAAACTTTGAGATTGCCCGTAAGAAGGAAATCCATCATAGAATCAAGAATAACCTTCAGGTAATCTCATCATTACTGGACCTTCAAGCTGAAAAGTTCAGAAATCGAAAGAACATCAATGAATCGGAAGTCCTGGAAGCCTTCAGGGAGAGCCAGGACCGAGTGATATCAATGGCCCTTATCCATGAAGAACTGTATAGAGGTGAAGAGCTCGATAAACTTAACTTTTCGCTGTACATTAAGGAACTCGCTGACGCTCTTTTCTCGACTTACAGACTTGGTAATTTTGATGTCAGTTTAAGTATGGACCTGGAAGAAAATATATTACTTGACATGGACACAGCAGTTCCGTTAGGAATAATTGTCAATGAGCTTGTTTCCAATTCTCTTAAATACGCATTTCTCAACAGAGACAAAGGAGAAATCCAAATCAAGTTTCGTAAAGATAATAACAGAGAAAATAGAAGCAACATAGAAGAAAGCAAAAGCGAAGAATATAAGACTACAAGTTTTATATTAACAATTTCCGATAACGGTGTGGGCATTTCTGAAGACCTTGATATCAAAGAACTTGATAGCCTGGGGCTTCAGCTTGTAATTTTCCTTGTCGACCAGCTAGATGGAAAACTTGAACTGAAAAAAGGAAATGGGACAGAGTTCATTATCAGGTTCACTGTAGTAGAAAAAAATAATCATCAGCATCAGCGCCACACTTAAATGAGTAAAGAGTAATTTATTTTGGTTTGTAGAAAACCTATCTAAACCAGCTTCAAGAGGCTGAAAAGATTTAATTTATATTTGTAATATTCGGATTCTATTCTTAATGTCAGATATTTACAGTTATTTCTTTATAGTGGTTCAGGAATCTGAATTTTTCATACTTCATTATCATTTGATTATCAAACAGGAGACTTACTTTTGGGAACAATTAGTGAAAAAATTTTTTCCCGGGCAGCGGGAGCAGAGGCAAAAGCAAACGATTTTGTCCTCGCAGATATTGATTACGCAATGGCGCATGACGGTACCTCAGTACTTGCAGTTAATGCTTTTAAGGAAATGGAAATGAAGAAGGTCTGGGACCCCTCAAGGATTGTAATTCCTTTCGACCACATCGCGCCTGCAAATAATGAGACATCAGCTACTTTGCAAAAAGAAATAAGGGAATGGGTAAAGGAACAGGGGATTCCGAATTTTTATGAGCTTGGAGAAGGAATCTGTCATCAGGTACTCCCCGAAAATGGATTCGCACTGCCTGGAAAACTGGTTGTGGGAGCTGATTCGCATTCCTGCACCTATGGGGCTTTCGGGGCTTTTGCCACAGGCGTGGGAGCTACCGATATGGCTGAAATTTTTGCTACAGGTAAGCTCTGGTTTAAGGTGCCTGAGAGTTTCAGGTTCACGGTTGAAGGAAGGCTTGGAAAAGGGGTTTATGCAAAAGACCTGACCCTTTACCTTATAGGGAAGACTGGTATCGATGGTGCCACCTATAAGGCTGTAGAGTTTTACGGACAGGCTATCTCCGAATTATCGGTTTCCGGCAGAATGACCCTCTGCAATATGGCAATCGAAATGGGCGCAAAAACAGGGATTGTTCCACCTGACGAGAAAACCTTCGATTTCCTGAAAAATAGGGCAGTTGCTCCCTATGAGCCGGTTTATGCCGACAAGGACGCGGTCTATGTAAAAGAATCTGTTTTCTCTGCCGGGGATATTGAACCTCAGGTAGCCTGCCCGCATCAGGTTGACAATGTAAAACCTGTAGGAGAAGTTACAGGTACCCACGTAGACCAGGTTTTCATAGGGACGTGCACAAATGGCAGACTTGAAGACCTTGAGGTCGCAGCAGCAATTCTTAAAGGAAAAAAGGTTGCAGTCAGGACTATTGTAATTCCTGCATCTCGCACGACTCTCCTTGCAGCAATTGAGAACGGAACAATGGAAACTCTGCTCAAAGCAGGCATCACGCTTGCAACCCCTGGCTGTGGGCCTTGTCTTGGCGCCCACCAGGGAGTGCTCGGAGAAGGAGAAGTCTGCCTTTCAACCGCAAACCGAAACTTTAAGGGCAGGATGGGAAAAGGTGGTTTAATCTACCTTGCATCCCCTGCAACCGCAGCAGCCTCGGCACTGGCAGGAGAAATTACTGATCCAAGGACAGTTTGAATCTGAGAACTGAATGCCAAAGAATTCGATGTGAGTAGCGGGCAGAATCGTTTAAAACCTGATACATAGTTCTCAGGATTTTAAACTATCCTGCTTATCAGATTATTTTCTATTCCGGATCTTATCTATCCCGGATCTTCTATCTATTTCGGATTTTCTACCTATTTCGGATCTTCTGCCTATTTCGGATCTTCTACCTATTCCGGATTTTCTACCTATTCCGGATCTTTTACCTATTCCGGATCTTTTACCTATTCCGGATCTTTTACCTATTCCGGATCTTCTACCTATTGTCTCTTTAGATCTATTTTCTGTCTTTCCGAGGTATCTGTTCAAAAATTCTAATTATATCCAGCGGGCATTTATACCATGAATCGTATATATTTTGGACAGGAGGGAAAACTATTACTGAAGAACTTAGTCACGATAACCTTTCACATTTGATTGAGCACTGGATCGAGCACAACGAAAGCCACATTGAAAGTTTCAAAGAATGGGCTCAGAGAGCCAAAAAAGATGGTTTTCTTGAAGCTTCCGAGGATATCCTTGAAGCTGCCAGTAAAATGGAGGAAGCAAATAAACATCTTAATAAAGCAAAAGAAGGACTTTTCCATAAGTGAAAAAAGCAAGAGCAAACTCTTAAGAACTTCCTTCTAAAGCTGTATCTTAAGAACTATTTCTTTCTAAAGCTGTATCTTAAGAACTGTTTCCTTCTAAAGCTGTATCTTAAGAACTATTCTTTAAGAGCTCTGTGGCAGGATTTTCGCGTGGCGGGATTTCTGTCACTATTTTTGAGTTTCCTGGGATAAAGGTGCTTTCAGGTGCCTTTATTTGTTTATTCCTTTTATTTGAAGAGTTACATGCTTATTTTATATTTAATCAAACTTTCAGGGCCCTGCTTCGGTAAGGATGCTCTTTACTTCTTTTAAATCTGCGATAATTTCGGAAACACTTGATTCCCCAATATACTTCATGAAATTTTGCTCTTCCTCAGGGCACAGGTCTTCGCTTTCCAGCAACTCTTGAATCAGGTTATTTCCAAAAATGCCAGGAGCAGGGTTTTCACTTTCAGTTTTTCTCTTTTCAGGAGTTTTATCTTCTTTTTCGTTATCTTCTAAAGCAAGTCTTTTATTTTCTCCGTTTTCATAATCTTCTAAAGCAGCCTCGACAGTTTCTGGTTTGTCTGTATTTTCCAGAAAAGCAATTTCTTCAGCTTTTTTTCTCATATCATCGAAATCAGCTCTTTCATCACTTTTCACATCATTTTTTTCACTGGCAGAATTTGCTTCTTCTTTAACCCCTATCTCTGTTATATTGGCCTCTTCGATTTCAACGGTTTCTTTTGATTCAAGAGATTTATCGGAGCCTTCAACTTTTTTATCTGTTTGGCTATTTATCCTCTCTGAAATTCCGGCATATTCTTTTTGCAAAGAATCAGTTTCAACTTCAAGAGATCTGGATACTTCTTGATGCATATTTCTGCGAAGCGGAGGAAAGATTTCCTCTCTCCAGATAAACTCAGATATTTCTTCTCTTTTTTCGTCTTCGGTTTCTTGACGCTGATAAGTCCGGGACTCAAATTCTTTCTTTTCAATCCGGGATTCAAGCTCTTTCTTTTCAATTCGGGATTCCAAGTCTTTCTTTTCAACCCAGGATTCAAGTTCTTTCTTTTCAATCTGGGATTCCAATTCTTTCTTTTCCCTAAACAGTTTTCGGATTTTGATTTCAACCTCCTTTTTACTTTTTATCAAATCCCCCAGTTCCATATCATCTTGGCTCGCAGGCTTAGATATCAAATGCTTCAATTCATTAACTTTTAGAAATTTGAATCCATTGATTTTTAGATTTTTTAGCCCTTTAATTCTCAAGTTATTTAATGCATCCATTCTGTTACCTCCCACCAACCCTGAATTTTTCTTTATAGCTCTTTTAGTTCAAATTTATATTAGTTCAAATTTGCATTTAGTTCAAATTTACATTTAGTTCAAATTTATATTTAGTTCAAATTTACATTTAGTTCAAATTTGCGTTTTTCAATTTGTCACATCTGAAATGTAAATACCCCTGATACAACCGGCGGGACAATGATCATGCATAGCCCGGAAATTCCTGACATCAAGCCTCCATAGAAAAAGAGCTTACAGTTTCCTCCACCCTCTACAATTTTTACTACAAGAGTATTTGAAATTGTTAAAATAAGCACCACGGAAAGGGTAAATGTATAAAGCAACGGTATGCTTTCAGTAACATTAAACATGCTCATCCCCATTCCGGAAGCGCCTCCCTGAATCGAAGAATAAGACTCATTCATTCCAGAAACGAGCCCGCTAAATTTGGAAATTATCTCTATTATAAAAATTAGAAGCCCGATCATAACAACATGGAGAGTTATGGCAAGGCCGCGAAAACCGGAACTGACAAGTTGTCTTTTCATCCTGAGAAGTACAATAGAAAGACTTGAGGATGAGACTATTTCTCCTATTTCGGCAGGGTCTCCTCCAAGCTCAACTGCGTCCGTGAAGATCCTTGAGCATCGGTTGATCAGTTCGGAACCTGTTTCTCCTATGAATTTATCCCAGCAGAGCTTCGACTTAAGTCCCAGGGAAAGCCCTGCATGTAATTCCTCAACCCCAGGCCTGAGGCCGCCTATAGTTTCTTTATCAAGGTCCTCCATTGCACTTCGAATAGTGATTCCTGTTGTTCCTGCAAGTGTGCCCAGAGTCTTCACAAATGCGGGAAAGCTACTATCTCTTTCATTGACATTTCGGTCATCTATCATCGCAAAGAAGCCTATCGGAAGCGTAAAGAAAGTTATTGCAAGCAAAATATACTGGAGCTCTGTACCGATTAGAATGAGAACAATGACCGAAATTGCTCCCAGCGGAAGCAAAATCCGACTCAAAAACCTGATAATTTCCTGTTCCTTTGACCGCCTGCTCAGGGTATGAAGCTTCTTTTCAGCAGGAGCGGCTTTATATATGATAAAAAGCGCAATCCCACAGATAAAAACAGTTAGTAATACAACAAGAAAAGCAATCGTTCCGATATTTGTTATATTATAGATCATGACTGAAACAAGAATTATAGTAACAACAAGGGTTACGGACACCATCAGGGCAGTATATCCATCGGTCCATTTTTTCAGTGATTCGATGCTTCTTTCATATTCATTGGAAAATATTTCTTCCCTTGTTAGTTTTTCTTGCTTCAGAAAGTTTTTTTCCGGTTCTCCAGACGAAAGAATATTTGACATTCGTCCAAAAAGTTTTGAAAGGTACTCGTCCTGCAATCGCTGAGATATATATTTGCAGGCCTTTGCATATGCATAGCCCCATTTTGAGGCAAGGTTATGAATCTGCCTGAAATATTTTGAAGCTTCATACTCTTTCTGAGAGCCTGCATAATCGAAAATCCTGTCTCTTTCAATATCGGCCGTTGAAATCGCTGCCATATAAGTAAGAAGGAAGAGCATATCATCATTGACTCTTTCAACAACCTTTGTGTCCTTCAGTTGCCGTGCAAGATTAAAGTAGCCCTCAAACCCATGCTGGTTAGCTTCTGCTTTCAGGTACGCAAGTTTCTCCTCAGGTCTCATGACATTTCTCATGATATTAAACCAGCCTCCTCAATCTGGATCAAAGTATTGAAGAGATCGTAGAAGTTGGTAATTTTCGCCTGATGGATCTTCTTGAGAATTTTTCCTTTCCTTTCAAGTTCGGAATATATTTTTCGGACCTGGTTTTCCGGAATTCCCATACGCGGAGCAATCTTTTGTTCCAGCAAATATGAATTATTTTTTCCCGTGAATTTGAAAGTATCTGTTGCAGGGTCCCACTTAAATATGTCCATGAAATTGAAAGCCTGATTAAAGGAATCATAGCCTACAATTTCGTTTATGCTCAGGACTCTTCTTCCCATCCCTTTTCCAGGGATATTTACCGCGCTCTGGATGATAACCACATTCAGGTTATCTACATAGTTCTTGGGAACATTGATCGGGTCTCCTGTTAGCCTTTGAATGAGTTTTTCGACGGATGCGGCATGGAAAGTAGACATGACAGGGTGCCCTGTTTGCATAGCCTGAAAAGCAATGCTGCCTTCTACTCCACGGATTTCTCCGATTATAATCTCATTCGGGCGCTGGCGAAGGGCAGCTTTTAACAGGTCAAACATCGAGACATCAGACCCGCTATCCTCTCTTGTAGTCCTTGTAACCTCTCTGGTCCAGTTCTTGTGGGGAACCTGCAGTTCCGGCGTGTCTTCAATAGAAACTATTTTTGACTCAGGGGGAAGAAAAGTAGTTATTGCATTCATCATAGTGGTCTTTCCGGAAGCCGTTTCCCCCGAAATAAAGCAGTTCATCCCTGCCCTCAGCATCATCCACATATATGCAGCCATAATGTAGTCAATTGTCCCAAAGTCAATAAGTTCAAGAATAGAAATCGGAGTTCCCATAAATTTCCTTATGGTAAAATTGCTCCCCCTTCTGGACACATCTTCTCCGAACACAATGTTAATCCTTGACCCGTCCGGAAGAGCGGTATCAACTATAGGATCTCGATATGTGATTGGCTTTCCGACCTTCTCAGACATCTGTATTATAAAAGAGTTAAGTTCCTCAGTCTCCTGAAACGTAATTGCTGTTTTAAGGGACGAAAATATCTTATGCTCGACGAAAACCCTCCCAAGCCCGCTGCAACTGATATCTTCTATATTCGAGTCCAGCAACAGAGGTTCGAGCATTCCCATTCCGATCTTGTCCCTTATCATAAGATATTTGATAGCTTGAAATTCTTCAGGAGTTACCCGGATATTTTCCAATTTTTTCATTTTGAAGGCTTTACCGGCTTCTTTTAAATTTCCAATCAATCCGATTTTCAATTTGCCATTTTTCTCTCTCGTGGCTGTTTTATTCCCCTCAAAATCTTTACTTTTTTTTTCTGCACTTTCGTTTACGTGTTCTTCTATAATGCAAACTTTTTCAAGGGCTCTTTCCAGAAGTTTTTTCTTTTCTTCCAGGTCCTTAGTATCAACATCCTCGTCATGTATAACGTCGATAAGCAGCTTTTCTACAGCCTCAAGTGTGCTGTTCATATCCTGAAAAAGACAGGGTTCTATCGGGATATAGTAATTTCTTATGTCTTCTTTATCAGGATAAATGTGAACAGCAAGTCCTTTTCCAATAGGATAAATTAGGTTTGGGTGTTTGATACCTTTCATAGCTCTTGAGATCTTTAAATGGAACTCCGGGATTGCGACTTGTTCCAGAGGAAGTCGGCATATATAATCAAGAATGTGACTATTTTCTTCCCTGCCCACAAATTCCCGCAATTCTGAAGTAAGTCTCAAACGTACATCCTCTCTGGAGCGCTTTCCATTTACCGGTGCAGGCAACGGGTTAAAAGGTAGAGCGTCCATTTAAAATCCTCATTCGAGCCTTCTTTCTTAAGAGCACTTTTTCCGGATGTTTTTCCTCTTTCAGGCTTTGACTTTCGAAACTGGAATTATCTTAAGCCCACACTCACTGTTCACATCAAAACTTAACATATTTCCAGTAGTTTTTCTGGCACCCCTCAACTTCTGAATTTCCATAGTCTTTATCAGTTTATCTCCGACCTGTTCAATTCTCAGTTCCAGGCATGAATCGCAAACGGATCTTAGCCTGTAAAGCACTTCCTGAGAGAATGCATACCCATGAACACTTATTAAAATAGTCTTTCCTTTATCACAAAGTTTTACACATTCCCTAAAAAAATTCAATAAGGTATTTTCAGAGGCGCTAACCGCTAAAATCGTTAAAGAATCGATCAGGATAAGTTCTTCGTCACAGTCGTTTACGCATTTGAGCATCCTCTCTAGCAGATTATTACTTAGCTCGGGATTTTCTTCAACATAGCTTGCATTTATTTCAAAAATCTTTGACCTGCCTATTATGAAATAATCTGATATGTCCTGATTCAGGCTTTCCATATTATTCAACAGGTTTCGGGAGGTTTTTTCTGTCGTCAAAGATAAAACTTTTTTATCCTGGTTGAGAGCTCCCAACATAATCTGCTGCATGAAAATTGATTTTCCACTACCTTTTGCTCCTTCGAGAAGGCATAAAGAACCTGCGGGTATGCCTCCTTCCAGTTTCTTATCAATTTCCAGATTTCCTGAAGATATGAATTCTAAGGGTTTCTTCTCAGTTTCCGATTTATCTGATACCTCTTCACAAAATGCTTCATTTTCAAGAAATAAAGCCTCTTCCGAACTTACTCCCATATTTTTCCTCTCTCCCTTTTTTCAAAGATGAACTAATTTTTTATCTCCTTAGTTATCTAATTCAAATCATTGACTTAGCCTGAATAATTCTGGCCTATCAAATCAGTACTCTAATTTTAGACTATCAAACCAGTTATCTAATTCTGGCCTATCAAACCAGTTATCTAATTCTGGCCTATCAAATCAGTACTCTAATTCATGCGTTAAAATATCCTGAAGCCTTTACTCCATTTGGGGCAGCCACCAGCAGCCAGTTTACACTCTTGTTTTCCAGGGAATCTTCGAGCAAAATCTGCAGTTCCATCTCCTCACCCGGATCGAGAATTCCGGGATTTACCAGATCTGGACTTATATTTCCCACAGTCCATTTGTTTTCTAATGCGTCTGAATCTCCCTGGTGGGGAACCCATATGGTTTTTGCAATGCCGGATGTGTTGGAGTACTTCACGATCACGTCCATATAATCATAGTCTCCTACCTTTGTGGAGCCCGTATTATTAAGGGACACGAAAATACCGGCCTCATTTGCAGAGATATTTGTAATTTCAATTTCGGTTTTCATTATCTCATTCTCATTTTCCTGCATTTCCATTACTGAATTTGCAAGAACGTCTGCCATGTAAAACCCCCCGCTTGAGCAGACATAAGATGCCAGGAGGAGAATTGCAACCGAAAGCATTGATGCAATAACCGTTCCGAACCCCATCATGACACCGTAAAATAGGCCTCTTCAGAAACCCCATTGTATGCACTAAATTTAATGAAATACTTCACTCGGCTGACAGGCACATCAACCGGCTTTAATCTGATCTGCAGTGTTTCCCCTTTGTCCCAGTTATTGTCATTGTTTTGCTCTATTGAGTAGTTCCAACAGGGAGCCAGACTTCCATTCTCATCATATGGTATTCTTTCAAATTTCCCGACCTCCCCAAAAAAAAGGTCCGATCTCGGGATTAAACCGGAAGATATCCCCTTAGGTCCCACGTTTTTAACCCATATGTGGACCTCTGAGCCTTCATCGGCAGTTGTCTCATGTAATATTTCAAAATCGGTCTGGATCTGGTCTCCCATTGCATTTGTACGGCTGATTATAGGGTCTCCTGCGGAAATTACAGACGGGTATACAACTGAAACAAATGAAAATGCACAGATAATGGATGCTATTGTTAGAATCGCAGAGCTTATCGCTTCCCCACTCATTCTTCGACCCCGCCTTACTTTCTGGTTCCCCTTATCAGTTTGAATAAACTCCGGTAAGTTTGAAAAAACATAAACCAATTTGAATGAGCATATAGCAGTTAGATAATAGTGATATCTCAACCTGTTTATGTCAGGAATATCGATTATGCCAGTAGCATTGATTCTGTCTGACAATAACGGTTAAATTATACAGTATTTGCCTTAGTTTACTGACACTAATTAAATTATACAGTATTTACCTGAGTTTACTGACACTAATAAAATTATACAGTGTTTACCTGAGTTTACTGACACTAATAAAATTATACAGTATTTACCTAAGTTTACTGACACTAATAATGATTAACTGGTATCAATTTGAACATTTGATCTGCTTTTCAGTCAATTTAACGGTCGTACATCTAGTCGGTTTTTTAGTTCGTACATTTAATTATAGAAAAATCCTGTCTTCCTTTTTTGTCTTCTCTCCAGCCGGAATCTTCGTAAAGAGGCTTGATTCCATTTTTGAATTCTCTTGGGTCGAGAATTGCACTCAATTGCGAAAGCACTGTAATATTATCTTTCATGCTAACCTTATCTTCACATGCAGGCTCTTCAATGGAAAGGTTTGCAATATTTTTGATAACATATCTGGTCTCTTCAGAAAGCGGTCCTGTAAGTGAATACAGGTCAAGCAGGACTTCCAGGTTGCTGTGCCCAACTGTCCGGATAGCATAATCCACCCAGCGCATGAGTTCGACAAGGGTAAACGTATCGATTTTTCGAGCTGAAATTTCAGGTTCAATAGCCTGCATTTCCTTTGTAGGAGTTTTCTGTTGTGGAATATTTCCTTCGGGAACCTCATCTGGAGAAAGGGTTCTGACCGGTTCCTGGGCACTTTCCTTATTTTTATCATTTTTTTCTTCATCAGAAGGCAGTTGATTCTCCACTTCTGTCCCTTTTCCTTTTGTTTCAAGCCTTGGGACTCCATTTTTCTGGCCATTGAAAAAGGGATTTTCATTTCTGTTTACAAGGTCCCTTATATCCACGAGTAATTCCTTTATCTCCCCTTTTACGGTTTTAAGTTCAGTTTCCATATCTGCTACTCTTTTCTCCAGTTCCATATTAACCACCAAAAGAAAGAATTAATTCTTCAATTTTTGGATAAAAGAAGGGGGAAAGTGCCCCCTAAAATCCCTTAGGGGTTACTTCAGAACCATAACTTTATCGATCTGTGCCGGAGTTACTCTTGTTACTGGAACAATTGCGCCAACCTTTGGTTTTATCTCAAGTCTGAATTCAGTGTTCTCCGCTGAACCAGAAGTCGCAAGCAATGCGATGTTTGGATCAGTATTGGGTACAGTGATAGATAATTGCACTTTCTCATGCTGTTCTAGAATCGTATCTTCGTCGTTATCCCCTATAAATGACGAACTCCATGTTACTTCTGGGCTATAGATAGCACTGTCTGCATAACTTACCACCAGCATTCCGGCGCCACTATCTACCCCTATATCCACAGGAGATTGCCCCGCTGTGAGCTGAAGAGTGACAATAATTGTATTTACAGTAGCAGATGCAGTAGGGTCTGTACAAGTCGCAACTACATCACCTGCAAGTTCAACTGAAGAAGTAGTCTGTTTCACACCCTCATCGATAGTCTTCTTGGCGGTATCGGAGGTAGTAAACCCTGCCCCGAGCACTACATAAGAAAACACTGCTGCCACAACTACGAAAGCGGTCAGCACAATTGCTGATTCGAGCCCTGTGAAGGCTTTATCATCTTTTCTAAAAATGCTAAAAATTCCTTTCATTCTAGTTCACTCCAAATGTTATTTTTGAATGAAAGTATATAGAGAAATTAAAGGGTCATGTTCTCAGCATATCTATTTCTCAAGTTTACAAATTTTTGATGGGAAACGAGACATTCAGGAGCTGATCCACATGGTTCCCTATTAATTACCCCCATACACATACCCATAAATTTCCAATAGATACTAACATCTTCTGATTTATTAACTTTTCTTAAAAATTGGAAAAGATGGTAAATGAAGATATATTAATAAAGAATTATAGAAAAGCTGTCTACAAATTTGATAATTGTTCTTAAATTTGAAGTTACTCCCAAATTTGAAACTGTTCTGAGAAAAATCAAAATCTCCGTAAATCAGTGGAAGTGTACCGAAAACAAGAGAAAAGTTTGAGTTTGAGGATCTTATCCCCAAACTCTATCCAACGTTATCATAAGCCTTTTTAAAAAAGGCTTGACCGAAAACCCGAAAAACATTTGAGTTTGAGAAACTTATCCCCGAACCCTATCGGCGTGATCAACCGGCGCAACGGTTGCGTTAGAACTTTCCACGACCTAGCTGAGCATGGGCACGGGCAAGATGTCCTGCAGCCTGAGCTCCTATAAGGTTAATTTCTCCTGCAAGCACGGCAGAAGCTACGATTTCCGCAAATTTCTTAGAGTTTACTCCGGGAACGTCACCTGCGCCTGCAACGTCAAGAATGTTCAGGCAATCTCTCTGGGTCCCAAGACCAGTGCCTCCACCAACGGTTCCCACAGGCAGAGCAGGTAGAGTAACAGAGCAGTGAATTTCGTCATATTTCGTAAGCTCCATGCTCGTAATTGCAGTGCTCCCTTCAACAACATGGGCCGCATCCTGTCCGCAGGCCAGATAAATCGCAGCAATAATATTTGCAGCATGGGCATTGAAGCCAAGCGCACCTGCTCTTGCCGAACCAAGCAGGTTTTTGCTGTAGTTTACTTCAAACATGGATTCAGGTGTACATTTCAGGGTCTCCTTGACAATCTCCTTTGGAATCGTAACCTCAGCTACAACGGTTTTTCCTCTTCCGAGAATTGTGCTTATGGAAGCAGGTTTTTTGTCCGTACACATATTTCCTGAAATGGTAATGGAATGTGCACCGAATTCGTCTTCGATAAGGTGCATCACCGCGTCGGTAGCTATAGTCACCATGTTCATGCCCATAGCGTCTTTTGTATCATACGAGAACCTGAGGTGTACATATGTGCCGACTATGAAGGGTTTTACAGAAAGCAATTTGCCAAAACGTGTCGTTTTCTCGGCAGTGGCTTTCATCTTCTCGAAAATCTCAGGACATTTTACCCACTCATAAAATTCTTTAGCTCTTATAACACTCTCAAACTTAAAAACAGGCGCTCTCGTCATTTCGTCTTCAAAGACCCTTACATTGGCTCCTCCTGATTTTGTGATAACCGAACAGCCGCGATTTACGCTGGCAACAAGAGCTCCTTCAGTTGTGGCAAGAGGGATGTAGTACTCGGAATTCGCATATTCGCCATTTACCTTCAAAAGTCCAGCAACTCCGAGAGGAATCTGAACTGCGCCTATCATATTTTCAATATTCTTTTTCGATGCTGCTTCAACATCGATGGAAAAATTCTGGATATGTTCAAACTCAAGTTTTGCAAACTCCTGTATTGCGAGTCGTCTGATTTTTACTGAAGTCACGGGGTCTGCAAACTCCTCAATCTTACGAAGAGCCACATCTCCATCCAGAACCTTTTGTAAGAGAACTTTTTCTTCTTCACTTAATTCATAATCCTGTAAAAACATGAAATCACCTGCTGAAATTTTTTTCTTTTTATTCCTTAAAAATTAATTGACTGAAGGGCTGAAATCTTCAATATTAAACAACCACTTTAAAGTCGTATGCTTGGGCTGAAATCTTCAATATTAAATAACCACTTTAAAGTCGTATACTTAGGCTGAAATCTTCAATATTAAATAACCATTTTAAAGTATTATACTTAAGTTGTATACTTTATATTAAAATCCATTTTTACCCTTATTATGTGCACAAACGCTCTCTTGTTTGATTTGCGTTTTTATATTTTTATTCTAATATGTGCATATTGACATATAATTCATTCCTCAATGTGATATTTTCTGTTAGCCCTGAACAGTATAAAAAATAAAGTACATATAAAAAGCTCTATCGGTCTAACTATATCGAAAAAGATCATGGCATTTTAGAATTTAAGATTTACAGAAAAATTCTCAGACCCTGTTACAGCTCCTTAAACCGGAAAAGACGAAAAATTGCAGATTGGCTCTCTCAGGAAATCCCTTGTTTTTCTATACCTCTAAGTGATTTGAGACAGAAAAACTGCAATTTTAAATCCACCCACTTGTGCAAAGATTAACGCTGTTTACCCCTAACTCAGCCCTCTTGAGAGAACGAAGCGAGCGAAAAGGGAACCGTCCTCCCGAGACGGGACTCGGGTGATGGAACTTGGGTGATGGAATTTGGGTAACAGAACTCGGGACTCGAGAAGAGCACTTTTATCCGAGATGAAACTGGTGTGGGTAAGTAAAGAGCAAAAGGGATTCTAAAACGGTTAAAATTGAATGAAGTGGAAATTACATATTCTATAAGCCGGTTTCAGGTTTATATTTCGTAGAAGGACAGATTGGGGGCAGGCTAGAATTATTAGGTTGAAGAAAACCTGACTTAGAAAAAGCTACAATAAAACACATGTAATTGCTTAAGGCTGTTATTGCTTAAACATCTCATTTAATTTTAGAATTTGTAAGGCTCAGAAAGTAATGATTAACTGGTTTTCTTCAGTGTATCTCAGAAAGAGTTCCGCTACCTCTTTTGAGCAGATAAAGTCGATTCCAGGGATTAATTCTTCTTTTTTAAGCCCGATCATATCCGAGGCAAGCTGACAGCACCGAAACTCCACTCCCATATCTATACATTCCTGTACAGTGTCATCGTACTTGGGCGATCCTCTTATTTTATCTTTCTTTGCAAGTAGCACCCCCATAGGCCCCCACAGAATAACCAGCACGTCGAGCCCTTTACTCCTGTAGTACTTCGCAAACTTGAGAGTTTCCTTAGGGCTGGTGCTTTCGTACACCATATTTTTTAGCAGCAATAATACTTTTTTGACTTTTGTCATAAAAACTCCAGGTTTGAATAATACATTTCTGAAACAGATTACCTGGATGTATATAAAGTTTCACATTGAAAACTTGCATAAAATAATTCTATTTCTCTTTATAGTAACTGGCAAAATTTAGATACTTATACATGATTAACTAACTCGATTGCAACATAAAATAATATATTCACTTCAACACTTTTAATCTAACCTGAACTTTTGTTGTAACAAAAATTTTTAAAGTTTATGACTAATTCTAAATGCCCATATTTGAGAGTTCGGCTTGATAGAAATCCTCAATTTAAGCTGAACATCTTTGGATTTGTTCGTAATATCGTACACTATGAGTCTATTTTTCATCTTTGAAAATGATATTTTAGTAATAATGAGAAAAAATCTGAGAAAATTAGTTGAACAGCCGGCGTGCAGAATTAAGGCCGAAATTTGAATTAAGTAATTGTCACATAAAGATAAAATTAGTAGGCAGAGTTTTCATAAACTCAATCTTTAATTGGTGACGTTGATCTTAAAAATCAAGGAGCCAAATCAAAACCTGCGCATAGAAAACCTGCGCATAGAAAACCTGCGCATAGAAAACCTGCGCATAGAAAACCTGTGCATAGAAAACCTGTGCATAGAAAACCTGTGCAGAGTCTATTCTATGATAACTCATAAAGAAGGAGTTTGAGTTAAGGGAATCAAACCGGAGGATGTCCTGTCTTCAGCTTTTCATACCCCAGCTTTTCATACCTCAGCTATTAGTAAAAAGCTGGAAATAATAAGTATCGTCCGAATACCGAAGTTTTCATAAAAAGGTAAGCAAAAGCTTACCTTACGATTACAACAACCGCACCTCTGACTTCGATCACATCAACTTCCCTGCCGCCGGAAATCACCTCTTTCTTTATCTCTACGGCTTCGGGCTCGAGCTCGATCGGTTTGTCGTCTACATTAACGGTTATTTTTCCTGAGGCTGCCTGGGATTCAATTTCAGCAGGACTTTCAGCCTTGAGAGCTTTCACGATAGCACCTGCATCTTTTCTGAATCTGGGGCCCAGGATACCCATATTGGGCTTAACTTCTACTGGTACGTATTCAAAGGAAGGAGCCCCTTTCATCAACTCAACTTTCGAGTTTGTGGCGCCTGCGAGATCTCCTGTGTCAATATTTGCATTGTATATCTCAAGCTTTTTCAGGGGAGCGTTAAGTGCCATTCCCAGTTCGGACTTGTATCTGCGGACCTCACCTGTTATCTCTTTAATCAATTCCCCTGCGGCTTCAGCTTCTTCATTTATGAAGCTTTCATCAACTGCTGGCCAGGCCTGTTCATGGACGCTTTCGTCACTAAACCTGGAGTACAGCTCTTCTGCAAAGAAGGGTATAAAAGGCGCAAGCAGAAGCGAGAGAGTTTTTATTGTCCTGTAGAGCACATACTGAGCTGCTCTTCTGCCTTCGGGCTCATCGCCATAAAGCCTGCCTTTTACGAGCTCCAGATAGTTGTCAGCAAGGACTTCCCAGGCAAAACCTCTTATGGCCTTGAAAGTAGAATCAAACTGGTAATCATCAAGCTCCTTTGTTGCGGTATCTACAAGCCTGTTGAGTTTACTCAGCAGCCACCTGTCAATTATAAGGAGGGAGTCAGTCTGGAATTTTTCAGCATCATCCTGTCCGAAGTCTTTCAAGTGAGACATTGAGAATCGGTAGATACTCCACAGTTTCTGAAGGAAACGAGAAGCTGAAACCACATCTTTCCAGCGGAACATTACATCCGAACCTGTGGAGCCACCAACTGCACCCCACTGCCTGAAAGCATCAGCGCTGTACTGTGTGGTTACTTCTTCAGGAGAGATAACGTTTCCAAGGGACTTGCTCATCTTATGTCCGTCAGGCCCGAGCACCATACCATTAATCACTATAGAGTCCCAGGGTCTCTTGCCTTCAAGAGCCAGGCTCCTCAGGATTGTGTAAAAGGCCCAGGTCCTTATGATATCGTGACCTTGTGGACGGATCTGCGCAGGCAGGCGGAGTTCGTGCTCGCTTTCCCAGCCCGTGACGTGTAATGCCGTAATCGAGGAGTCCATCCAGGTATCGAGGACATCGGTTTCAGGCTCAAACTCGGTTGATCCGCAGGCGCAGGCTTTCTTTGGGACAGCTTCATTCGGGTCAATCGGGAGCCAGCTTTCTTCTGCAACCATTACTTCCCCGCACTTCTTGCAGTACCAGATTGGGATTGGGGTTGCAAAGATCCTCTGTCTGGAGATGCACCAGTCCCATTCCATCGTGCCTGTCCAGTTCTGAAGCCTTACTTTCATGTATTCAGGATACCATTTGATCTCATCTGCAGCTTTCAGGATGCCGTCGTTGTCGATCTTTACGAACCACTGGGGCTCAGAGAGGATTTCAATCGGGGTGTCACAACGCCAGCAGAGCCCGACATTCTGCTCAAGAGATTTCTGGTCATAGAGGAAACCTGCAGCCTTCAGGTCTGCAATGACAGCTTCCCTGCACTCGGCAATGTTCAGGCCTTCATACTTGCCTGCCGCTTTTGTCATCTTGCCCTGTTTGTCGATGGCCTTTATGAGGGGAAGTTCGTATTTCACCCACCAGCGTACGTCCTGCTTATCTCCGAAAGTACAGATCATTACGGCGCCTGTACCGAATTCAGGCTCAACATCCTCATCGGCAATCAGAGTCACTTTCTGGCCAAAGAGCGGGACTGTAATTTCCTGACCTACATACTGGCTGTAACGCTTGTCTTCAGGGTTTACTGCAACTGCAACACAGGCTGCCATAAGTTCCGGCCTGGTGGTTGCAATATCTACCTTGTCGAAATGGACGAAATTAAGCTTTGTTTGCCTTGTTTCATACTCGACTTCTGCAAAAGCAATGGCAGTTTCGCAGCGGGGGCACCAGTTGACAGGATGTTCTTCATGATAGATATAATCATGATTATACATCCTGACAAAGGATTTCTGCGTTTTTACAAAGTATGAGGGGTCCATAGTAATAAATTCGTTACTCCAATCTACGGAAAAGCCCAGGCGCAGCATTGTTTTGCGCATCTTATCGATATTTCCTGTAGTCAGTTCCCTGCACATCTTGCGGAACTCGGCCCGTGGAACCTGGTTTTTCGTTATTTTATGAATTTCTTCAACCTTGACTTCGGTTGGCAGGCCGTGACAGTCCCAGCCCTGTGGGAACATTACATTGTACCCGCGCATACGTTTGTATCGGGCAACAAAGTCGATATAGCACCAGTTAAGCGCGTTTCCGATATGGAAATTACCTGTAGGATAAGGAGGTGGGGTGTCGATAATATATTGGGGACGGGGGTCTTCTCCCCAGTTGAAATGGTACATGGAGAGGTCCCACTTCTCCATCCATTTTTCCTCAACCTCACTTGCATTATACTCTTTTGGGATTTCTGATTCTGTCATAAAGACACTCCATGATTGGGAAATAGTGTAAGAATTCTTGGGGTTTAGAGTGCTTGCGATTATTTAAATATATCTGGTTTTGGATAGAGTAAAGATTTCTTACTTTTTAATGCCTATCCAGTATTTTACAGGAATATACTTTTTGATTCTGCTGATTGCATTTTTATCCGAAAAAACAAATTTGTCAGAGTACAATAAGGTGTTAATGTATAAAAGGTGGCTAATTATTCAAGGTGGCTAATTATTCTGGAAATTTTTGCAAGTACTGGATACTGCAAAAGCACCGGATACTGCAAATATTTTTTCCTATTTTGTTTTTATACATTAATTGGAAAAGCCATAAACATCATAATTTTGGGCAAAAAATAATTTTTAGGGGTTGAAATGCCGTCGTTAGGATAGAAACGAATTTTTAGAGGTTGAACTTTTCGTTTTTACTTCCTTTGCCTGCCAATTAAAATTCTATCGTATCAGAGCGAGGATCGGCAATAGACCTCAGTTCGGAACCGATGAGATTTACTGCAAGAACAAACAGCATGATCATGCCTCCTGAAGATAAAGCCATCATAGGTGCAGTCTGAAGGTATACAAGTCCATCTTTCAGTATTGTTCCCAGTTCCGGGGTAGGAGGCTGAATCCCAAGCCCTAAAAATCCAAGCCCGGAAATTGAAATAATCTTGGACCCCAATCCAAGCGTTGCGATCTCAATAATAGGCCCGTAACTGTTGGGAAGAATGTGGCGGAAAAGAATGTATTTATCAGATGCTCCAATTGCCCTGGCCGCCTCAACGAACCCGCTATTTTTCAGCGAAAGAGTGGATCCCCGGATTAATCGTGCATACTTTGCCCAGCCAGGAATGGAAAGTGATAGAATAATTCCTGCAGGACTTGGGCCTACAACTCCCACAATCGCAATTGAAAGAACTATACTGGGAAAAGCAAGAAAGATATCTGCCAATCGCATTAAGAAAGCATCGCACCTGCTGAAATAACCTGCATACATTCCTATGATAATTCCTGCAGGCACGATAATTAGAGTTGAAATAACTGCAATGAAGAATGAAGTCTGTGCACCATATAATATACGGCTTAAAATACACCTTCCAAACTGGTCCGTCCCAAGGGGAAAAGATGCTGATGGAGGAGATAACTTTTCTTCAAGATGCATTTCTGCAGGGTCATGCGGGGAAATCGCCGGAGCCATTACAGCCATCACGGAGATAAGAATAAACAGCAGGACTCCTATTGTAAGCGTTATATTGCTCCGCAAGACTCCCCATACTCTTTTCATTTCGGAAACTGCCAGTTTTTCATCAAAGTATGAGTGTTCCATATATATTCTCCCCATTATTCTCCCTGAGCCCGGACTGATGGGTCAAGATAAAACTGAACAAGGTCGACAAAGAGATTAATAAGCACTACAATCACCGCGAAGGTGAGCATACATCCCTGCATCACCATGATGTCCATCGAAGAAACAGAGTTAACAAGAAGTCTCCCAAGTCCTGGAAGTGCAAAAATACTTTCAATGGTAACTGCCCCTCCGAAAAGCCATCCAAACTGGGTTCCCATGTATATAATGACCGGGAGAAGTGCATTCTTTAGAGCATGCCGTTGAATAATTTTTCTGCGGTTGAGCCCCTTTGCACGTGCTGTCCTGATATAATCCTGCTCAAGCGTTTCAATCATGCTTGTCCTCATGATACGCGCTGTAATTGCAATAAGGCCAACCGAAAGGGTGAGGGATGGTAGGATGAAATATTCTATTCCTCCTGTTCCTGCAACCGGAAAGATGCCAAGATAGATGCCTCCGATGAGCATAAAAACTATAGCAATAAAATACTCAGGGCTCGAGAGGCAGACTATTGAAGTAAGCCTGCAGAGATGATCTACAGGACCGTTCTGTCTCAGAGCTGCTGCAATTCCAAGCGGGATAGCTATAATAGCCGAGAATAACAGTGAGAGAGAGGCTAGATAGAAGGTCGTGGGCAGAGCATATCTGATCTCTTCAATAGTGCTCCTTTTTGTCTGATAGGAATATCCCAGGTCTCCATGCACAACCCTTGAAATCCATTTTAGATAGCTAACATACCAGGGGTCGTCAAGCCCCATCTCTTTATGAAGTATGGCTACTGCCTCTTTAGGTGGACTTTCGGTACCAAGAGTAGCTCTGAGCGTAATTTCAGCTGGATCTCCGGGAGAAAGGGAAATTACTGTAAAAGTGATGAGAGATATCCCTACCATGACCTGTATCATTTGAAACAGACGGTTCAGTATAATTCTACGTATCATTCTTACTCAAACTCTTTTAAATGAAAAAGTGGTGGGTAGAATACCCACATCAGGAAATTGAGACATTCTGAAGGTCGAAAGAGCACTCTGTAGGATGGAGACGATATCCCTTTATGTTCGAAGTTGTGACGTCGATATTAACGTAGTAGTTAAGATACGCAACCGGCGCTTCTTCGACAACAATTGCCTGAACTTCATCATAGAGTTTTTTTCTGGCAGCTTCATCGGAAGTGGTTCTGGCCTGCTCAATCAACTGATCTACAGTATCGTTATGCCAGCGATATGCTCCCCAACCATCTATTGATGTGCCACTTGAATGATAGTCCGTCATCATTATCTCATCAGGATCAGGTACGAAAAATAGTCCCCTTCCTACGAGGTAAATATCAAAATCTCCTTTATTCCTCTGGGTATTTGCGGCATCGGTATTGAGGACCTTAAGTTCTGTCTCTATGCCTACTTTCTTAAGCTGCTGCTGGATCACCTCAGCGATCGACGGCAGTTCTGCTCTTTCAGAATAAGTCACTAATGTAATCTTCATAGGCTTGCCGTTTTTATCACGGATCCCATCACCATCCGAGTCGGTCCATCCTGCTTCATCAAGGAGTGTTTTTGCTTTATCCACGTCGTAAGTATAAGGGGTAATATCCTTGTTTGCCCAGTAAAACTGGGGAGGGAAAAGGCCTGATGCTGTGGTTCCGTATCCGTAAAGGACAGAATTCACTATCGCTTCTCGATCTATAGCATAATTAACAGCCTGACGTACCTTTTTATCGTTGAAGGGTTCCTTTTCTGTATTGAACGTTATCATCCTTACACGAGCAATCGGCTCTTCAAGGACCGTATAATCAGCCTTTTCTGTATATTTGTCAGCAACATCGGGAGAAAGAATCATTGCTATCTGAATGTCCTTACTGTCAAGGAGCATCTTTCTTGTAAGTACTTCAGGAATTATCCGGTATACCACCTTATCAACTGAAGCAACATGTCCCCAGTAATTGGGATTCTTGACAATAACAATTTCTTCTTCCGGTTTCCAGGATTCAAAGATGAAAGGCCCTGTGCCGATAGGCTTTGTGACATTTCCGCTTGCATCATAAGATCCGGGGGCGAGAGCAGCACTTTCTCCTTTGGAAAGATAAGCAGGAAGTGCAGGGAAAGTTGAATTAAGGTTGATTACTAATGTCAGGTCATCAGGAACCTCAATCGATGTTACAGGAATTTTTCCGAATGTTGATGCCGACTGGATAAAGGACCTTTCAAGAGATTTTTTCATTATTTCGGCTGTGAAAGGTGTCCCGTCATGGAATAGAACGCCCTCTCTCAATTTGAATGTCCATGTTTTTCCATCATTGGAGACTTCCCATGAATTTGCAAGATTTGGGATAATCTTTCCTTCATAATCAACTCCTACGAGAGTTTCTACGTACCCGAGCCTTTGAGGAACAGTCCCCGATATGTGAGGATCAATAGAGGTGGGACTCCATTGGCCTGAGATGGACAATGTTTGATTATCTCCTTTTTGTTCTTTGTCTGTACAGCCGGCTCCCAGGACAACGAGAACCAGTAAAATAAAGAGAATTCCCTCTTTTCTTTTCATATTTACCAATCACACCTGATACTGTTATGTATCAACATCAAACTCCACAAAAATTTACATATACAGAAAACTCTGGAGTTATCATCTTAATTTTGGGTAACCTGGTGGGACAATCCAGGATGATTTGTTGGATAATCCAGGATAATTTATTGGGGTAAGCACCCTGGAATTGTGGTTGTACCGCTAAAACTTATTAGGGGATATCGAGAGTGTACGATTAATCAAGTAGGCGAAAAATTATGGCAACGCACCCGTCTATCTTTGTATTCCATCATTTCAGGGCTGTGAAGGCATTTTTCTGTCTTTTCCGGGCAGAATTGATAATATACGCATGAACCTGGAACTTTTGTCCCTTGAGGTTCAGATGGTGGCAAGGAACTGGAATCAGAGACGGATGTGATTCTGCGGGTAAATGGGTGGTATGGCCTGTCCAGAATACCCTTCCCCTCTTCTACTATCTGCCCGGCAAACATTACAGCAGTCCTGTCACCAATAACGTGTGCAAGCCCCTGGTCGTGAGTAATGAAGAGAAGGGCACATCCGAGGTCTTGCTGGAGTGTTTTCAGGAGGTGTATAATAGATGCCTGGGTAGACACGTCGAGCATTGAAGTCGGTTCGTCACATATGAGAAGTGAAGGCTCAAGTGCGATAGCACGAGCAATAACAGCACGTTGCAGTTCTCCACCGCTGAGCTGGTGAGGATATCTGGCTGCCTGCTCAGGTTCGAGCCCAACGAGCCTAAGAAGCCTTTTTAGCTCTTCTTCCATCGGCCTTCCGCGCAACGAATCAGGATGTATGCGGAAAGGTTCGCAGATTGAGTAAGCTATTGTCCACCTGGGGTCCAGGGAGCTTTCAGGCTGTTGAGGTACAATCTGAATTTTTTTCCTGACAGAACGGAGCTCTTTCTCTTTCATCCCCGTAAGAGCCTGGCCCTCAAAGAATATCTCTCCCCGTGTTGGAGGAATAAGCAAGAGAAGCAGTCTTGAGAGAGTAGACTTTCCACATCCGCTTTCTCCTACAAGAGTAAGGGTTTCTCCTGCTTCGATCCTGATATTTACATTGTCAACAGCGATGATCCTGTTTTTTCCGGGGGAATTGGGAGCGAATATCTTGGTCAGGCCTCTTCCTTCAATCATGCGACTTTCTCCCTTCAACCATGCGATTTCCGTCCTTCACTCATACAGCCAGCACCTGACAGCCGACCCTTCTATAGGGTGGATTAGAGGAGGTTCGACCCTGCATTTTTCTATTGCAGATGTGCATCGAAACCGGAATTTACAGCCTCCATCGTTTTCTTCTGAATCTCCTGTTCCGGATGGTATAGGGTGAAGACCGTTTTCAGGGAGCGAACGAAGTAGCCCTCTGGAATAAGGGTGCAGTGGCCCGTCAAAAAATTCCCGCCTCCCTCTTATTTCCACTATCCTTCCGGAATACATGACTGCAATCCTGTCCGCGAGGTTTTTAGCAAATGGGAGATCGTGTGTGATGATTACCAGCGTAATTCCTTCTTCGCGTAAAACCCTAAGAAGGTAGGTGATAGCCTGCTTATTCATTATGTCTATACCCTTTGTAGGTTCGTCTGCAATAAGCACTTCCGGGTGACCTGAAATTCCCATAGCTACAAGTGAGCGTTGAAGCATTCCACCACTGAATGAATAAGGATAGGAATCTATTCTTTCCTCTGGGGGAGCTATTCTGATAAATTGGAGAAGTTCAAGGACCTTCTTTCTAATTTTATTTTTATCCTTTTCTATATGGAGAGAGATCGGTTCTCCAATCTGGTTCCCCACAGTCATAGAAGGATTCATTGCTCCTGTAGGGTTCTGAGGGACCCATGCAATCTTTCTGCCACGGATCATTTCAAGTTCAGTTTCAGAAAGGGTTAGAAGATCCTCTCCATGATATCGTATAACTCCGTTTACAGTGCAATTTGCAGGCAACAGCCCTAGTAACGCCAGGCCCAGTACCGATTTTCCGCTACCGCTCTCTCCTATAACTGCAAGTGTCTCAGACTGTTCTATGTTAATGTCAACCCCATCAACTGCCCGGATGACGGTGCTTGAAACGGGAAAATGTACATACAGCTGTTTAACATCAAGAATCATGGTCATCTTGCTACATCTGCGTATCTTTTGTTATGACAATTACAGGGTGTATGTTGTTACTATTTATATTTCTTTTCATATATTTCACTATAATAAACAAATAAGTTATTATATCTTAATACTAATTTTTAGTTAATTAACATTTTTGAAGGAATAATATGGTTATGCAGATCGATTGGGAGACAGCCTGGGCTGCAGGCATCGATGAGATGAATAGGCTTTCTACCACAAACTACTGGAATCAAAGGGCAGAGGATTATTCTGATATGGTACTGGCAAGTGACTGTAATCATGGCCGGAATATCCTCAACCTGTTTGAAAAGGAAGGGCTGCTGCAGAAGGATTGGCATATTTTAGATATCGCATCAGGCCCAGGAGCAATAACGATACCATTTGCAGAGAGGGTATGCCGGGTGACCGCTGTCGAGCCTGCGGAGAAGATGGCAGCAGCATTGATGTCATATGCGCAGAACAGAGGGATTTCCAATGTTGAGGTAATCCTTAAGACCTGGCAGGAAGTGGATGAGGCAGCTTATCCGAAAAACTATGATCTGGTGATCTGCTGTCATGCGCTCTGGCAATTTTCGGACATCCTTTCGCAGATCCGACGGATGGAAGCAGTATCCAGAGGGTACTGTTGTCTTGCTCATGGATTTGAGGCTCCTTCAGAGACCCTTAAACTAATGGAAGCTCTTGGGATCAATGAGGGTGAGTTTGATCAGTTCATCACGGTTTTCAATATTCTCAATGATTCTGGAGTGTACCCGAACGTTGATGTGATCGATTACACACTTAATCGGTCGGTTACCTCGGCAGTTACTTCGGTTGAGAAACTTGTTGAGAAACATCGACCTCTGGACTCCAGGGACAAAGAGATTATTCAGGAATACGTGCACAATCACGCTAATGAGGGCATGTATCAGGTTAGAGGCAGGATGGGTTTACTATGGTGGAAGGTAGCATGACTTCCGACTCACTTATAGCTCCTGTAGACTGGGTCAGATGCTGGGAAGACAGTTATGATACCCGGTCTAAAATTATGTTCAGGGACTATGAACTCAATGACTGGAATGAAAGGGCAGAGGATTATTCAGAATCCAGGCGGACAAATAATTACGAGTTCGGAGAGTCAGTATACTCTACACTTGCCCTACATGGAGTTGTTTCTCCTCGTTCAAGGGTCCTTGAAGTTGGTGCAGGTCCGGGAACGTTTGTAATACCCTTTGCAAAGAAAGTTGATCATATAACTGCTATTGAGCCTGCAGAGGGAATGATCCGTATGATCTCTCAAAATGCTGTGGAAGCCGGAGTGGATAACTATGATATTATCCCAAAAATCTGGCAGGATGTGAACATCGAAGATATCAGGGGACGGTATGACCTTACTATCACTTCAACAGTCATATGGATGTTTCGTGACATTATGACCCAGATAAGCCGGATGGAAGAGGTAACACAGGGGCACTGCTGTTGGTTTGTGGGGTAGGCACAGGGCAGACATTTGAAGCCGAACTCTGGAAGAAAATCATGGGCAATACACCTCGTCCTCAGTACCCGGAATACCCTTTGATCTATAACCTCCTTTACACATGTGGAAGAGTTCCTCATGTTAGGTTTATTAATTATACAAGTCTGAGGTCACCTGAGAACATGCTCAAAATGTACAGGGTTTTCTACTCAATCTACACAGAGGTCACACCTGAAGTTGAGGAGATTATTCGAGAAGCATTGTACCGTGACTCCGGAGAAGGTCCATGTGTCAGGAAATACCGCTCCGCTGTGGTCTGGTGGAATCCGTCTGTTCGAAGAAAAGAGTTTACAGGTATTGCCTGAGGATTTCTGGCAGTTTACATAAAAAGTGTGAAGGATAAAAAATGTGCAGGAAGAAAAATAAGAGAACAGTAAATATGAATGATTGGGAGAATCACTGAGCGAATCTTCTTCCCAATATTACTTTTTTAAACCCAATATTACTTTTTTAAACCCAATATTACTTTTTTAAACCCAATATTACTTTTTTAAAGACAGAAAATTTTATGGAATCAATCTGTCAATCCGAATTGTTCCCAGGCTTCTTTAATATTCATGGTGCGCATTCCCAGTTTTTTTGCAGGCGCTAGCTCGTTTTCGTCAGAGTCTCCTATTGACATGACACATTTGGGTTCGAGTTCAAGGCCCATCCTTTTGAGCGCAGTCATAAAAAGCCTGAGGTCAGGTTTTTTATACCCTACATCCGATGAGAAGATAACAAAGTCAAAATAATCGTGGAGCCCGAGGAACCTGAGTTCCAGTTCAGAAAAAACTCTTTGCCCATTGGAGATTACACATTTGGGAATGTTTATGCAATGTTCAATCAGTTTGATGCTCTGAGGGAAAGCCCGGAGTTTCCTTATAGAAGCTGCCCGAAAGACCCTTGAAGCTTCTACTCCCAGGCTGTTTTCGTCAATATTCCAGACCGAATTTTCCCTGCAGATCTCTGCAAAGATTTCCTCTACCTTGATCTCTGGGTACACTTCCCTGGAAATCTCCATTTTCTGTCTGACCTTAAACATGTACGTATCCCAAAGCTTTTCGGGCTCGATTTTCACTCCCTGATAGGCAAGCCATGCGCTCAGTATTTTATATGTCTCCAGGCTATGCTCGTCAGTGTGAATGTCAATGAGGGTCTCATAGCAGTCAAAGATAACCCCTTTTATATGGCAGCTCTCAAATGCCTCCTCTCCCTTTGCAAGAGAATGACTAAGAAATGTAACTTCATCCTTGCTTACCTCAGGTCCGTAATTCTCCGATATGTTCTTTCCTCCCATATCCCTTTTGCTTAAGTTTCTACTTCATGTTTTATCTGTAATTAATTGCCTTTAAACATTCACATGCTTCTCTAATGAGATAATTTCTATAGTCGCTCTGGTGAAGCCTTGCCGAGCGAAGGAGCCCTATACTCATGAAAAAAGGCAAAGTTCTGGTAATATAGTAAAAATCTTTTTCATTGCTGCTGTATTCCCAGAGGAAATTTCCGATATACGGTTCAGCTTTCTCTCCTCCCCCCATATGCAGTTCGAACTCGTTTTTAAGTTCTGCAGCTAGAATTCCGAGATCTCTTACAGGATGTGCCTCGAACCAGGAGCTTTCAAAATCAAGGGCATAAGGCTTGTCTTTGCAGAAAATATAATTGGAAAGGTTGACATCCCTGTGAACCATGCATCCGTATTCCCTGTCGAGCAGGGGGCTATACCACCATTCTCCAAGTAATTTATTGAAAGTTTCTCTAGTGTCATGGTCCAGTTTCAGATGGCCCAGGACATCATGATAATTTCTGAATTCATTTTCCTTATTATAGGAAGATTTTGTGTTATCATGCAGTTGTCGGAGCATATGCGCAACTGCAGCAAGCCTCTCATATCTTTTTTCTTCGTGCCTGATACACCAGCCCAGAGATTTTCCAGGTATATGTTCCGTTACAAGGACGCAATTGAACTTCTTATTGATTGCAAGAGGTCTTGCAACATTTATTACCGACGCAGCCTTTCTAAGGTTCCGGTACTCATTCATCATGCCTTTATATGGATTATAATCTTTCAACTGACCAGTAGGTTCGGCAAAAAACTTTGCCATAACGCTGAAGTGTTCACTCTTGAACTGGTACCTGCAGACCGTATGGGAAGAGTTGTATTTAAAAACATTAACAGAGCAATTTTTATTCCGTAGCCTATCCCCAACAACTTCTTCAACAAGCCAGTCCCTAAAAGGATCACCAGGGTTTAAAGTATTAACATGGCGGGATGCCAATTCAAATTACCCCCACTTATCCATAAATACTTCACAATTGTATCTTTTCTTTGCAATGTGCTCTTATATCCAGGTATATTTTTGTTAGAGAGCAGATGCCAGCTTTATTTTTGATATTCTACAATAATGACAGTAGTATACTATATTTGAATAAACAATATACTGATATATATTATATTGTTGTTGGTGTTTAAATGTAAGGATCTTATCCGCTCTCAAGTTCGGGCCCGCCTACATCAAACCATTTGTTGTATTCTCTTTCCTCTCAGTAGCCCCTGTAAAGCGAGTCACTCAGGAATACTCAAAAAATGCACATGAAATTCTTCGAATTACATACTCAAAAAATGAAAGAACTCTCACCCTACCTTTTTTACCCTTCAACTTCGTCATTATCTTGGGCAGGAAGGTTGTACTTATTTAGGTTCTTGAAGCCGTCAAAAAACTAGCAAGTGAATTGCCATCAAAGGCTCAAACGTGACTTTGATCACGGATGCCAAATCGCCTTCGAGACAATCACACTGCCTATACAAAATATGGGGTAATGTAAATTGGTGGGAATAATTAACAAACCTATAGTTGGAATGTTGACATTTCATTTTTGATCATTTTTACGAGTGGCGATTTTGAAATGATGACCCTTTATTTCAGTCGAATAACCCGCTAGCTTGCTGGGGGGCGCGCCAGCGCAACTTTGCTTTTGTCATTTATCACTCAATATCATCAAGTTTAGCGTACACTCACATTGTATTTTTATTTTTAATTTGTGTTGAACTAAACCCAGCATATTTATATTACTTTATACATTATTCCCCCTGTTCTGGCAATTTGGATGAAATATTCTATAAAGATAAAGCAAATTGTATGCATAAACGCATGTGGGTTTCTGTATATTTTTTAATAAGGATCGAGTAAAGCAATCTTATACGCTATTGTAAAAGGACTTACTTTAGATAACAACAGAATTCACTTTAGATAACAACATAACTCACTTTAGATAACAAAAAACTCACTTTAGATAAATAAGAGCATTTACACGGATAATTATCCGTGACTTAGACAGCCACTTAAAGCAAATTTGATTAGAAAATTTCATCTTTTTTTGAGTGGATGGAGGGATTAGAATAAGTAAATTAATTACCTTGTTGTTAGTTTTTTTTATCCTGATATTAAGCTCTGGTATTGGAACTGCAAATGAAATCTTTGTCAAGTCAGGAGAGTCCATACAGGCTGCTGTAAACAGTGCGGTTTCAGGTGATGTGATAATTGTAAAGCCTGGAACCTATACCGAGAACATAAATGTAACCGTACATAACCTGGTAATAAAATCAGAGTCTGGAAATCCTGTAAATACAATAATAATGGCTAAAAACCCGGCCTTAGATGTGTTCAATGTAGAGTCAGACAAAGTTACGATTAGCGGGTTTAAAATAATGGAGGCACATAAAGACCATGCAGGGGTCTATATGTATAAGTGCAAAAACTGCACCATTGAGAATAGTAGATTGCTGAATAATACTGTTGGAGTGTACCTGGAGAATTCGGATTATAATCTAATTCTCAATAACCTGATTGGAAAAGGAGATAAGGGAGTTGTCGCTCAGCAGTCTAACTATAACACAATCTCCGGAAACCGAGCTTCAAAAAACAGGTACGGATTCTATGTTCCAAATTCTGAGGGGAATGTAATCTCAAATAATACGCTCTCTGAAAACAAAGATTATGGGCTCGTGCTTTCAACTGGAGTAAGCAATACCCTCTCAGAAAATAATGCTTCAGATAACGGTAGAGGCATTTACCTGGGCAATTCGGATAACAATAAGATCTCAGGAAATACTATCACTTCAAATGAGATTTTTGGGCTTTTTATCTGTCCTAAAAGTGACAAGAATAGTGTTCTTAATAACTACTTCAATAATACTGTCAATGCCGTACCTAATAACGGAACCGACAACATATACTATATAGAAAAAACCCCGGGCACTAACATTGTTGGTGGATCTTATCTTGCAGGAAACTACTGGTCACAACCCAATGGACTGGGCCCCTCGGAAATCACGCCTGATACAGATGGGGACGGCATTGCTGATAAGGTCTACAAGATTGAAAACAGTGATTACGTTGATCGCATGCCTCTTGTAGCCGCTAAAGTGAAGAATCCGATTCTTCCTGTTGCAAATTTCAGTACCAATGTAACTAGTGGTCACCCTCCTCTTTCAGTCCAGTTTACCGATCTTTCGAATAATGAAAGCGAAAGAAAATGGGATTTTGAAAGTGATGAAAATATTGATTCGACGGACGAAAACCCGGTTCATACATTTGCAGAGCCTGGGACCTATACCGTTAATCTTACCGCAAGCAACGAAAACGGAACTGCTTCAAAAAGTTACATAATAGTTGTTCTTGAGGGAAGCGATACTCAAGATACCGGGCTGAATAAAATTAAGAGTTTACCTGGTTTTGAATTGATTTATGGAATTTTCGGTTTTCTTGCGGTCTTCCTGTATAGAAAAAGAGAATAAATTCTGAAGATGAAAAAGGCTGAGGAAACTTAAGGAATCAGAAAGAACATGAGCCATTGAAGGGAGTGGGGATTTAATGGGGTTATGGGGATTTAATGGGATTCTGGGAGAGCTTTGACAGGTGTGCAGAAGAATACGATGTATGGTATGAGAAATATAAGCCTGCATATGAATCCGAACTTCTTGCCCTGAGAACTTTTCTACCCGAAAATCCCGAGAAATTAAAAGCTCTTGAAATTGGAGCTGGTACAGGTAGGTTCGCTTCGGCTCTTGGGGTTAGACTCGGGCTTGAACCGGCAAGAGCTATGGCAATACTTGCAAAGCAACGCAGGCTGGAAGTCATGCTTGGAGTTGCTGAGTTTCTGCCCTTTAAAAGAGAGAAGCTTGATCTTGTTTTAATCGTTACTGCACTTGCTTTTTTTAAAAATCCGAACCAGGCACTCAGGGAAGCTCTGAGGGTATTGAAACCAGGTGGGCAAATACTAGCCGGAATCCTTGATAGGGATAGCCCACAGGGCCTCGATCTCGAATCCGGAAATAAAAAAGGCAGGTTTTCTTCGAAAGCGCATTTTTTTTCGACAGCAGAGTTATCGACATACTTACTGGAAGTCGGTTTTGAAAATCTTGAAGTTTGCCAGACCCTTTTCAGGCAGCCTGAGAAAATTGAAAGTATTGAGTTTCCGGAAGAAGGACATGGGAAGGGAAGATTTGTAGTGCTTTCTGCCAAAAAACCTGTTCAAGTACAAAAAACCAACCTGTTCAAGAACATGAAAATCAAAAACTAATTCATCAGTCATTCAAAAACTAATTCATCAGTCATTCAAAAACTAATTCATTGGTCATCGGTTAATAAATAATTTCGGCTCTTCGTTGTTTTGTGTGGCTATCCTCATAATGTTTTCATAAAAACCAATGCGATCTCGAATTGAAAATCATCTTATCCACAGGGAATGACGAAGAACCAAAAATAGATCGTATTCCTCCATCTGAGCTTAAGAATCGGCTGTACTCCTTCAGTTACAGGTAGCTTTTTTATATTAGGGAAAATTCGAATCAGAAAAAGTATATCTCATTGAAAACAAAAAATGCAAAATACCAGTTTTAGCTCTGGTTCCATGCGTGAAATGTAAAAACAACCAGGTGTGGTAAAAACCCGAAAGGGGTCCGGAATGAGCTTTCACTGGAAAAGCGAGGATTCCTATATGACAGAAGAAAACGTGAGTGAAAAGATGGATAAAGCAAAGCAAAAGGAGTCGCAAGCGGCAGAAAAAACCGAAGAACCAGAGGATCTCAGGCAGCTCCTTATCAAAGCTGGTGAGATTGGCAGTTACGAAGACAAACTCAGGCTGTACGATAAAGCCTTAACTCTGGACCCTTTGTTTCTCGATGCCTGGATCCAGAAAGGTTTCGCCCTGGACAGGATGGGGAAATCAAAGGAAGCTCTTGACTGCTATGACAGGGCTCTTGAAATCGATCCTGAAAATCTGGGGATCAGGTGCCTCAAAGGTTTTGCCTTTAACAATCTGAACGAATTTGAGAAATCTATTGAGTCTTATGATGAGGTTCTGAAAGTAAATCCTGAAGATGTATTTTCTTTATGTCAGAAAGGTTCAGCTCTGGAAAGCCTTGGAAGATATGGGGAAGCTATGAAGTGTTATGACAACGCGCTTGATATCGATCCGACTGATGTTTTTATCAGAGAAAAGAAATTGAGGCTTCTGGAAGTTATTTATAAAAAGGGAACTTTAACTGACTCTCCGGACAGCAGCTTCAATTAAATTAAGAACTTTTGAAATATGAGACGAAAATGAGGGCCGGCAAGCAGCCTTTACTTTTTGCTCTTGCTAGCTTCTTCTTCTTTCCTGATCTCTTCAACAATTTCCATCAGTTTTTCCTTAATTTTTGCTATAGCGTCAACAGCTTCGCCGCCTACCTCAATAGGAGCCCGTTTCTCCAGATCGGCCTGCATTAACATGGTGTCAAAGGGAATTTCTCCAAGTACCTGGATGCCCATCTCTTCAAGTTTATCGTTAACTTTTCCTGAGCCTCCTTTATTAATTACGGCAGCAAGGTGTTTTATCCCTATTTCGGAAGACAGCTTTTTTATTCTCTCAGCCGTTTCAAGCGATCTTGCTCCAGGCTCAACTACAACGATCATGAGGTCCATTCCTCTTGTAGTTCCCCTTCCGAGATGTTCAATCCCGGCTTCCATATCAAGGATTACTGCACTCTTTTCCTTGAGCATAAGGTGCCTGAGAAGAGCCCTCAGGAAAGCCGAGGCAGGACACATGCATCCGCTTCCTCCGCGGTCTACGGTTCCCATGACAAGCATTCTAACTCCATCGGGCCCTATAACTCCGTACTTACTCGCAATATCATCGACTTTAGGGTTGTAGATGAAAGCTCCGCCTTCGGCGCCTGCCCTTTCCTGAATCAGGTCTTTGAATTCTGTCAGGGGCTTTGGGGGATTTTCGACCCCAAGCGAAGATGCCAGGTTCATATCCGGGTCTGCATCTATTGCCAGTACCTCGTATCCGTCCCTTGCAAGCAGTCTGGCCAGAGTGCCTGAAAGAGTTGTTTTTCCAACGCCGCCTTTTCCGGTAATTGCTATTTTTATGAAGATTCCCCCTGAACATTAATTTAGATTTAAATTTAAATGTTTTAGATTAATTGTTAATTCAGGTTAATTGTTGATTCAGGTTAATTGTTGATTCAGATTAACTATAGTGGTTTTCTAAGCAGGGATATAGTCATCAAGCTGTTTATACTTGTTTATTTATCTCTGGCTTCATCCCGTTATTCCTTAGAGAGTATTATTTAAAGTCTTTTCGTTTTATATGAATCAAAAAGATATTTAAAAATAGTTAAAAGTTATTTTGATAAATTATAAAGACCACATTTATCAGGTAAAAAATTGATTCCCCTATTCAGTGGGCCTATTCAGTAGGCCTATTCAGCAGGGAACTCCTTTACCTGAATATGAAATCGAATCCCTCGTCTTCAGCAACCTGTTTCAGGTACTTTTCTATATGGTTTCCTTCTTTTTTTGAAAATCCTGCCTCGCGGGCAAGCCTGTCAAGTACCTTTTGAACTCCTGTCCCATACTGGATTGCTTTCTTTTCTTTCCAGAGAAGTTCCGATGGAAGCAAACTGTCTGCTGCTTTTCTCAGGATATATTTTCTTATATACAGGCTATCTCTTTTAAGGACTTTAAGTTCAGGGCTGATTGCAAGTCCTGTTTTTATTACCTCTTTATCCAGAAAAGGCACCCTGAGCTCCACAGAGTTGGCCATGGTAACCATATCGTCCCTCTCAAGGTTTATAGTTGAAATGTTTTTAAGGTCTGAGTAGATCGCTCTGTCAAGTACCTCGGGACCCTGCTCAAGAAAACCTTCGTGCCTGCTGTAACCTCCAAAAAGTTCGTCTGCGCCCTGACCTGTGAGAAGGACTCGTTTACCATCTTCTTTTGCAGTTTTCGCTACAAAATAGAGTGGAAGCCCGATTGCAATTTTCATAGGGTCAGTCGATTCCGTCGAATAGATCACATCCGGGATTGCAGCTTTTATTTCTTCAGCAGAAAGGAGATGGATCTTGAGGGAATCACTCATGCCAGCAATTTCAGCCGCAAGCTGAGCCTGGACAAGGTCATGGGAATTTGGAAGCCCAACGGCATAAAGAGAAATTGAAGGATCAATGTTTTTTGCAAGGGCAGCTAAAAATGTACTGTCAATACCACCTGAAAACGCGATTCCTGCGGTTTTTGTAAGCCTTATCTCGACAGCTTTTTCAAGGGCCGTCCTCAGGCGGGACGCAGCTTCGTGCTCTTCTGAGATTCTTTCTTGCGGAGGCTCAATTGTAAGGGATTTTTCTTCAAGCCCTCCATTTCTGATATCGAAAGACATGACTCTGCCAGGCGGAAAGGGTTTTATCTGTTTTCCCTGGGAAAAAGCTTTTTTTTCGGAAGCAAAAGCGATTTTAGGCTTTTCTGCTCCTTTTTCTAGATAATAAAAAAGAGGTTTGACTCCTACAGGGTCTCTGGCGAGTACAAGTTCGTTATCCAGGGTATAAGCCAGAGCGTAATCTCCATTTACTCTGGAAAGCACGGAAAAGATCGCATTTGTAGGTGTTTCTCCTTCCTTTATCTTTGTTTCTATGAGGGCAAAAAGTACTTCAGTGTCTGAATCAGTTTTTATGCCCTGTTCGGCTGCAAGTTCCCTGAAATTGAAAATTTCTCCATTGAGTACCAGAGCCCCTTTTCCAACAAGGGGCTGGGGCATGTCGCCTGTTATTTTAAGCAGGGTATTTCCTATACTCAGTCCTTTAGCCTCATAGGTTCCACAAGCATCAGGCCCCCTATGCTCCAGGGCTGCAAGCATTCTTTGTGTTTCTTCATTTGTATCAGGAGTTCCTGCTGCTCCTGCTATTCCGCACATGTTTACTCCTTTTTTCGTTATCTTCGGTGTATACACGCGCTCTATCTCTATTTATCATTTTTCCATATTAAAAAGGACATACTAAATCCGAAATGGTAAAAACTGTGAATTTATGAATGACAAAAAATTTACAAATTATTTAGCATGAAAATGCTGCCATCTGCAGGCACTTTCATTTTTTGTGCCTGCTATTTGGAAAAATTCATGTGCGTTTTCTAAATAAGCTTTTTACGATACTTCACACAAAAAAACATGCTGTATCTTATTTTATATACAATGATTGTGTCTGAGTTCCATTCACAATATAAATATAGCTAAAATATAAATTGGTTACTTAACAAAGGTTATTGGGAAAGTTTTCCATCCCCGCAGCAAGTTGCAGGATATTTAACTGAAATATAAGTATTGATTCAAAAAGTAAAGAAGAAATAAGATCCCTAACTGATGACCAATGAATTGAAATTCACTTTTTTCAATTCGTCTCTTCAAATTCATAGTCTCTTCAAATTCATAGTCTCTTCAAATTCATAGTCTCTTCAAATTCATAGTCTCTTCAAATTCATATTATTTACTTGAAATTTTACTTCAAAGGATTCAAGCCGTTTGCTAACGGTTAGCTGGTGTTTATGACATGAAAGTTGCCTGTATACAGATGGACGTGCTGCAATGCAGAAAACAGGAAAACCTTGAGAAAGCTCTGCATATGGCCCTTAAAGCTGTAAGAAAAGGAGCCGAACTTATTGTTTTACCCGAGGTCTTCTCAACAGGGTTTTGCTACGAGTATCTTGACCATGCAGCAGAGACCTTACCTTCTCCTCTCCTTGAAAACCTGGCCTGTTTTTCCGAGGCCAATGACTGTATTATTATGGGCTCAGTAATTGAAAAAGTTGTTTCGGAAGAGACTTCTAACAGTGGAACACCTGCGGATTCTGAAAATTCTATTCTTTCGGACTCCAGTAATTCCCCATTTTACTACAATCTCGGCTTTTGCTTTGAGTCAGGAACCCTTGCAGGTAGTTACCGGAAAACTCATCCCTTCAAAAACGAAAACAACTATTTCTCGAAAGGCGACTCTATAGAGCCAATTTCTCTTAAAAAGCAAAACCTGAAAATCGGTTTTGAGATCTGCTATGAACTCCGCTTTCCCGAGGTTGCAAGAAAACTTTCCCTTGACGGTTCTGACCTGCTTGTGACCACAGCTGCATTCCCCAATCCAAGGTCTGAACACTGGAATATTCTCGCAAAGGCCAGGGCGATTGAAAACCAGATCCCACATATTGCCTGTAACCGGATAGGTTCTGCTCCTGACTGCAGTTATTTCGGCAACTCCATGATAATCGATGCCTGGGGTGAGGTAAAAGCCGATGCCGGCAATAAAGAGTGCGTAATAGTGCATGACCTTGACCTGTCCAGGAAGAATGAAGTTCGTAAAATGATTCCCGTTTTTGAAAATCGGAGAATTGAGCTTTATTCTGAAGATCTAAAGATTATTTAAGTTTTTTTCGATAATAATTTCTGTAACTGTATTACTTACTCATCTGAGGTTTTGCCATTTTTCACATAATCCCTTTATTTCCGCTAATATTTAATAGCATAGCTTATTTCTTGAAAAATTTATATAATAATTACTTAAAATCTATTTAATTCTTTGTTTTTATCTAAAATTTGAATTGGAGCAATAAATAGCTTATTTATTAGGAAATAAACTTTATTTGAGCTTTCAAAACATACTAAATATTTATGTTTTTATGAAAGTTATGAAAATAAATTGCAATAAATTCTAATTTTGAAAGTAAATGTAATATTATATCAATTTTTGAACTTAACTCGTATTCAAAGGTATTTTGAAGTATTATTTTAGAGGCTTAAAAAGTAATTTTATGCCAAAATACGTGATTTTAACAGATTTTTTAGGTTTTAGAGCATTTTTATCAATTTTGGTAGAGCCTCATCTTAAAGGAAACTGGTTCATCCTAATTGGTTGAATCTTATTTTTCAATTCTGGTAGAGTCTTAGTTGTTAATTTCTCTTATTGACAGCTAAAGTTTTTAACTTCACTGATCTGTTAATTTTCACTTTCTTTTTACAATTAACTAATGGGAAACAGGAATAAATTTGGTAGTATAAGGGCGGCTGATGCTTAAATATACAATAATTGCAAAATCATAAAATATAAATAAACCCAGTTCCTTTTTAGTTTGAAATCTAACAGTAAGATACCAAATAGTAAGATTAAAAACAGCCATTCGGATGATAGAGATATTAAAATCCAGTCAAACTCAAGAAAATAAGTAAAGCCCATTAGAACCAGTAGATTCAACTAAGAAACACCTCGCAAACAAATCTACTGGATAAAAAATGTCTCGTAAAAAACCTCTAATGGTTACTATCCTGCCTTTATCATCCGAATTATGACTGTAAAACTCCTTACTGTGATAACAATGAAGGAAGAAAAGATAAAAGAAACAGTAAAACTCCAGTTTGAGATAATTAATCTGTTTCAAAAAAATTTTGCTAAAATATTTCACAAAGCAGGTGACATTCCGTATAGCCTCAATAAAAATCAGAATCGAGCAATTATGATTATTGGGTCAACAGACAATATTATGCCTACAACCCTGGGAAAATGCCTTGATCTTCAGAAGGGAAGCTTGACAAGTATGATCGATGCTCTGGAAAGAGAAGGGCTTGTCTACAGGAAAAAAGACCCCCAGGATCGGAGAAAAAACCTTATTTCTCTCACCGAAAAGGGAAATGCTTACAGGGAATGGTTCATAGGAAAACTTGAAGAAAATGTCTCCGAGATTCTCAGAAGGCTGGATGAAGAAGATATCCTTGCATATAAGGAGAGCCTGCAAATAATGTTTACAACGCTGAAGAAGCTTGATGATACTGCCTGAACAAAAATACTGCTGAAGGGGGGCAATGGAAATCAAATTCTCAAACTCAAGAAGCTGGGGTTTCCAGAAAATACAGCAAAAATTTATGCCGGATTCCTGAGTTTGAATGAAACTACTGCAAAGGAAATCCATGAATTTACCAGTGCCAAGACTAAAAATCTATCCTTAAGGTTTTACAAGACTGTGCTGGAGAGGATGGAATAATAGAATATGTGAAAGTTAAAAAACTCCTGCTTTTTTTAGAAGCATAGGCCCGAAGCAGTTGGCCGAAAGGCTCAAAGCTGAACTCTTTCTGTCTCTTAACGACTTTTTATGAAAACTTAAAGGAACTCAATTCTACAAAGAATCAAAAACTTCCTGATGTAGGCCAGGGACCTGTTTTTAAATCTCCAAAGGTGTGGAAGCTTTATAATTAAGAGAAGTGAAACTGCTGGATATATACAGTACGCACCAGAGGAACTACATTTGTAACTATATTTTAATAAGGTAAAAGTTACTTACACTTTTATTAAGAAAGCCAGTTCTATAAAGGAAAATATAGATATTTGATGAATAGGATACTGGATAAATCCGACTGGATGACTATAAATGCAAAGTCAATATATTTAATTTTATATCTATAACTGGGTACTGGTACTCCGTTTTCATTCAAATTGAGTTATGCCTTTAAAAGTTCAGTTGAGTCGTTGCGTTACTCTAATAATAAAATGCAGATAGTACAACTAAGTTAGTAAAGTACGGGCACTGAGCAAAAATGAAGATAAATAAACATCAATTAATAGCCATACTCCTTGTAGCTATCTTAATAGCATTTATACCCCTTGCATCAGCAGCTCCTGCAGGAACATCCGAGTCCACAGTAGTAGCAGCCGCAAAAAGCTGGATTGGAGTTAAATCCGTACATGGCGGCAACAGCCGATCGGGCATTGATTGTTCTCACTTAGTGTATCAAGTATACAAGCAAGCCGGAGCCAAAGACATTGTATTCCAAACTGTGCCTAATATGAAAAAAAATGCATATTATGTTACTACAGATTCTCCGACACCTGGTGATGTAATTTTTTGGAAAAAAGACATTACTGAAAACAATAGGACTTACTGGCTTATCAGCCATGTAGGAATATACATAGGGAATGGGCAATTCATCGATACGTCTTTTGATACAAAAACCGTTACCACAGAAAGTATTAGTGGCGTGTATCAAGAAGGATTGCCGTACTATGCTAGATGGGACCCCGGTGGAAGCGATGATACAGATAACGATGAAACTCCCGATGATAACGATGTAAATACGCCGGTTGCTGCATTTTCTATGTCCACTACATCGGGACAAGCTCCATTGAATGTAGTATTTACTGACCAAAGTACAGACGCAACTTCCTGGTCCTGGAGTTTTGGAGACGGAAGTACTTCATCAGAGAAAAACCCAAATCATACATACTCTGAAGCTGGAGACTATACTGTTGTCCTGACTGTAAACAATGAAAAGGGCTCAAGCTCAGATACTCAAAAAGTAGTTGTTCAGAGTGAACCAACTCCAGAAATAATTCTTCCTGTAGCGGACTTTGATGCAGATAACACAAGTGGCTCTGCTCCTCTTTCTGTTCAATTTACAGATTTATCGCAAAATGCAAATGGGTGGGACTGGAATTTTGGAGACGGAGATACCTCAACCGAGCAAAGTCCAGCTTATACCTATGGTTCAGCCGGAAACTATACTGTTGTCCTGACCGCAAATAATGAAAATGGTTCGAGCTCGAAATCTCTAAATATAACTGTTGAGGAAGAACCGGGTCAAGAAGAAATCCTTCCTGTAGCGGACTTTGATGCAGATACCACGAGCGGCTCTGCACCTCTCTCTGTTCAATTTACAGATCTGTCGCAAAATGCAAACGAATGGTACTGGAACTTTGGAGACGGAACTAATTCAACCGAGCAAAATCCAATGCACACTTATTCCTCTCCCGGAAACTATGATGTCAACCTGACAGTAGTTAATGAAAACAAAACTGCCTCAGAAATCAATACAATAAACGTACTGGAAGAAAGCAATTCCAGTGACAGTAACAGCGATAGTGATAGCAACAGCGAAAGCGATAGTGACAGTGATAGTGACAGTGGTAGCAGTAGTGGAGGACACAGCCACAAGAGCGGAAGTAGCAGTGGTGGCGTTGGCGGGTCTCCTGAACCAGCGAAGAATGTCCAGGTAAAAGAGGTTTTACAGACTTTTATTGCCAGTGGAAGGGATGTGGATTTTAATTTTACAAATAATGCAACCTGTGTTGAATCGATAACATTCAGGTCAACAAAAACCGTCGGAAAGACCACTACAATAGTAGAGGAACTGAAAAATAAGTCAAGCCTGGTTTCCGAGCTTCCTGAAGGTATCGTCTACAAGTCGTTCAATATATGGGTTGGAAACGGTGGTTATGGTACCTCAAAGAATATTGAGAGTCCATCTGTCAATTTTAAAGTTAATACCTCATGGGTAGACGAGAACAACATAAACAGGTCCTCGATTATACTTGATTGGTACGATGACGAGAAAAAAGAATGGACGGAACTGCCAGTAAGTCTAACAGGTGAAGATGATCAGTTCTTGTATTTCACAGCAAACGTACCTGGCTACTCGTCCTTCGCAATAACAGGCACAAAAAACGAAGGCAACACAATAGCTGCAGAACCTGCTCAAAAAGCCACAAATAATACTACAGGCAGCAATGCAGGTATTAATGCAATTAATAGTACAAGCAGTAATGCAAGCAACAATGTAAGCAGCAATGTAAGCATAAATGCAAGCATCAATTCAATTAGTAGTACAATCAGCAATGCAATTAATAGTACAATTAGTAATGCAATTAATAGTACAATTAGTAATGCAATTAATAGTACAATCAGTCATGTAATTAGCAGTACAGGCAGCAATGCAAGTACTATTGAAAATAAGGTAGCTGAAGTAAGTAAAAGCATTCCTGGATTTAGTATGATCAGTGGCATTGTATGTCTATTATGTGTTTTCCTGTATAGAAATAAGGGAAAATAAAGCAGTGTGAAATGTAGTAAGGCAGTGAGGGTTATTGATCCAACCAGGCAAGCAAGTATATCTGTCTTTTATGGTCAGATTTGAAAAATTACCCTCCTGATTACTTTTTTAGATTCCCATATTTTTTGAGTTTTATTTTCCGGAGTACTTATCGAGTTATTTTTCAGGATACTATTTTTTCCGTATCATATCCAGCTTTCTGAATATATTGCGTTGAATCAATGCATTTTTTGTAAGAAAAGACTGAAATATAATCTGGAAAGCTTTAGAGGTAAAGACTTTGCAACTCAAAATTGAGACGTCCAAACGTATTGAACTGGTTGATATCACTTCGCAAGTTCAGGAAGAAGTAAGTAAAAGCGAAATAGCTGAAGGCATATGCCTTATCAGTACACGGCACACTACCGCAGGCATCATAATAAACGAGAACGAAAGCGGGCTGAAAGAGGATATTCTGGACCTTTTAAATAAGCTTGTTCCTGCCGGCGCAGGTTACAGGCACGACCGCATAGATAACAATGCAGATTCCCATCTCAAAGCAGTACTGCTTGGAGCAAGTGAAGCCCTGCCTGTTTCGGCAGGAAAGCTTGAGCTTGGGATGTGGCAGAGAATCTTTTTTGCCGAAATGGATGGGCCGAGAAGCAGGACAGTTAATGTTACGCTTTTAAAGGCTTAACACAATAACGAATAAACTTAGAATCGGTAAAAAACTGAAAACGGATCAAAAATAAAGTGAGGATTCAAAAATCAAGTAACTTCGTCAACTATTTTTCTTCACCTTTCTACAAGGAAGACCCCTAATCACATGAACTGCAACTAATAACAATGATTTTCCTGCTTTTCGTCTGCTTTATATTTTCTGCTCAGCGTATCGATCTTTAGCCTCCTGAAGTACAGTAATTGCTGTTTCGAGGCTTTTCCAACCTATAACTTTCACTTGTTTTTTATCTAAGTTCTTATAAGTTTGGAAAAAATGAGTGATTTCTTTAAATAAATGAGGCGGAACCTGGTCAACCGACTCAATATAATTCCACATTGGATCATTCTTTGGAACGCATAGGATTTTCTGATCTCTTCCTTTGTAATCTTCCATGTCAAATAATGCTACAAGATATACATCGATTACACAGCCCGGAAATGTGGGTTCCCAGGTTAAAACCATAGCATCTAAAGGGTCGCCATCAAGGGACAGAGTATCGGGGAAAAAACCATAATCCGAAGGATATACCATTGAAGAAGAAAGCATTCTGTCGAATTTAATCAGTCTCTTTTCTTTATCATATTCGAATTTGTTCCGGTTCCCTTTTGGAATTTCAACGATTACACTTTCGACCTGTCTTTCAGTCATATCAACACTTCCAACCATTTATTGCTTCCAGATACTTCCCTAATAAGAAACTTCCAATTGTGTTTGTGTTTAATGTACCTGCTGGAAAATTGACAAAGCTATTTTGAATCCAGTCATCTAAAAACATATCTCAAGGTAGCACTTATGAAACCACCTATACCTACCAGAATAGTATACACATTAAAACCTCAATATTCGATGTAGAAGCCATCAACACAAATGGTTTAGACTATAAAGTACAGGCGGATTTCATCACCAATCGGTTACCTCTTTCCTTACATTAAATAAATAGTTTACTCAAGAGCCTCATCTAGCGAAGTATAATTATTGTCATCTTTGATTTCTGTCTGTTTCATCCTTTGATTTCTGTCTGTTTCATCCTTTGATTTCTGTCTGTTTCATCCCTTGCAATCAACCCATAAAATCCGGCATTTTACCGGTAATAGAGAAAGGCGATTGCCGGAATTAGCTTCTGTTCTGGGGGTTTGAATGTTGTTGGGAGTAAGTGTACCCCATGAATAGATTGTTCTGAAACGCCATGCTTACAGGGTTAATTGCCTGTTTTAGCCGGGGTTCTGCGCCCTTTTGGTGTAAATTAAAATAGATATATTATGGAGAATTTCGATAAACCCTTCAAAGAATACCCATGAAGGGTTTATCGAAATTCTCAGAAACCAATTACTTTATAGATTGTAATCAGGCTCAGAGATAGAGATATAATAAAATTAATTGCTCCACTAACTGAAAATTTTCTAAAGCCCGTTCTGATACTCCTGAATAAAATGCCAGCAAACATGACTATAAGAGATATTATCAGTAAGGGCAGGTAGGAAGGTTGTTCGGATGGAGTTATCATTCCTGAGACTATTTTGACATCTGTTTGAAAATCAGCGTTACTTATTTTGATATGATATATCCCTGATGCTTTCGGCATAAATGAAAAGAAATCGATGGTTTGTTGTGTCGTATCTTTTTTTTGTGTTCCAGTCTCATCAGATGGAGCAGGAGTAAAGCTTTTTTCCCAGAAAAGCTCTTTTTTTTGCGGATCAACTAAAGATATATTCAGCAATTCGGAATTTAAATCTCTTTCTTCTGTTTTGAATACAACAGTTACTTTTTCATTTTCAGTTAATAATATATTGGCTTCAAGGTCTTTTGATGGTCCTATTGACTCGTTTAAAATATTATCGCCCGAGATATATTCTGCCACAAAAGGAAGGGTAATTAACAAAAAAAAATTTATAAAGGCAACTAGCCAAATAATCCTGATAATGTAAGTAAATATGTTATCTGACATTTTACCCGCCTGTTTACCTTTAATAAAGCTTAAAGATTCATACAGAAATAATTTATTATGTCTGTTCCAGGTTGATTTTTTTGCAGACAATACAGCCATTACGAAAATCTATCCACACAATCCTATTACCATAAATAATAGAATAGTATTAGTGGTGATCTGAGTTTCAGCATTAAAATAGTGTAATAGTATAAGATACTTTGTAATATTATAGTACTATTTTATAATTATTTTCAAAGGGTAATCTGGAGAGCCACAACTATTAGAATTTTACAGGCTGTCTGATAAAAATGGAATTGATAAACAATATAATTATCAACGGTTACCGGGGAGGTTTCCATCCACGCAGCAAGCTAGCGGGGTATTCGACTTAAATAAAACCTGTAGAAAAAACAAAGAGAATCATGAAACTAGGGTTTCTGGTTACTACCCCAGTCTCATGCGGACAAGACATATTCTCGTCTTAAATCCAGGTTGAAGGCCCGGAATGTACATGTCCATTTTTAATCCGTTTTTAATCTGTTTTTAATCTGTTTTTAATCTGCTTTTAATCTGTTTTTAATCCGTTTTTAATTCTTTTTTAATCCATTTTTAATCTGTTTTTAATCTGTTTTTACATTTCGAACCTTGTCATAACTCCATGCAGTTCATCAGTAGGGAGCTTGTAAAACTGGACAAATGATGGAGATATCTTTTTAATTATGGAAAAGACTCTCCAAATTATATTATTAGTAAAGATATCTTCTACTCCGTAGAAAATGGTTTTTTCACCAACGCCCTGATCTTTAAGAATCTGTTCAACATCAACAATCTCCATATATCCCGCTCGTATTTCCAAAATTTTTAACCCTTTTGCCGGTTCTTTTGTGAACGAGCTTTCTATTCCGAAAGGACTGTCAGACTTAATAATGGAGATAAAAATGTTATTTTCGTAAATGATGTTGTTTTTAAACATTACATGGGAAATATACTGGGGGATTCTTTCGATGTCGCGTGTAAAGAAAAGGGCAGTACCCATGATTTTGTTTTGAGTAGCATATACCTGATTGTATTTTTCAAGGAAGTCCTTGGACTTCATGAGCTTCATCAACTTATACAGCTTCTTTTGTCCCGATGTATATATGAGTATGAGAGAGAGGATGAACATTGCTATGATGACTGACCAGTAGCCTCCGTGAGGGATTTTATAGCTATTTGAGAGAAGGAACACTATATCAATAAGCGTTATAAATAGCGAAAGAAGGGCTTTGGTTCTGTTTTTTCTGTGATAAAATATCGAAGTCATCATTATGCCCGTAATAGACATAGTTCCTGTAACCGCCAGGCCGTATGCAGCTGCAAGTCTGCTCGATTCTCTGAATATAAGCATCATAAATAATACAGAAACGAGGAGTAACCAGTTTACGGTACTTATGTAAATTTGGGACTTCAACAAACCGGAGGTATAATCAATCTTTAACATTGGAATTATCCGGGTTGTTATTCCCTGATATACTATAGAGAACATTCCACTGATCATAGCCTGAGAAGCGATAATTGTAGCTACGACACTGAGGAGAAGGAATGGGATATAGAGTATGTTTGCCTGCTGATTTATCATCTCATACAAGAAATTTGTCGAACCCGGGTTTCGGATAAGAAATGCACCCTGCCCGAGATAATTCAAAACCAGTGCTACAAATACGAATCTCCAGGCTTTTAAGATAGGCTCTCTTCCCAGGTGTCCCATATCGGCATATAATGCTTCACCTCCTGTAGCACACAGGATGACTTCGGATAGTACAAAAAATCCTATAATTCCATTGTCCATAAGGAACCTGATGGCATAATAAGGGTTAATGGCTTTAAGTACTTCCGGGGTGTAAAAAATAGAGGCAATACCTGAGAACCCAATGGCTGCAAACCATAAAATCATTACAGGTCCAAAAACCCATGTAATTTTTTCTATTCCTTTGCTCTGAACTGAAAAAAGTCCTATTGCAATTACAGCAGAAATAAGTATGATAGTGCCCTGACCTATATTTTCAAACTGAGGAATGATTCGCAAGCCTTCGACCGCGCTCAGAATACTTATTGCAGGGGTAATTACTCCATCTCCCATTAGGAAAGACGTTCCTATATAAGCTAACAATGTGACCAGAGCTACATTCCTACTTGACTTGAGCAGAGGAACGAGTATTTCTTTTAAGACTATTGTACCTCCTTCCCCTTTTTTACCCAAGCTCATTGCAAGCCAGGCATATTCCATAGTCACAAGTACTATAAGTGTCCAGATAATTAACGACAAAACTCCTATTATGTGAGTGTGCGTAGGTCTTGTTAGAAGGAAAATAACGGTTAAAGTATAAATTGGACTTGTCCCAATATCTCCAAAAACAAGCCCCATAGACTTTACTACTTCTTTGAACTCTGACTTGGAAAACATAATATTCACCTTTTTTGTTCCAGAAATTTGCACAAAGATACAATTTGAAATAAAAGTTCCATGCGTTAAGCCCTAAGACTATTAATCGTGATTTTTTCTATCCTGTAAGAAAAAGGAAACTGATTAATTTTAAAACTTTGACTTCCAAATATTACTGTTTTCATATTGTTTTCATCTCTATATGTAGTCAATAAGCCTAACAGTAAATAGAGGTTCAATAAAAGATGGTTCTGAGTATTACTTTTTTATATATAAAGCTCATGACCCTCTCCATATAAATGAAGATTTCACATCTCAGGCCTTGTTATAACTCAGGGAAGTTCTTCAGTATGGAGTCTATATAACTGAACAAAAGAAAGTGACAGTTTTTTTAATCCAGCATGATCTAAGAAAAAATTTGTTCCATTATATCCCACCTGGATAATAAGTAAAAAGGGTCCGGCACGTAAGGAAGCATTAAAGGCAGAAGAGAGCAGAAAAGAACCAGCAAAGTGCACTTGATTTTAAAAGCAAGGGGAAAAACGGCGGGAGAGAATGAACAGTGGATCATTAATCAGAAGCGAGGATGCCGACGAACAATCATGGGACAGGCGGGGAGAAAAAGAAGGAGTTCTTCAAAAAAGTACAGAAGGAGTGAATATTCTCCTCGGTGACCCCAGAAAAGCCGTTGTCAAGCTCTCAATTCCCATAATAGTTGCCATGTCTGTACAGACTATATACAGCTTTACTGATACCTTCTGGGTTTCCGGGCTTGGAGCTGATGCTCTGGCTGCTGTTGGATTTGCTTTTCCGTTTTATGTAATCCAGATGGCGCTTACTGGCGGGTTAGGGGTTGGAGGAGGAGCTGCAATTTCTCGGCGCATAGGAGCCAGGGACAAAACAGGCGCAGATAATGTTGCAGTTCATGCTTTCGTGATAATGCTTATCCTCACAGTTGTTCTTACTTTTCTTGGACTTGCGCTTATAAAGGATCTTTTCATGTACAGTGGAGCCGGAAAAACAACCGAGCTTGGAGTTCAGTATGCCAGGGTGATTTTTGCAGGCAGTTTTGTTTTTTTCTTTACAAATATTGCGAATTCTATCCTGAGGAGTGAAGGAGATTCAAAAAGAGCTATGAGATCCATGGTTCTTGGTTCAGTCCTTAATATAGTGCTTGACCCTATTTTTATATACACTCTGGGTCTTGGGGTTGCAGGGGCAGCCTTAGCTACAGTTATCTCTTTTGCCAGTTCGGGACTGCTGATGCTCTACTGGTTTTTTATTAAAAAAGATACCTATGTTTCTTTCAGATTTCGTTCTTTCAAATTCGACAAATCAATCATCATGGATATTTTCCGAGTAGGAATTCCCTCATCTATAGAACAGTTTGCTCTGGCACTGACTGCCCTTATAATGAACTTTGTTATAGCAACCGTTGGCAGTACGGATGGAGTGGCAGTTTACTCCACAGCCTGGAGAGTGACAAGTATTGCAGTTGCTCCCCTCATAGGAATTTCAATTGCTTTAGTCTCGATCAGTGGGGCTGCCTTTGGGGAGAAAAACTTTAAAAAAGCACAGAATACCCTTATCTATGCAATTGAAGTTGGTTTTCTCGTAGAAACGATAATTGCCGTTGTAGTATATCTTTTTGCTTCAGATATTACTGCTGTCTTTACACATACCGAAAACGCAGCCCGTATAGCTCCTGAACTGACAAGGCTCCTTAAAATTATGACTTTTTTCTATCCAGTCGTCACCTTTGGAATGCTCTCAGTTTCTCTTTTCCAGGGTGCAGGAAAAGGCACAAGCGCCCTTGCTGCTACCCTTCTGCGGAGCCTTGTTATGACTCTTTTCTTTTCCTTACTTTTTGCTTTCGGATTTGGCTGGGGCCTGCCTGGGGTATGGTGGGGATTGGTTGTGGGCACAGTGATTGGGTCAATGATTGCTTTTGTTTGGGTGTGGATGTACTTGAAATGTATGATTAAAGAGGGGGCAATGGGAGGAAAGTGCTGAATGGAAAATTATCGCATATTCCTGCGTGAAGTTATTGCAGATATTGTAAAAAAGTTGAATAATTATTGAGAAATGAACCGGTTTTAGGCTAAAACTTGTGCATCTTTTGGAGCGAAATCTTTTGGAATAAGATAACTTTACAAAATATAACAAATGATTTAAATAAAACCAGTTAATACTTAATTACATATGCCCTCTGTAAATAGTGATCTTTCAAACAGAATTAATGAAAACGATTTTTTAGATTACAAATTACATGAAGAATATGAAAAAAGGATATTCGAATTTGAACTTTTAAACTACAAACTTGACTTATTTCTATGTACAGTTGTTGTTGCTCTATCCATTGTTTTTGTTTTTTTAAGTATTTTCTCATTTTTTTGGTTAAAAGAGAATTTAATCCCAATAATCGCGACAACCATTATTTTCGGATATATTGCTGTTTATACAACTTTACTAATAAGAAAGAAAAAAAGAAAGTTCAAATTTTTCTTGGTGAAAGAGCATTAATGGGTATGGCAACAGTTAATTCTTTTTGGCAAATACACAGGTTTTAATGTAAAACCTGTATATGCAGGAAATTGAATGATAGAGATTTTTAATCTAGATTCCTGCAAAAAAAGGAAAATTTTTAAGCACCAACTTGATTGCAAAAGGCGGCAGTGTCTCAAATTTGCTGTAAATTTGAAGTCAAGTTTTTGCGTACTATGCCGATAATTAATCTGCCAACATAGAATTTTCTACTCAATAACTTCTTGAAATTTATGATTTTACCAAAAAATTGACACACTGCCTATTTTCAATCACTTCTTGAAATTCATGATTTTACCGAAAAATTGGCACACTGCCTTTTACTTAACGTCTTTTTAAGATAAATGCCACTAATAATGCAAGTACCAGGCTCGTCAGTCTAAATCCAGGTAGAGATTCTTCTTCTACAGGAGACGATTTTTTTTCGACCTTTATAGGTAGATTAAGCGTATAATCTTCGGCGTTTTCAGTATCTTCCCCAAAATAATAAACAACCCTTCCCTCAACATTAAAGTCTCCGGGCTGGTTTGTTTCAATCCTTACTTCAATATCCCTTCCCTGTCCGGGTTCAAGCTCGTAGGTTGTCGTATACTGTCCTGCGCCAGACTGGACGAATTCCGAGGAAGAAACACTCATTCCTGAGGGTGGAATTATTATGACCTGGACGTGCATAACAGGTTTTGTGATAAGATTAACGGCTGAAAGCTTAAGCAGAATGTCTTCTCCAGAAACAACCCTGGTCTTTTCCCCGTGAAGATTGACACTTGCAGAGGGCTGTGCAGCAGACTTTGAATTTTCAGTTGATTCTGAACTTTCCAAAGCCTCTTTATTTACAGATTCAGATTGTACATATGTGTTATTCTCTATTATAGTGTACTCTGAATGTTCTATATGATACGAATTTCCTGTGCGATGTGAAGAATCGTTCTCTGTATCCTCTGCGACTTCTATCTCTTCTGAAGTTTGGTTTTCCGTACCTTCGGTTCCTACTTCCTCATCACCTGAAGACTGATTTTCCTGGTTCTCGGAAGATATCGTTTCGTTATTTTCCGATGAATTTGTTTCGGTTTCATTATCAGGTTCTATTTTTGTATTTTCCGAAAGATTTGTTTCGGTTTCATTATCAGGTTCTATTTTTGTATTTTCCGATGAATTTGTTTCGGTTTCATTATCAGATTCTATTTTTGTATTTTCCGAGGAATTTGTTTCGGTTTCATTATCAGATTCTATTTTTGTATTTTCCGAGGAGTTTGTTTCGGTTTCATTATCAGATTCTATTTTTGTATTTTCAGGGGGCTGAGTTCCTTCACTTTCAGTCTCATCATTTCCTGAACTTTGCATGTCTGCATATTCTGAGGACTGTGACTGCTCTTCTGAGGACTGTGACTGCTCTTCGGAATTTTGTGCCTCCTCTGAAGGCTGTTCTTCTTCAGAAACCTCTGTTTTGTTCTCGTAAGAATCTACCGAAGCCTCAGATGAAGCATATACACACGAAACGCTACTTACCAGGAAACAACCAATTAAAAGATAAACTATTAGAGTTTTTAAAATAGCCCTCTCAGACATTTTACCACCTTTTTTTGGGCTGCCATCTGTAGTAACCAAGAGAAGCTTAAGTAAAAAGTTTCTCCTGGTTACGGATGCCTTTCTTAATTATAAAATTTAAAAAAGGAAAAATGCATATATTTTTCCCGCAATTGCATTTAAATGCTTTTTAACCTGATTTACTTCCTCTTAACAGCATAAACCCCTAACAGGCCTATAGCTGCAATTAATATTCCAAATCCTGGGGCGCTAATTGAGCCCTCTCCTTCAGCTTTTACTCCTTCGGTATTTCCAGCTTCGGATCCTTCACTCTCACTGGAGCTGGTAGCCTCTTCGGTATTTTCGGAAGCTTCCTTGACTTCAAAGGGATGGCTGAGCGAAAGCGGGTTGAAATTGTCCTTATTGTCTCCAGGCCAGTAGAGGCCGCTGAAATGTACTGTATAGGTGCCTACTTTGTCTCCCTTGAGATCTATAGAGATTGTCCGGGCACTTCCTGGGGGCACGGAAAATGTTCCATAAGCCGTACCCGCTGCACCAGTCTGAGCAAACTCCTGTCCATATACGTGAATTCCAGAAGGTACACTGACCCTTGCATCTACATTCAGAGTTATATCATTGAGAGATGGGTTATCAATATAGAGTTCAACAAGGCCATCTTCATCTTTGGTTATTACATCATTAACTGGCCTCAGTACAACAGTTGGGCCCACCCTGAACTTCTGTTCAGCCACAGGAGTTTTTGTTACAGGTTCGGTCTGGTTTGTGGACTCATTCTGGTTTGCAGATTCGGTCTGGTTTATGTTACATGTCTTATTCTGTGATGTGGATTGATTAGTAGATTTATTGACGGATTCGTTGGTCTGTATAATCTTTGATGTTGTTTCACTTACTACTGGGTTATCGGCTGCACCAGCAACAGCAATTGATAATACAGCCCCGGAAATAAAGATCAACATCAGTATCATAGGCAAATATTTTTTCAATTTTGATACCTCCTTCCAGAGGGTATTAAATTACCTGTACAATAGCTTTTTGAAATAATTTTTTCTAAAATTCTCAGTATTGATCTTCACAGAGCAAAGTTTACTTCAAATCAATATTTTCCGGCATGCAATGAGCACTTTTGTTTAATTTACTTTCGGCTTTTTTGATAATATCCTGAGTATTCTACTAAACTTCTAAAATAAGTTTAAATATTTAACTATGATTTAATATGGCAATATTACTTTTCGTGCCAATTAATGGGGTTATTGGTGTTTATTTATATTTTACTTGGGTATTTTAGTACCTATCTTTTCCGGATATGCTTGTACATTTCTCTTTTTCTGCAGCATTTGTGCGCCTGTCTCTCATGCGTTTCTGCAAATGTTATTTACTTATGCACAAATGTAAACATTCAACTAAAATTTAGCTAAAATCTCAAACCACAAATCTTATCTGTGTAAAATTATATAACTAATTAAGTAATATTTTATAACTGATGTGTGTAATTTGAAAAAAGAATGGCTGTGTTCTGGCTTTATATGCCGTACCTGGCGATAAACGATCCCTACGTTATTGTATCTCCAGGCTTTGGTTTTAGCCTTATGGGCTTTCTTCTTGCTGTTTTACGCTACCGCAATTTGAAGTCAAAAATGAAAATTAGTCCGCTGCGTTTCACAAAAATATGGATTCTCGAGTCTAGAACCTAACTCGAGAGTTTCACAAAGGTGAAAAGATGAAGACCCAAGTAGCATCATTAACTATCAACCCTGAGAATAAAACCGAGACCCTGTTTGTTCAATCTGATAAGCTGGGGATTTTTTTCCATAATCCTGTTTCGTTCCAAGTACCAGATATGTACTCTCCCCTGGTGAAAAGCAATAGAATTGGCCTTGTCCGCGGTGACGTGGCAGAGTATAAGCTTAAGATAAAGGTCGGATTTGGAAAGTATGATTACATTGTACTCACCAACTATGTAAAAGAAAAGATCGCCTGGAGCACAGTTCAAAATAAAAATTTAATAATCTTTCCAGGGCAGGCTTTGACTGAAAGTTTCTATTCCGATATGGCGATATACTATGCTCAGCAAGGATACAGTACATACATTCTGGATCGAAGAGAGACAAATGTTCCGATAAATGAGACTGATTTCAGTTACATGGAAAACTGGAACATTGACAGTTACTTGAATGATACATACAACGGCATCGCTGTGTCAAGAATTCATACAGCTTTCCTGAGTGATAAAGCGGTAGAGGACATCGAGGTTACGGCAATTGGCCACAGTCATGGGGCTTTGATCCTTACTGCTTACGGTGCTAGCAAATACAACGACCTTGTTTTAGGTTCGGTTAACAGAATGGTAACTGTTGATATCGTTATTAAGTACGAGCCTAAACATTCTGAGTTAATAAGATCTCAGGTACAGGAATTTGACACAATCTCCAGATGTTTGGAAAAAAGGACATATAGCAGCAACAGTATGGCTTTCATGATGCAGGTAGCTGATCTGGCTTTAACCGATCCTGACCGAGAATCTGTTTTTCAACCTGACCTTACAAACAGACAATTTTTCCGGCTTATGGCTACCCAGACTCATGCATTCAATGCATCTCCCTATACTCCGAATTATCACTACTGGAGTGGAGATCTGGACGGCCTTTATTACGTTGACGAAAACAGGCTACTTAACTTAACCTTAACCGGAGGAGCTGTTCCTTACGCACCTAAGCACCTGGATCTTTACATGGCCGGATTGATGGGGAATGTGGAAGGCTATGAAATTGACTTTTCAAGAATAATTTCCCCTGTTCTTTATATTGGGCTTGGGGGAGGTTTCAGTGACTATGGCTCCTGGTGGTACAAAAACGAAGTCGGAAAAATTAATGATAAGGTTACTTCCATGAGCTGGAAGAACCAGGGCCACGGTAGCATAGCCCTTGATTACAACTCTCGCGAGTTATGGACACTTATACACGACTGGATAATGAGCAATTAGGTCTGTGAATTAGGGACACAATCTCATAATCCTGGTGCATCGGTTCTCAAATAAGTACATAATAAGAAAATAATTACGACTTACAACTCAAATATCATTTTAAAGTCACATGGAATTCTGTAACACGGAAAACACAGCTTGTCGCAGAGTGATTCGATCTGGATATTACAACCACAGAAAACACGGAAAGCACGGAAAGCACGGAAGAAACACGCCTTTACTACTTATTTCCATGTCTTCCGTGCTTTCAGTGGTTTTCAAAAAATTCATTTCTGACATACTTTGGAATCGATACACTAGTTTAATGTCTAATGATGCTATTTTCATTTCCGCTTTTATGAAATTCAGGTATACTTTGACCTTAATTTGACCTTGATTTGATCTTAATTTGACCTCAATTATTTAACGTTATATCCGAAATGCTTGAGATCTTCTTCTAAAATCAAATGCTTTTTACTGTCGTCTTCGGTGATTAGACGAACCGGAAGGCAAGGGTTGCCAAAAGCAAGATGGTTATCCGGAATATCTTTTGTTACGACGCTACCGGCACCTATTACCACATTGTTTCCTATATGTACGCCGCCCAGTACAACAACATTACATGCAATCCACACGTTGTTGCCGATATGGATTTCTTCGGCGTATTCGGCCATTATCGTGTTCCCGTTTTCGTCTGTTCCCATACGTTCCAGGGCAATAAGGGGATGAGAAGTGGCCATTAACGAAACATTCGGCCCGAAACATACATTGTCGCCAATATAAATACGTGCGTCATCCATCACCATCAGATTGAAATTCGCAACAAAGTTTTCTCCAATAAAGGTGTGACAGCCGTAATTGAACTGAATAGGTCCCTGAAAATAATATTTCTTGCCGATGCCGCCGATAAATTCCCTGATAATTGGCAAACGTTCGGGATCATATTCGTCCATTGCATTGTATCTTTGACATGCAATGTGCGCCTTATGTTTGATGTCTCTCAGTTCTTTATTGCGCGAATCAAACATTTTACCCGAAAATATTTTTTTTTCTTCTCTCATCTGAGAGTTTCCTCCATCTCTCAAATAATGAGTTTTGAGATTGTAACTTCGATCGAGAAATCACAAAATTCCATTTATCTGTGTGTTATATAAATAATTGAAATGTGACGTCAGAAAATACTATTTTACCAGTTGAATTTGTTAATATTATTTAGGGTCTTTTATTTCTAACTCTGAGTCTTTTATTCCTAACTCTTATATTATAACACCTGGAAACATCAATATATGGAGACGGAAGCATGTTGGAAAGCAAAATTATAGCCGCAAAATCCGATGACAATTATATAGAAAACACACGCTTTGAAGGCGAGACGCTTTCGGACGTCGATATCGCAAGGATAGAATTCGAGTCGGTACAGTTTATACAATGCCAGTTCAACAATTGTGATTTTTCAAAAGCCCTCTTTTACAATTCGGTGTTTGATAACTGCAATTTTGCGAATTGCAGATTTATGGACAGTTACTGGAAAGGCTCCAAAATGTTAAAGTGCAAGGGCGATGGCGGTAACTTCAGCAAGAGCTGCATGAAAGAAACCTCTTTAACGGACGATTCCTTTCGATATGCGGATTTTTCAAGTTCTGTACTGGAAAACTGCACCATTCGTGACTGCAATTTCACGGAAGCCTTCTTATCCGAGATTCGGCTAAAGAAGCCCAGGCTGAAAGCGGTTAATTTCACAGGAGCGGATTTCTTTAAAGCCTTACTCAAAGACATTGATTTAACGGATTGTATCATTGACGGGATTGCAATATCCGATACATGCAAGGAACTCAGAGGGGCTATAGTCAATGCAGAGCAAGCAATAGAACTTGCGCGGATTCTGGGAATCAAAATTGTGTAAGGCATTTACTCACGCACATAAATCAGAGGAGAGGAGATCTGAAAATTGTTTATGGCAAAGTCGTGTCTTCCTTATGCTTTTAGTTTTGCTTCTGCATTCTATGCTTTTAGTTTTGTTCCTGCATTCCTTATGCTTTTTTGCTCGAACTAATTTTACTAATTGGTAAAAATCCTTGATTTCTATTATCTATGGAATAATCGAGTTCAGTAAATCTTCAGGAAAAATTGGTTAAAATCAAAAGATAAATTTAGGAAGACGTGTTTAAGGTTAATCATTAAGTTTTGAGATAGGTGATTGATTGGATACTGAAAGTCTTCAGAATTATAATAAAATTGAACCATCATCATGCTCTATAAAAGGGATTATAATACAAATTATCTGGTTATCTTTATTACTACTGTTTTTTGCAGCATATATAATCAAAACAATTAATTTTAACGAATATTCAGACGGTTCATCACTTGGTATAGATTTATTAATAAAAGTACTATTATTTTTAGCCAGTTTTTCATTTACATTGTCTATTATTGTAGGAATGTGGATGCACAATAAAACAAAAAATATAGATTCCAATAATCAGTCAAAATGGCCAATTAGATTAGTTAAATGGTTTACATTAGGATTACTTGTTCTCATGATGTCAATTTCACTTATATTCTTCCCAGAATCCAACACAATCTTTGAAATATCCTTAATTGTATTGCTGCTTACAGTAAAATATGTAAGAGACACTCTGTTAAAAAAAATGGGGGCTGAACTCGAAAAGACATGCATGTAAAAAAGGAAAAAGCCGTCTAAGATTTCAAAATATCTGTGAGTAAACTCTGGCTTAACTTGAGAGTAAAGGACGGCTTATTCTAAGCTCCTGTATTTGATTATAAGAAGCTACCCATAATCCTTACCCAGTCCAAAAACGCTTTGCTTTTGGGCTTATTTTCCTACTTTTTAGATCTTGCTTTAGATCTTGTTTTAGATCTTTAACCACCTATTAATCGGTGAAAACTCAGATATTCTTATTGTCTATGGAATGATCGAGTTCAGAAAATCTTCAGTAAAAATTGGTTAAAATCAAAAGATAAATTTAGGAAGACGTGTTTAAGATTAATCGTTAAGTGTTGAGATAGGTGATTTATTGGTTACTGAAAATCTTAGAAATTATAAAAAAATTGAACCATCTTCATTTTTTATAAATAAGAACATAGTCCAAATTATCGTGTTATCTTCATTATTGCTATGGCTTGTAGTATACGTAATCAAAGCAATCAATTTTAACGAGTATGCCGACGGTTCATTATATGATCTCGGTTCATTAATAAAAGCAATATTGTCTCTAGCTGCACTTTGCTTTACGGTGTCTATTCTTCTCGGAGCGTGGACATATTATAAAATAAAACGTTCTTCTTCCACTGACCCGTCAAATGGGATAGTGAATTCAGTTAAATGGCTTATATTCGGAATCTTTGTTTTCATGTTATCAATTCCACATATATTATTCCCAGAAGCTGACAGGTTATCCGGGATATACTTAGTTGCATTGACGTATACAGGAAAATACGTAATGGGAAAGATTTCAAAAAATCCGGAGTAAATCCTGGCTGCTTAAGAGTAAAGGAATGCTTATTCTAGGCTCATGTATTTGATTATGAGAAGCTTCACCATAATTCCTACTCAGTTTAGAAAAGCTTCGCTTTTGGGGTTATTTTCTCGTATTAGAGATTTAATCGGATAACAAACGGTTAGATGATTTGGAAAGCATTTCGTATGTGAGTTAAAAACTGTTAAATCTGTTTGCTTAGTTTATATCGGTTGTTCTGTGATCTACCAAAAAAGCCATCAAGTTTTTTTCTCAATGACTTCAGACAAAATATTAGCATTCAACATCCTGTTTTCTTGAATGAAACTCTGAATATGAACAGCCTGTTTCTGTGTAATTTCATTAAGTTACGTAATCTGGTCATCCTGTGCAGCTAGGGTCTATATTACGTAGTGTACACTTGTTTTCGTAAACCCACATGATTTTTGCCTGAATAGAGTTGTAATTGAGGACTATTTATTGATATAAAATGAAAAATACAGTAACCTTAGGCAAAAACCATCGCTTTAAAACGATATAAAGCCCAATATGCTAATATTTAATATCATTTAATTGCCGTAATAATACTAATCACATATACCGAATAAAACAATAAAAAGGAATTAATCATGGATATTACAATTCGCAATGAAAAAGTAGAGGACTTCAATCAAGTAGAAAACTTAACGAGAGAAGCATTTTGGAACCTCTATGTACCTGGCTGTAATGAACATTATTTGGTACATATCATGAGAGATCATCCTGATTTTATTAAGAAACTTGATTTTGTTGCAGAATATAATGGTGAAATAATTGGTAACATTATGTACACCAGAGCCTGGTTGTATTCGGAAGATGGCGGTCAGATGGAAATTGCAAGTTTTGGCCCCATAAGTGTATTACCGAAATATCAGCGGAAAGGCGTAGGCGGTGCATTAATTCACCACACAATTGATATTGCTAAAAACGATGGAATAAATATAATTGTTATATTCGGCGACCCCCATAACTATTGCAAGCACGGTTTTAAAAGCAGCAAAGACTTCAATATTAGTGATCTGAATGGCGAATACCCTTACGGAATGCTCGCTTTAGAATTAAAAGAAGGATCTGTTAAAGGGCATAACTGGAAGTATAAATACAGTCCGGTATTGGAAATTAATGAAATTGATGCAGAAGAATTCGACACAAAATTTGAACATAAAGAAAAAGGATACACCCCTTCCCAGGAAATATTCTCAATTGCGGTAAGGTCATACCTGAAGTAACATTAATCTAAAAATTATCATCTAAAAATTGCTTCTCCATCGAACGCAAAAAATATAAGAAACGCAGATATGAGACTGTCTATCGAGTGTTTTTAGGGGAAAAAGTACTGTGTGTTCCCCTAAAAAATAGGTCCACCGCCCCCTCCCCTCCGGACAAAAAACCAACCGCCGGAAACAAAAACCAAATTCTAAAAATCCTGCAAAAATTTATACATAAATGTGAGAAAAAGCCTGGTTATACAGGCTTATTCAGAATCTTCTTCCAGTCTTGTATTAATCTCCTCGGCTTTCTTAAGGTATTGCGCAGCCTCTTCAGATTTGCCCATTTTTTCAAGCACATCTGAATATTTTTCAAAAATCATTGAAGCACGGCTCAGGTAGTCAAAGTCCTCTGAATCGGTCTCAAGCAGTTGTGCATTGAGATTCATTGCTTTCTCGAGAGCTTCTTTTGCTTTTTCCAAATTTTCCGTGGCTAAGAATGTTATTCCCATCTGATAATATGTACTTTCAAGAACCGTTAAATAATTCAGATTTTCAGGGTTTTTTTCATGCAATTTTTCACGGATTGCAAGGGAACTTTTGAATTCTTCAATCGCCTTCTCATACATCTCGTTCTCTCTTAAGGCAATACCCATCCTTTCATTGATTTCGGCAAGCAGTTCCTTCTCTCTTATTATTTCCGGTTTGGCAGCCTGAAGTTTTTCATCTGCTTTTTGAGCAAGCTCAAGGTACTCATTGACAATAGAACTTTCTTTTTCCTTGTTTTTTTCTCCGAGTTTGAGAGTTGATCCCAGAACATAAAGGCCAGTCACAAACCTGCAAAGCTCTTCCGGATCGTCAGAATATTTTTCCACTACTTTTTCCAGAATATCGAGAGACAGCCTGTGATAATAAGCTTCTTTTTCAAGATCCCCTTTTTCAGAGTAAAGAAGTGCAAGGCTGGTGTAAGTTGCTGCAAGGTCTTTTCTGTATTCCCATTCATCGGGTTTCAGGTCAATCACACGCTGCTGGGCTGCAAGCATTTTGTCGTACATCTCGACTGCTTTTTCATACTCCTTCCGGCCTTTGAACAGTGTTATTAAGTTGTTGAGTACTTCCTTGAACCCTGAATAATGTATATCCATTTCCGGTTCCAGCTCAAAATTGTTTTTAAGCACGGGAAAAGCATCCTCAAAATATTTCTGTGCTTTTTCGGGTTCTTCATAAAGATAAAGCTCTCCAATAGTATTTTGTATCCCAGCCTTATATGTTTTAAAATCCAGAGCATCAGGTTCTTTTTCCAGAAGGCTTTCGTAGATTTCTATTTCTTTTTCATAGTAGCTCCTTGCTTCTTCGATTTCCCCGTGTTCTGCAAAGAGTTCTCCCAGGTCATCGTAGGTATCGGAAATATAAATTATGGGATTCAGGTCTTCAGGATCTTCTTCATGCAGGTTCTGGTAAATCTCCAGTTTGTCTTTGTAGCAGAGTTCTGCATTCTCGAATTCTCCTATTTTTGAAAATAAGCCCCCTAGATCATCCAGATATATCGCAATTTTTTTGTTGTATGCAAATTCTGAGGGATAATTTGTTATAAGGTCCCGGTAAATTTCCCTTGCTTTTGTATAATTCGCTATTGACTTTTCAAGCTCTTCACTCCCAGAAAATGCATTGCCAAAGTCTTCATAAATGTTGGCGAGAGAGATGGCATATGCATGGTCTTCAGGATCTTTTTTATAACTTTTTTCCATCAGTTCCACAGCTTCTTCAAAATACCGCTCTGCCTTTTCCAGATTTTCCATGCCTGAATACATGCTCCCAAGGTAGCTGTAAGTATAACTCAGGTAATATTCAGCCATGTCGTTTTCAGGGGCTTTCTCGATTATTTTTCTGTAAATGCTTACCGCTCTAAGGTAATTGCTTTCGGCTTCCTTCATGTACCCGGAATTCCGGAATAAAAACCCATAACGTTCGATGTCTCCATCAAAATCGTCGAGAAGATCCGTTTCTCCAGGTTCAAGCTCGAAGAGTTTTTCGTAGAGATCTATTTTTGTATCGAAAAGCTTCACCGTCTCATCCATCAAACCTCCTGCCTGATAACATACTCCCAGATTATCAATAACCTTCAGGAACTTGGAAAGCCGTTGCTTATTTTCAGGGCCTGATTTCGTCAGTTCTTCAAATATCTGGACAACTGTTTCGAGCTGTTTTTTCATCGGTTCCAGCAACTCTTTTGCACTTTCCTCGTCGTCAAGTTCGTCAAGTGAATTCCCAATTTCCTCAATTGTATTACTTATGAATTTTTGATATTCCTCTTTCTCAGGTTCTTCTGAAAACAGAGGTTCGATAACTTTGAGAGCCTCCTGATAAAATTCCAGAGCTCCTTCAGGATCTCCAGCTTCCCTTATAGTGTACCCCTTCAAAAATAAGGTCTGGAAAGAAATTTCAGGGTCTTTTTCCTTTTTCATGAGTTTCTCAACATCTTTCAGACTCTCAAGCGCTCTGTCATATTTTCCATCTTTAATGAACGCGACTGCTTTGCTGAATAAACGATTTGCAGAATCCTGAAGCCGTCTTGATATCATAATTGTAGTTTATTATCCTGATAGATAATTAATACTAACGAAACCCAGTACTTACTGCCTGGATTGGTCACAAGCCTTCTAAAAAAAGGCTTGACCGCAACCCTTTTCAAAAAAGGCTTGACCGAAAACTCCAGAAACTAAAAGAGCATCAAGAGCATTTAAAAAATGGAAGAGGAGGTAGCATATGAATTCCAGATCAACGGAAATACGATACCAAAAATGACGCATATTTACTGATTTATCTTTCCAGGCTTTACATAGATATCGAATTTACAGGTTTTAAGTTCTAAATGTCTTTTTACTTCAGTCATTAACCGCACTTGAAATTTAGTTCTACAAAATCCCGTTGAAATTTTCAATACCATTGAAAAATCTCATAACTTGAGTGATGTCCATCAGGGGTGTCATAGCATACTGGCTTTTCAAATGCACATGCAGTACTCAAGTTCCTGCCTTTTTTGAAAAAACTCTACAGGTTGGGCTAAATAATTCTGGACTTATATATTAAATATATAATTAGAGTGCCAGATTCAGTTTTTTCTTCAAATACTAAGGGAATTTCTGGCAGTCACGGAGGTACAAAAAATGGCAACTAAAGAAGAACTTATTCAGGAGCTTTCTGATGCAGTTATCTCCTGTAAAAAAGATGCAGTTCTTGCAGCTGTCGAGAAAGCAAAAAAGGTCATGGAACCTGCTGAAATCATTGACAAAGGTCTTTCTGCAGGCATGAACCAGGTAGGAATTCTTTTTGAGAGAGGGAAACTTTTCCTGCCCCATGTAATGATAGCTGCTGATGCAATGACAGCAGGGGTTAAAGTGCTTGAAGCTGAGCTTCCAGCAGGGACAGAGAGCAAGAAACTCGGGGTTATCGTAAACGGTACGGTCGAAGGCGACGTTCACGATATCGGAAAGTCCATAGTGTCCACGATGCTCCAGTCTTCTGGTTTTGAAGTATACGACATTGGCCGTGATGTTCCGGTCAGGAACTTCATCGAAAAAGCAAAGGAAGTCAATGCCAATATGATTGGAATTTCCGCCCTTATGACCACAACCCTTCAGGGGCAGAAGTCTGTAATTGAACTCCTCAAGGAAGAAGGACTCAGGGACAAAGTAAAAGTTATGGTAGGCGGAGCCCCTGCAACCCAGGCCTGGGCTGACAAAATCGGCGCAAATTGCTATGCTGAAAACGCAAGCGAAGCTGTCGCAAAAGCAAAGGAAATGCTACTCTGAACCCCAATACTCTGAACCCCAATACTCTGAACCCCAATACTCTGAATCCCAATACTCTGAATCCCAATACTCTGAATCCCAATACTCTGAATCCCAATACTCTGAACCCTAATACTCTGAATCCCAATACTCTGAACCCCAATTATCAAGAATATCTGTTGGTCTAAATTAAGTTGAATTTATGGAGGATAAAAATGGCAACTGAACACGCTTTGCGTATGGGAGACGGTAAACGTGTCTACCTTACCAAAGAAAAGATAATTGCAGAGATTGAAGCCGGAACTGCAAATGCTGCCGATCTTGGTGAAATCCCTACTCTGAGCGCCAATGAAATGGACAAGCTTGCAGAGATCCTTATAATGCCCGGCAAGGCTGTAAGTGTGGAACAGGGAATGGAAATCCCAGTAACGCACGACATCGGCACTATCAGGCTTGACGGCGACCAGGGCAACAGCGGTGTCGGCATTCCTTCCAGCCGCCTTGTAGGCTGTATGATGCACGAACGTGCTTTTGGTGCTGACACAATGGAACTCGGGCACATTGATTACAGTTTCAAGCCTGTCAAGCCTGTCGTATCAAATGAATGCCAGGCAATGGAAGTCTGCCAGCAGAACATGGTCATCCCGCTGTTTTATGGTGCAATGCCCAATATGGGACTTTATTACACACCTGATGGACCTTTTGAGAACCCTGGCGACCTTATGAAGGCTTTTAAGATTCAGGAAGCCTGGGAATCAATGGAACATGCTGCAGAACACCTTACAAGAGACACGGTCTGGGTCATGCAGAAACTCTTTGCCTCCGGTGCCGATGGGGTCAACTTCGACACAACCGGTGCAGCAGGCGACGGTGACATGTATGGTACACTCCATGCAATCGAGGCTCTTAGAAAAGAGTTCCCTGATATGTATATTGAAGCAGGCATGGCAGGAGAATGTGTCCTTGGTATGCACGGAAACCTTCAGTACGACGGCGTTACCCTTGCAGGCCTCTGGCCTCATCAGCAGGCTCCTCTTATTGCAAAGGCAGGAGCAAATGTTTTCGGGCCAGTGTGCAACACCAACACCAGCAAGACCTCAGCCTGGAACCTTGCCCGTGCAGTTACTTTCATCAAGGCTGCAGTAGGAGCTTCTCCAATTCCCTGTCATGTAAATATGGGTATGGGAGTTGGCGGAATTCCAATGCTTGAAACTCCTCCGATTGATGCGGTTACCAGAGCGAGCAAAGCAATGGTCGAAATTGCAGGCGTCGACGGCATATAGATCGGAGTCGGCGACCCAATGGGTATGCCGATTTCCCACATAATGGCTTCAGGTATGACTGGAATTAGGGCTGCAGGTGACCTTGTTGCAAGGATGGAGTTCTCAAAGAATATGCGCATAGGCGAGGCAAAAGAATACGTTGCAAAGAAACTCGGGGTCGACAAGATGGACCTTGTGGATGAGCACGTTATGCGTGAGCTGCGTGAAGAACTCAACGTCGGAGTTATAACGTCAGTGCCAGGCGCTGCAAAAGGTATTGCTGCAAAAATGAACATCGAAAAGTTGCTCGATATTAAGATTAATTCCTGTAACCTATTCAGAAAGCAGATAGCGTAAAGAAAAACTCCGAAATAACCAAAAAGATACGAAGAAGCGGATATAGATCTCCTGTAGATATTTCTCAGGATATTTCCTGATAATGCTTCTTGGCGATATTTCTGGAAGATATCGCTTGAAAATATCTTGAGAAAATATCTCTTGAAAATATCTTAAGAATAGCTTAATTTTTCGGATTTTCCACTTTTTCCATTTGCAGGCTTTTATGAGTCGATTTGTGCTGCAAGAGCTGTGCGAATCGTCAATTTCCATCTATAGTAATTATAGGAGTGTGCTTGAAGATGAGTGACGAAAAAAGTGAAAACGAAGGGCTCCAGCGAACAATTGATTGGAAGCAGGGCCTTGCAATTGCCCTGGGAGTTCCTGTGCTGATCCTGCCTTCCATAGGCTATTTTGCAAATTATGTCTGGGCCTTTGCAATCATTATCTGGGCGTTATCTGTCTTTCAGGGTTTCATGCAAAATTTTGCTTACGGCGAACTTGCTACAATGTTCCCGAAAGCATCAGGGCTTCCAGGGTACGCCCAGAGTGTTTTTACGGGGAATGCAAACAACCGGTATGACCTCAGCAAACTGCTTGGAGGTTTCAGCGCCTGGAGTTACTGGTTTGCCTGGAATCCGGTCCTTGCAATCTACTCAATCCTGATAGGGAGCTATCTTAAAGGCCTGGTCCCTGCACTTGCAGGCGTGCCTGACCTTGTTGTTTACCTGGCATCCGGCGCAGTTGTATTCGTGCTTCTTATCCTGGTCAACTATCGTGGGCTTGCCGGTGGAGCAACGCTCGGGTACATTCTTGCCGTGCTTTCGCTTGCCCCACTTATCATTATTGCCCTTGCACCTTTCGTAACCGGGCACTTTGAGTTCAGTAATATTACCGGTGCCTGGCTTCCCACAGATTGGAGCTGGGACATTCAGCATATCCTGATACTGCTTGGTCTTTTTGCAATGGCCCAGTGGAGTGCCTGTGCCTGGGAAACCGCAGCGATCTACGGGCCCGAATATAAACAGCCAAAATCGGATGTTCCAAAAGCCCTCTTTATCTGCGGTGCGATCTGTCTTGTGACCTTCATTCTCGTCCAGGCAGCCTGTACAGGAGCTCTGGGAATTGAAGGAATACTATCCGAACCGGTTTCTCCGATGCTGCCTATAGCCCAGATGACTCTTGGTCCCATAGGCGGGTCTCTGACGATCTTCATGTTGATTGCGGCAATGGTTCTAATTATCCAGACTGCCTTCCTCGGAGCTTCGAGGGCTATGTATTCCATGGCTGAAGAAGGAAATCTGCCAGGGTTCTTTGGAAAAATGAATGCACATGGAACTCCAGTCAATGCAATGATTGTCATTGCCCTCTTGAATATGGGTTTCATCTGCCTGGGAACTCCTGCAGCTATAGTTGCAGCTTCGGCAATAGGTTATGTCTGTGCCAATGGGATAAGTCTGCTCGCATATGTTAAGGCAAAAACTGATCCGAGGTTCTCGAAGCTTGAAAGACCTTTCAAAGCTCCAAACGGCTGGAGACACGTAGCCCTTTTCTTTGGGCTTTTTAACCTGCCTCTGTGTCTTATTGGGATAATATACCTGAACAGCCTTGAGTTAGGCTGGACTTCAACGATAGTTGGCTTCGTGGTGCTTGCTCTTTATCTCCCGCTCTGGTACTATTCTCAGAATCAGAACAGGACAACTTTGGAGAAGGACAATTCCCTATCAAGCGAGTCCATAATATAAAGGTACAAAGATAGATTCCGAAAATTTCCACCGTTTCCCTTTTCCGGAAAACGATTAGTTCGTGAGTCAATAAATATCATCGAATAATGAGTTCTGAAACGAAGAGCCACATGGCTCTTCACTATTTTGAGTGGGTAACTTGCATTTAGCTTCAAAATGTAGCTCGTCGTTGTTTTGTGTGGATATCTTCATAATTTCCTTATAAAAATCAATGTGGTCTTGAATTGAAAATCGTTTTCTCCATAAAGAATAGCGAAGAGTCATTTTGCAACTTTTCTATTTAATTTTTAACTTCTGCTATATTATGTAAATATTGATATTGTCAATGGTCTCAGAGCCAGAAGAGGCAAAATATACATAAATAAACGAGACATGGTATAAAATGAGTAACTTGTGTTTAAATGAAACTTAGGAGTAAATAACTAAACTGATAAGTGAGATGATCCTGTGAAAACCTATCTTCTGGTCTGGTTCAGCAGTGAAGGGGCCCGTCCGTCAGAAGTAAACCAACGGCTAATGTCTCTGGGATTTGAGCCCGTGAAGGGCAGCTACGATTTTGTATATAACTGGAATAGCAGTGTCAGTGTCGAGAAAATTCTCGAATTTGGGGACAAGGTATATCTGAGTCTTCAGGGCACAGGTGCCATGTTCAAACTGGAAACACTGTAAACCGCGCTTGCTAAAATTGAATATCCTAACCCTGGTTAGCAGGGCATATGCCTGATTTCAAGCAGTAAATAAGCCCCTGCTCAGGGTTGTCCTACAGGGTAGTCCATATTGTGATTTCCTTCGTTCTATCCCTGCCAGTTTCAGAGACGTTCAAGCCTTTTTCTTGTTTTGGTTTTTTTCCTGCTTGCTTTTCTCCAGGGAATCCCGGAACTTTATGTAATCGCAGGTACTTCCTTCAAGAGTAATTATCCTGCCATTAATGCTTCCTTTTTCAATTATAAGTTCTACAACACTTGGGTTTGACATCCTGGGTTTGGTAGGAGAGCCGGGACAAACAAGCACAACATCTTTTTTCTCTATCAAGGGTCTGTGCAGGTGACCGAAAATTAGAATGTCTACATCCATTTCTTTTGCCAGGTAACCCTGCGCAGTTGTATCGTTAACCGAAAGCCCTCCTTCGTGTACAACTCCGATTTTTACGCCTTCAACCTCGAATTTCAGCCTTTCTGGAAGGAGCTTTTTAAGTTCGGAAGTGTCATCATTTCCAAAAACGGCCTTTAATTTGCCACTGGCGTTGAAGGCATTATAGGCTTTTACAGTACTGAAATCCCCTGCATGGACTATAAGGTCGCACTCGTCCAGGAGTGTTTGAAGTTGCTGGGGAATTACTCCAGTTTTCAGATGAGTATCGGAAAGTACAATCAGCTTCATGTAAAATCTCCTGATTATATGAAATATATTATTTTGAGATAAATCTATGGTAAGCCTTTTGAAAAACGGCTTAACCGCAACCCTTTTGAAAAACTGTTTGACCGCAACCCTTTTGAAAAAAGGCTTGACCGAAAACCCCAAGAAYTGTTTGAGTCTGATAACCTTATCCCTARACCCTATCGGCGTGATCAACCGGCGCAACGGTTGTAGCACAACCCTTTTGAATAAAGGCTTGACCGAAAAGGCCCTGACAACGGCGTGGATTCCACTCAAGTAAACATAAATATTTTTAAATCTTATAAAGTCAAATCATAAAACCACCTTTGAAACAAAAGATCAAGGGTAAAAATCATTTTTTCCTGTTCAGGCATTTCATTCATGTTTAGGAATATAAAAATAGGCTCTTCGTTATTTCCTATGGATAAGATGATTTTCAATTCAAGAACGCACTGGTTTTTATGAGAATATTATGAGGAGATCCACACAAAACAACGAAGAACCTAAAAAAATTATCAGTTTGTGAGTTTATCTATACTATTTCCCCAAATAATCATCTTTGGCAACAAAAACCCTTGATATTATATTTGAATTATTCCTATAATATATTGAAAGTTATTAGCGGGCAAGATACATGAAAACAAGGATTGAAACAAAAACAAATGGAGGCAAAGAATGAAAAGACTTACCAAAAAAGCATGGTTTCATAAAAGGCGTATTGGTTGGGGCGTTAGCCCGGCTAGCTTAGAAGGCTGGTTGGTAACTATTGCATTCATAATTATTGCTCCGCTTGTCGGTATGTATTATTCTGAAGAGAGCCTAACTAGATATACTATTCTTATAACAATGGCAGTTATCCTTATTGCAATTATTCTTTTAACTGGAGAGGCACCAGGCTCTGAACTGTTAGATAAGTTAACGAAAAAAAATGAGAAATAAGGAAAGCAGTGCATTTATTTCAGTCAAATACCCCGCCAGTTTGCAGCGGGGTGCGCCAGCGCAATTTTGACTTAAAAATTAGAAATTACTCGAGAGTCAGGTCTACGAGTTCGTACTCAAGATTTTCGGTTTCCAGCCTGTTAAGAAGGGAAGGAACCTGCTCATCTACTGAGACTACAAGGGATGATAAGCCGTGATATGCAGCCTCAATAACTGATTCATTACTTCCGAACATAACATTCGGGGCTATGTTGAGCTTGCGCAGAGCGATAAGTGCTTCCACGCCTATAGCTGCTATATAGGGTTTTGAACTTGTCAGGGACCTCAGGCGTTCAATATCTACCTTTCTTGAGCCTCCACGCTCGATCCTCGGGACCTTGCAGATTGTAATTGTAGCATTTTCCAGGTCGATCAGGCCTCGCAGGCTCGTTACTCCTACATCTTCCCCGGCAGATGCGTCGGAAATTACATTGCCTGATGCACCTGTTTTTTCCATGCTGCTGACGTACAGGAGTCCACCTTCCATTTTCAGGTATACCTGCTGGTCTTCCTTTACATCCTCTTTTGCAATCGCTGTCCAGGTTGAGATATGGTTGATTATGTCCTCCATGACAAAGCGGGCGTACTGCTTCATTTCCGTGGCATTATCAAGGACCCATTCTACACCTTCTTTTGTAATCCTATAGCGAACCCGGCCCTCAGTAACTATCAGCCCGTCATTGACAAGTTCTTTGATATATTCGGAAACTGCCTGAGGAGTTATTCCTATCTTTGCGGCAATTTCTTTTTGTCTTACATTCGGCTGATGGGCTGCAATTTCGATAAGGACCTGAAACTTGGTTACTCCGCTTTTAGTCTGGAGGATTTTAATCATCAATCGTAGTTCTCCTCTACATCTTCAATTACTTTTAACCGTTGTCCCATCACAGAAAGCCTTTCAGATCTACGGGCGACAGCGCAAATATAAAATGGGTTTCTATTAAGCGTCCGTGTGAGGCTGCTCATGGAGGTGTTTCCTTCTTCTACCAGCTTTTCCAGTTCTTCCATTGCATCTTTGACCTCCTCGTATGGCTTGAAGGTCAGCATGATGATATCACTCAAATCCTCAAAAGAACACTGGAAATTAACCTGAACCTTGGAATAGGAACTATGGTATTCTTTGGAAGGTTTTTGCCCTGCCTCCGGAACTCTCCACTGGCTCTCCAGTAGCCCGGCTTTTTTCAGGATATGGAGGCTTTTTGATGAGTCTGCGCCCATGAATTCATCTATCTCTGCTCTTGTCATCCATTTGTTTGAAAGTGCGTCAAATATCTTTTTGTGAGTTCTTGACCCAAAAGTCCTGAGCAATGGTACTAAATAGGAAGGATCGTTAATTATTCGAGTTCTTTTACCCATTTACTCCTCTCCTTCTCGTCTTACATTATAAGCTTTCAAATATAATAAAGATTCGTAATTTGATTACTCTCTGTAATCAATATCAAGCCCTTCAGGCCTTTCCCAGTTAAATGTCGGGGCATTTCTTTTCAGTTCGCGGCATTTTTCATGAAGTGCATGGGCCACAATAGGGAGAGCAATAGTAGCATCCACGAAGACCTGCACTTTTTTTGCCTGAACTGCAATTTTTCCCCAGGAAACAGCTTCATCGAAAGTGCAGCCTGAAAGTCCTCCCCAGTGAGGAGCATCAGTAGTGTACTGAATTGCATAATCATGCCCTCCGACTTGCGTTCCAAGAATAGAAGCTATTACTTCGGTTTGCTGGATAAAATTTTTAGGGACTCCACCTCCAACGTATACAACTCCTGTTTTACCTGATTTTTCTATAATCTGAGTGACCTCATCAACGTCTTTTATCTGGTCAATTTCAAGTTTCAATCCTCTTCTTTTTGCAATGGTTAACCCGATTCCTATTGAACTATCCGAAAGTGCAGGAACGAAGATCGGAATATTGCGCCTGTATGCACTTACAACTATAGAATCCTCAGCCGCTCCGCGCTTTGCCAGTTCCTTTCCGAGCAGGTACATGAACTCCCTTGAGGAACAGGAAATTTCCCCAATTTCTTCTGCAAAATCCGCAATAAGGTTATCTGCGGTTCTGAACTCTTCTTCAACCGCAAAAACGTCATAGATCCTATCAACACCGTGCTCAAAGAGGTCTTCATCGTCAGCCAGATGCGAACCCACATAATGTTTCTTGCCGAGCGCTTCGTGTGAATCATGGAAAAGGTTTGCTCCTGTGCTTACAAGGCAGTCTATCATCCTCTCCCGGATCATATAGGAAATAACCCTACGCATGCCAGCAGGGACCATAGCCCCAGACAGTCCCATCAGCACAGTCATATTCTTTTCTTTTAGCATGTTATGCCAGGCCTGGACAGATTCAGCTAGCTTTCTTCCCTGGAAGCCTGTCTTAAGCATTCCTTCCATCAATTCGCTTACAGACCTGTCCTTTACATCTATCGGAACGGTTGGGTTATCTGTGAACACATTAAGATGCATACCATTCTCCTAATAAACAGATAATGATAGTTTTGCATGTGATTTATATAGTCACGAAGCTGAGGAATGATTCAAGTATAATATCAAGGCATTTGTTGCCAAGAATCATTATTGAGATACTGAAATTACGGATAAAGTTCTGAACTGCAAATTTGAAGTTATATTTTTATCATACCTGAATAATGCAACTGTCCAATGAGGTACAATGAAGCTTTTTGTTGCAACAATTACAGGCGTGACTATAATACCTGAAGACATTTATACCTGAAGACATTTGGCGACAGGCGGTAAGATATACAAATAACGCTATATAATTATATTATTTTATTAAATATCAATATATGCGGCTTCTTCCCATGACGATATCATGAGAGATGAATCTTCTTCAGGAAAACTAATTTGCAGGGTTTGAATCAGGATCAAAGAATGTGAAATTAACATAATGGGGAGTATATTTTAATTTTCAGAGAGGAGTTCGTAAACAATCTAAGAAATTATTACAGGCATACTGTCAAATGTTCAGATAGTAAAGACTGCTGCGGATATCACGGTCATCCAGTCTCCATGTTCATCTACAGAAGATGACCTGGGAAAGCTGAGAGTTTTTAGAGGATATTCGTTTGTCCAGGTGCTGTACATGCTTCTTGCAAGTTTCTCGGAATGTTCCCCAACGTCCTGAGCGGTTTCTCCATAAGCGTGATATTCTGATATGTAACCGTGCTTGTTCATGTTTTGTGGGAGTGCACAACCAACCGATGTACTAAGCGTCCTTCTTGGCTCATTGGAAGAAATCCTGGACATTACGCAAAATACGATCTCTCCTGGACTTAACTCTTCGAGTCCCTCCTCTCTGGACACAATCTCACAGTTAGGGGGCAGGATAGAACTTACAGTTACAAGATTAAATTTCTCAATACCTGCATCCCTGAGTGCAACTTCAAATGATTCAAGATTTTCAGGATGTGTACCAACTCCACTTGTAAAAAATACTTTTTTGGGAATTAATTTCGTAATCATCTTTGCAGCCTTGTGAAATAATCAATTTAAGCCTAATCCAGATGGCAATTATTATTTTTAAGCGTTGCCCTTCAATTCTGCCGGGAAAAGCTCAATTCTTATTTATTTTCTACTTTCGGCAGCAAGCGCATTTTAACATATTAATATATTTAATTGTTATTTAGAGCCTATACGAAAAGTCCTGCTTCTCTGAATGTTATCCATGCACATGCGAAATGGAACATAGAAAAGCAATTCTTAATTTTTGTATCTCATCTTATAAGCAGTCTTCTAAATCTGTTTAGCCAGGAATGCATCCTTTTTATAAGCTTTTTATCGTGGCGATTTGCTCTATCAACAGCTACTGAAAGTGGTATACTTATACCACCTATTAAATATTCATTTGAAAGTTCAACAGGTCTTTTTAGATAAATACACCAATTTCTTCCCTATATTTTCTATACTTCTTCCCTACAGGCTCTCTCATAAGCTTTATATTATGCAGGATAGTTACATCGTGTATTACTCCCTGCAATTTTCTTGCTTACTCCTCTCATAGATAGAAAAAGGTCAGGTCTTTTGAAATATTCGGGAAAATACGGGCTCTTTTGCCCGGCGGATCTGAAAAACAATGTTTTTCCGGCTGGAGTCCTGAAGAATCAATTAACAACAATAAAACATGATGTCGGTACAGATGGACGAAAAACTTCACCTCAAACTCCTGGAACTACTTGAAGGCAAGAAGCTCTCAATCAGCGGGCTTTCCAGAGAACTGAAAACCATAGGTATAGAGGAGCACCGCCTGGTTCTTACAGGCTATCTCAGGGCGCTCAGAGACCTTGATATTCTGGAAGAAACTGAAGTTCCCCCTTCGAAGATTTATGCCCTACCTGAAAAGGCCACAGAGCCTTTATCCGAAAAAAGAAAAGAACCCAGGCCTCCTGAACTTTCAGATCCGGAAGAAATTTATTCTATTCTCAGGTCCCAGCTTCTTAAAATCAACCTGGATTTCAGAATTCCTGTGGGAGTATATGTGGTCTCCAGACTGTTTGAAAGGCCCTGTTTCCGCAGGGAATTGAAGCTTCTAGGAATTACTCAAAAACATCTTGAACAGTACCTGGAAAAACCCAGCATAGTCTGTGAAGCTCAGGAAGCACATTTGAAAAAAGCCAGAGCCGATATAACGAAAATTGAGATCCCTTCCGATGACCCTGCATACGAAATGCGGGAAAATAAGGACGAAGTAATCAGGCTTGCTAATGAAGTCCTTGCAGGGCTGATAAAACAGAGGCTTGACCTTGACGGCCTGGTAGCAAAGAGTAAACAAACTACTCTGCTCCCCTAATGATTTTTCTGTTTCTTTTTTCTCCAAAAGCCAATCCCTGAGCATTAAAAGCCAATATCTGAGTATTTCAACTCTAACCCTTTAACAATAGTTCTCAAATTGAGACTTTTAAATCAGTTTCTGAATCTTTAAATCAGGCTTTACTCTTTAAATCAAACTATTTATAGAATAAAAAAGAATCATAGTATAAAAATGAGAATATATAAGTAGCTGCAGAATCCAGAAGATTAATAACAGGAATTATCTGGATTGGGTATCTCTGGTTTTTATTATGGGGGACTTATTTCTATTGAATCTCGATATTGGATGAATTTCGATATTGGATTTAAGTTATCAGGTTTTTAAGGTCTGAATTCCTGGATTTAAGGGTTTTAAGAATCCCTCGCGGATTTCCTGGCAGCTTTAAAGTGATTTTGGGGAGTGAATATGATAACGGAAGTTAGAGTTGACGTTCAGGAAATGTATAATAAGATGGCAGACGAGGCTGTAGGTGCCCAGAAAGCCGTAGTGGGAGTGATTAATAAAAAGCGGGGCACTGAGTTCAAGATAAAAGATGCAAAACCCTACGTAGACGCAGTAAACAAAATGAAGCCGGTTGGAGAGCAGTGTAAGGAAGTCTTCGACCTGCACATCGATTCTGTAAACACCCACTACGAAACTCTTACGAGCCTTACGGACACGGTCAGGCCTGAAGATGACCCTTTTGTAGAGCATTACCAGACTCCTCCCATCCTCGAAATTCTCTATGAAGAGGACCCGGCTTTCCATGAATCAGTCATGAAGTTCGTGGAGGAAATAGGAAAATCCGAAGCCCTGATAGGAAAAGAGTCAATTCGCAGGTACGGAGGCTTTTACGGTCCGACCTGTGTAGTAGACTTTGCCTTTGTGCCCGGAAGCACGAGTAATGTCGTAAACAGGATCCTCCAGAAAATGGACATCCCTGTGGAGCACAAGCGGACGATCCTGTCTTCAAAGTCCTGGGGTATGAACACTTCCTATGGTGTAGGGGCGAAGTTCCAGACAGCGGTTGAAGACGGAAAAACTCCTTCGGAAGCCATAAAAGAAGAAATTGACATGCTCAAGATGGTCTACGAGTCCCCGGTGGATGCTCAGGTAAAACTCATGGAAGAAGCAGGGCATACGTCCTTTGACACCAGGAAATATATGGAGACATATAAGCAGAGGATACGAAAAACCGTAAAGGATGCCATGAATGCCGATGTTTTCTACGGGAATATTGTGACAGTACCTGCTTATGGCGTAGGTGACGTAGCCCACCACATTTCCCAGTCTATGTACAATATGACAAAAGACGACGTCGTGCTGGCAGTTATCAATGCTGTAACAGACGTCCTTGAAAGTACCATGAACCGGGCAAAAGGCAAGTTCAGGGACGAATACTCACCTTTGACCATCGGTACGGACGCAACAGCCGCTGCAGTCACTAAAATCCTCTGGATGGACGGGTTTACCACCATGATGGTGCTTGACCTGCTGGTCAAACGCTTCCACAACCTTGTGCTGACCAACCCGAGACGTGGAGCGGCAGCTGAGCTGCATAACGTGGATTTCATTGACATGATTGAAAAGGGTGAACGAATCATTGACCATATTCCAAGGGGGGCCGGGTGCATTGTACAGGGTGTGCCTATCGACCTGAGCCCCATTGAAAGGAACGAGGTCCTGCAAAACCCTCAGCGTTACACCTATCCGGCCTGTGCAATCACTGTCCGTTTCTCGGCTCTTATGCGCCTGGCTGATTTCCCCTGCCTCCTGACAAGTGAGCCTGTGACTGCAACGCTTATGACAAATATCATCGCACTGCACAAGCAGCAGGCACATTCTCCGGCAAGGGTCTGCAAGTTCTGTTCGGCGAACTATTTTGACTACAAGTGCAACTACTGCAACTGGTCAGAGGCAGTTTAACGGAGTTTGACCATAACGACAAAGAGAATGTAAAGAGTAGCTGGGGTAAAGCAAAGAGAATGTAAAGGGTAGCGGGAGCAAAGGGAAGTGGAGTAAATGAGGAGCTTGATATGGCAGTAACAAACCTCATGAAACGTGCGCTTGCGGAATTAATAGGGACTTATGTCCTGGTGTTCCTGGGTACTGGTTCGGTGGTAACGACCGTGCTTCTTATGGAGGGCTGGGAGGCTTTTCCCGGAAACCAGTTTAACATAGGGATTGACATTGCGGCCTGGTTTGCCATAGGAATGTCTTTTGCAATTGCAATCACCTCCATGGTCTATGCTTTCGGCCACATTTCAGGTACCCACATCAACCCTGCGGTAAGTCTTGCTCTCTGGGCCACAGGCCGCTTTCCCACAAAAGACCTCCCTGCCTATATTATCGCCCAGCTTATTGGTGCAAGCCTTGCGTCCTTTTCTCTTGTGGCAATCCTGGGGATGAGGGCTGTTGATACAGGTCTGGGAGCCACGTCTATGTTCTACGGGGTCGGTTATGGGCAGGCAATCTTCTGCGAAGCTGTGTGTACCTTTTTCCTTATGCTTACTATTATGGGTACAGCCGTGGACCGAAGGGCTCCCCCTGGATTTGCGGGGCTTGCCATAGGGATTGTGGTAGCTGCGGATGTGATTGTTGTAGGCAACATTACAGGTTCTTCTCTGAACCCTGCCCGCACCTTCGGCCCTTATCTTGCTGAATCCTTGCTGGGTGGAGCCAACCTCTGGACTCAGTTCCCGATTTATATCATAGGTCCCATAGCGGGAGCACTTGTCGCAGCGTTCCTGTATGATTTTGTAGCCGAACCAAAAAAGGCAGATTAAGACACAGATTGTTGATTAATTTAGAACTGGGTGCAAACCTTGTAATAATGATTAAGTCAAAGGTGACTTGTTTTTCTTCCAGCACATTTTTTTCTGTTTCTCCTGCAAGTGGCTTTCTTATAAGGTGTTCAATATCTTTCACTAATTTCAAAGCATACATTTTTCAAATATCTCCCATTTGATAAAGTAGGAGCTCACTGTTTATTTCAGCTAATTTCAATACGTTATGAAAAGAGTTCAACGATCTTAACATCGAATAAATCCTATGGAGAATGGGAGAACGTCTATGAATTTTTCCCAAATTTGGAGGTATTTTTGCAATTGCTGTAATGCTAAAGAACAGCTGGAGGACATTAGTTTCTAAGTCAGAATGAATTTTTTGAAAACCACTGAAAGCACAGAAAACACGGAAATCAGTAGTAAAGGCGTGTTTCTTCCGTGCTTTCCGTGGTTGTAATATCCAGATCGAATCACTCTGCGACCGGCTGCGTTTCCGTGTTATAAAATTCCACGTGACTTTTAAATAATATTTGCATCATAGGCTTCAAGTATTTTCTTATTATATGTTTATTTGAGAATCTATGTACTAGTGTCATGAAAATGTAATTATTGAACAAACCTTTGATAGCTTTCCATCAACAGATAGCGATTCAGAGTTAACATGTGACCAATAACTAAATTTTCAAGATACTAGGCAAGTCAGGTATTAAGAAACATGCCTTGGTTTTTATAATGCTATCATTATTATCGAAATACTCAAATATTTAAATTCACATTTTTCTTTATGCTGTTAATAAAAACAAAAATCGGGCCAAGTACGATAAACGGTATTGGTCTTTTCGCTAATCAATTTATTCCAAAAGGAACTGTAATATGGAAATTTCACTCTGGATATGATATCAAAATTGATAAAAATGAACTTGCTAAACTGTCGGAGATAACGAAAGACTGTTTTTTGAAATACGCATATCTTAATCCGGATACAGATAAATACATTCTATGTCTTGATGATGCTCGTTATTTTAATCACTCAGATGACCCTAACTGCATAGATGAATCTCCTATAGAAGAGAACGAAGGAATAACTTTCGCTGCAAGAGATATACAACCAGGCGAAGAGCTTACTTCTGACTACAGAAAATATGATGCAGATTATGACTACAAAATGAGCATCCCTTGATTTTGAATTTGATGACTGGATAGCGTGCCAATCTTTCAATAAATTCAAAGTCAAATTTTTGAGTACTGTAATATAAAAGAAAAGAGCATCAAAAGAAAGCTCTCTTCTTTCAATACTCTTTCAATATTCTTCAAATACTCTTTCAACATTCTTCAAATACTCTTCCAATATTCTTCAAATACTCTTTCAACATTCTTCAAATACTTTTTCAACATTCTTCCAATACTCTTTCAATTCTCTTTCAATAAATTTTTACATTTTCTTTTTATAGAACCCGAAATAGATTCCACCAATGGCTGCTACCACGAAGAGCATTCCAAAAATATCAGAACCCGAGAATGAGAAACCATTATCCTCTGGCTCGTTTGCGGAATCTTTCTGCATCTCATAGCCTTCAACATAATCCGGGTCAGCAGTTGATTTCGAGACCTCGGGCGCAGGTTCGGGAGAATCGATTCCATATCCTGCATCGCTCTCTACAACAGTTTGATTGCTGCTCTCCGTACTCCGAATTACAGGCGTTGAACTTCCTTTATTGCCACTACTACTGTGTTTTTCACCATCGCTGCTTTGTTTTTCAGTTTCTTCCTGTTCAAGAGATTCCTGCGTAGCATTTTCTATTGCTTCGCTAAAACCCGGGACCGAGACCATGCCTGATACGTAGCTGTTGAGAAGGGGATTTCCGCAGGTATGATGGCAGCAGGTAACCCCATCCTCGACCACGGATTCTTCATATTCCGTAGCAAGGCTTTCGAGTACATCATCCGAGGCATCCCAGTTGCCTTTGCGGGCGGTTTCCAGCATCCGGGCTGTCATGGACTGGTAAGCATAAGGATTATTCTGCTTAATCCAGTCGCTTAGTTCCTGGTCCGCCACGTACGTCTTATACACCTGGTTCCACATGTCATCACTGATCAAATCCGGGTTCGTAGCTTCCCAGCCCCATAAGTTCTCAACGAAATCCGACATTTCCCTGGCTCCTGCATAACCGCTTCCCTGCATACCTTCAATCCACTTTGAATTGAAATATCTAGAGTAGGTTTCCCTCGTAAGAAACTTTTCCAGGGTTTCGGTTTTCTCGTCCCCGTTTGTCAGCATGTTCGTGATATATGAATCAGGATACTCTCCTCCCGAAACGGAACTGATCGCAAGATTCAAGCCTCCAAGGTACTGGAAGAAATCATCATTGTCCAGAGTCCCGTAGAGGTTTGTGCTCCGGCTGTGCACTGTAGCTTCAACCCCTTCAAGGTTCTTTTCGAAAAGCTCCTTCAGGTCTTCGCCCCATACGTCTTCTCCATAGGCGTTGCACATCTTGTTGATGTAAAGCTCTGCAAGCGCGTCGTTGCTTTCCCAGGTATCACTTGAAGATATCGCATTGGGAAGGCCTGTGCCGTAGGCGCCGTCCGAAGACCCGAAAATCCTGAGCAGGGCAAGGTCCAGAGCCTCACTTTCATTAAGAGAACCGTCACTCGTCAAAGAAGATTTCAGTGCATCAGCATTTTCCCTGACATAATTGGGAGAATCTTCCTGGGCATAAGCCAGTTTTACGGCCTTGTCCAGCAGGCGGACCTTGTCAGGGTACATGTCCCTGTAGAGTCCGGAGATCTGCACTACCACATCAATTCTTGGCCTGCCCAGAGTCTCCATGGGAATAGCCTCCACATCAACTACTCGGCCGCTGTTCCATACAGGCTTGACCCCGAGCAGGTAGAGGATCTCTGATTCCATAACTCCCTCATGCCTTGTTGTTTCCCCTGCCCAGAGTACATACGCCACCTTTTTAGGATAAGTTCCGTGCTCGGCAACATAAGCTTCAAGCATCTGGTCAGCCATCTCCTGCCCTAAAGTCCAGGCAGCTTCTGTCGGCACTATCCGCTGGTCAAAAGCATAGAAGTTTCTTCCAGACGGCAGAGTTTCAGGATTTCGAACAGGGTCGCCTCCTAGGTTTCCGAGGATAAACTTGCCGTCCAGGGCATTGAGCACCTGATCGATTTCCTCTTCTCCAAGAGACAGGTTTGCAGCATAGTCTTCCGCATTGGAAAGGAAGGTACTGACGTTTTCATTGCTTTTCCCGAGCACCTGCTTCTGAGCGGCTGTGGAATTGACTCCCTGGTTGAGGACAAGGTCAAGCAAATAAAGCTGGGACCCTTCGGTTTTATTGAATTCATTAACAGAGTCGGAAAAGTCAGTTCCAAGCATTGAATTTACCATACCTACAAGCTGCTCTCCTTTCGGGCTTGTACCAAGGACATGCAGCCCGTAAGGCATGGACTGACTCTTATACTCGTCCAGAAGATCTTCAAGCCCCTCCAGGAAAGTTGTATTAAAGTAAGTCTCGTTGTTTTCTGCCTCTGTCATGTTGAATTCTTCATCCAGGGAAAGAGACTGAGTCAGGTTTAAGACTTCAGACCTGTGAGCCGCTTTAAGGGAAGCGTCTGCTTCTGCCTGTTTATAGTTCTGGATAGCTTCGCTCAGATTTGAATAATTTCCATAGCTTCCTGCTGAAATAATCGGGGGTACAAGATGGTCAACAATGACTGCTCCTCCTCTGCGCTTTGCCTCATTTCCTTCCCCAAGCCCGTCCATGACATAAGGATAAATCACAGGCTTATCACCTATCATCAGGGAAGGCCAGTCATACCGAGAAAGCCCGAACTCTTTTCCAGGTAGCCATTCCTGAGTCCCATGCCTGCCGAAATGAACAAGGGCATCACTGCCGAATCCTCCTTCTTCATCGGAATGCTGGAGCCAGAGGTAGAAAGCAATGTACTGGTGGTGAGGAGGTAAATCCTTGTCATGATAGAGAGCCTCGTTATCATCAAGCCAGCCTCTTGAAGGCTGTGGAGCCAGAATCACGTTCTTCCCTACCTCAATTCTGGGAATCACAAGGTATTTTCCAGTCTCGTTTTCCCATACCATAATCTTTCCGGGTGCAGGGCCCCACTGGTCAATGACCTCCTGCTGCCTCTCTTCAGGGAGTTCCGAGAACCATTTCTCATAGGTACTTTCCGGGAGAAGAACGACTTTGCCGGTATCAACCATTTTCTGGAGTTCCCCAGGCGCCCAGGTCCCTATGTTTATTCCTTGGGTAAGTATCAAATTCAGGAGTTCAGTTTCGTTTAAGGTCTGGTTTTCATTCAGGGAATATCCGTCTTTAGCCATAGCGCTGAGAAGGTTGGACAAACTTGGAATGACATCGAGATAAGAAGCTCCGATGTTATCCTTCCCTCCTCCGTGGTTATAATAGATTATAGCAACTTTTTTGTCCGACTCCGGAATTTCACTGAGGTTCACCCAGCTTTCCACGCGGTCAACGAGCCAGTCTACCTGGTAATCTATGGAAACCGAAGTTTCAGTCTCAGTTTCGGAATCTACTTCCGTTGCAGCCATTATTACCGGGTCAATAGCTCCCCAGAGTTCCTGCAAATCGAGCTTCATCATCTTATCCGAAGGAAGCGGCCGGCTGCTGGCTTCGTACTCGGTCCTGTTCATGTAATTATCAATAATGCCGTTGATTACAGGCACATCGAGCTCTTCGGCATCAAATTTGTTGCCAAAGTATGTAAATGAAATAATTGCGTCCACAAGGACCTCATCCCCCTGCTTGAAAAAGTCGCCGGAGGAAAGATTATCAGATCCGTATGTGGCAATGACATTGTAGCCTTTTGCTTCCAGTTTTGAGATCAGGGCATCAATTGGCTCAATCTGGAAGGGGAAATAGCTCTGGTACATGGTAATTGCAATTGTAGGCTTTGCAGGGTCGTATACATGCCCTCCGTAGCTTCTGTTTGAATACCATGCAAAGTAGGTATCAAGAGAATCGGTAAAGTAACCTGTCATGTTTGTGTGGTATATAGCCCTTTCAGGAAGCGTATGCGGATCCTCATATATCAGGTCAGACCTGCCGCAGCAGTCACTGGCGATGCAAAACACAAGATTTTTCAGGTTGTCCTGGTCGTAAGCCCCATTAAGCCAGTAGTTATTCAGTTTTTCCCTGTAGCTTTCAATCTGGTCTTCAGGAAGAGGGATGCTCTCATTCAGAAGGGTATCGTCATCAATAACCACACACCCGTTAGCAATTGCACTGTCCACAGTCGGTGTGATCTTCTGGGCCGTCGAAGGACTGAGCATGTTGATGTAGATTATGTCCATTGTACTCAGGTCAACGTCATTTTCCATCACGTAGTCAGCCATAAAACAGCTAAGAGTAAGGTTCAGGCTGTTGTTACTGTTTATCCCTTCCGCCAGGTTTTTGAGTGGGAGTTCATGGCTCCTGTATCCGGTCACAATGGCGATGTTCAGGTGCTGACTGCTTCCGGAATTACTCTGAGTCTCGCTGGAATTACTCTGAGTTTCGCTGGAATTACTCTGAGTTTCGCTGGAATTACTCTGAGTTTCTGTTCCAGCTTCCTTTAACAAAAGAACGTTTGTGGAACCCCGAGATATAGGGTCGGCATTCATCTGTTTCTGGCGGGTGAGCCCACTGATTCTGGCACTTCCAGAAAGGCCAGCCTCACTGACAGGCAGGTCAAGAAGGGCCTGAGACTCATTTTCATCGATATTCCTGCTTGAGGTATCAAGATTCACTATAAGGTCCGTTCCGTTTTGAACCTGAATTTGCTCATCGGCACGGCGCCATTTGTCCTCGTTGTAAAGAGCTACAAGCGTATAGTTTCCGTCGGGAATATCGGAAAGCAGGTAATTGCCTTCGGCATCACTGGTTGTGCTGGCAACAAGTTCATACTGAAGATCTCCGCTTCCAGCCGCCGGAGGAATCGAAAACAACGTTAAAAGCATAAAAAATGCCAGTATTGAAGCCTTAATTTTTTTGTTCAAAAGGTTCGTTTCTTTATTCAACTGTTCATTCATAATCCCTACTCCAGAAAATAATTTAAGATTCTGATTTGTGAGGATATTATTCTTAATCTTGAGACTGCACGCTGATTTGAAGAAATCCCCACGGATTAACTTTCAAATTTTTTATTTAAAGGCATAAAAAATCAATAAATAAGAACGAGAAATTGCATTATACACAAATAAATAAAGTAAACTTTACTTATCAGTGCAAAGAAAAACACCATTTAACACCTGTTATTAAAGGATATTTTAAAAAACAATAGCCTCACAAATTCTCAAATGCGTATCTCAATATCGTAAACAATTACATAATTTTAGCTCAATTTTAGTTTACTTGTATAAAAGACTAAAATTTTAGGTAATAATCCTTAGCTAAAAAGGTAATGATGACTAAAAAATAGACCAAAAAATAACATCGAATGCTATTTATTGAGCTGTGATAAATTTAATAGATGAATTGCAAATAAGGAAAAAAATATTTCAAAAAGTATTCGTTTTAGGAAAGCAAAAAATAAAATATGTTAAAAATCAATAAACACAAAAGATAAATTTGAATTGTATGAAGAAAACAGAAGCTTGAAGCCTATTTGTACATTATAAAAATGTATGCTTCTGTCAAATTAGGGTTTTGACAGAGATTACTTTGTGGATAATTTCATGATGTTACATTTTTTGAGGATAATTTCTCGATGTTACCTTTAAGACTCAAACTTATTATCGGTTTTGTTAAATTTATATTTAGTTATTCAGATTACAGTTTGTAAGGTTCCAAAATAAACCCATTATTAATGTGAAATTCATTGATCCATAGATAGATTCAAAATTTCAGATTTATGGATATGCTTTGGAATCACTGTGCTGAAAAATGGAAGTAATGGAATAGGCCAGTTAAACTCGTTATGAATATCTGCTAACTGAGGATACAAAGTTAAGCAGTATACCTTCCAATACCTCTTAAGAACTTTTAGTTATGCCCAGATGAAAAAGATCGAATACAATCAGCACAGACAGAGTTTATGTAGGAGATACTGAAAATAAGTATCAACTGCATAAACCTGTAAACTTCAACAAAAAAACAGGTCCATAAATATCCCTCTAAATTCGAAAAAACGCAAAAAAGGCTTGGAAACAAATTAAGGGCCCCTCCTATATGGGGTCCAAAATCCTCCATTGATTTCACATTATTCTCGGATAACGGTTAGCCTGCCACTTCAAGGAGTCCGAATTCCTTTCCTGAGTACACCTCTTATGGGGATACACAGGTTCCGCACAGGCTAACCTAACCCCTATGAAAACATAGGAGGAATTATATAACGAAATAGGAAAATATATCTTTTTCGTATGATTTAAAGTTTTTATGATCTGATAGTGGCATAACCTGATTAAAAAGCAATCTCAAGCCTCAGGTTCTTGAAAGCCGATGAAATAGAAAATACGGAATAAAACTAAAAATATCTTCAATTTAAAAGCATCCTTACTTTTATAATTTAAAAGATAAGTTATTAGCCAACAAGCTAAGAATAATTAGCCATAGACTTTTATTTATGGAAATGTATAACAAGTAGTTAGTTTAATCATATACAATTAGTTTAATCAGATATCCATTATAAATCCTTGAGAACTTTCAGGAAGAAAAGTTTACTCCAACTCAAAGGTCGCTATTTGTATTCAGGTGAGATACAAAAATAGGTGAGAGACAAAAATTCAGGTGAGATCAAAGTCTGAACTATAATAGTTTTTACGTTTAGATCATGTTAGAAAAATGACATGTATGGCATTTATGTCGTGTATAAAATTCGTTAACTGATTACAAATACGATATCTGCAGGGAAAATTTCAGGAGTTAACAAAATTTCCTGCGCATATGATTCAATAATCTCTTAAAAGTCAAGTTGGTCTGGCACTTCAAAAGGTCCGAAGCCTGATCCTGCCGCAGCCATAATACCAAAAATGCGGTCAGATTCTTCTGCCCAGACCACTCAACCCCATGAAAATATAGGAGGTCTTCAAAAAAATAAACTAAAATCACTTATTTTTCTTTACACAGCTCTAAGCCTAAAATTTTTCCAAAAAACTGGAAAGTCAGGTTTGTCTTTCAGCAAAAATCTTGGCGAGTGTTAATAATCTTTACCTGAAAGGCTACAATTTTTTCAAAAATAGAGCCGTGTTTTTCATATTCAGCATTTTTTTCGGATTTTGAAATGCTGTTTCTTCTGTTCGATCACCGGAAATTTACAAAAACAATATTTCAAAACCGGCTGATCCTCAGAATTCCTAAACTCTGTGAAACTCAAAAACCGAAAAACACATTCAGCCACCATCTGCTTACTTCAAAGATCCGAAAATCCTTGAACCAAAAACAATTTCCTGCTTGATCTAATGCCCATTGGACCTTCGGGAGATTAGACATTTCCGCGCAGACAGGCTGAATCTCGTTAAAAACCCACGAAAATATAGGAGATATAAAAATATGAATAAATTTACTAAAGTATTAATGGTTTGTTTAACCTTGCTCCTGGTGGCGGTTGTCCAACCGGCGCTGGGTTCAGACTGGGACCAATTCCAGAAAGACAAAGTACGCAGTGGAGTTACAGGTGACAGCGCTCCGATAGCTACCCCTGATTCAGGAATATCCTGGGCAGTAGATACCGTCTCCGGTAACGGATGGGCTGGAATTGATGCAAGTCCAATTGTGTATGGAGACTATGTATATTCAGTTGCGGCCGACGGTTATCTTGACAAATACTCTAAAGATGGGACTGCAGCCGGAGGAAATTGGCCGGTTTCCATTGTCAATGGCGGTTTTCAGTATTCCACGCCGGCGGCAGGCAACGGGAAAATTTACGTGGTGAATACCGGATATTCCAGTGATCCTGCGTATGACCTCTATGCTATCAATGCAGATGACGGCAGCAGCACGGGAGTTAGTGTAGTTTCTAGCGTTCCCATCCAGTTTTCTACTCCGGTTACCTATACGGAAGACAGCAACGGAAATAAGCACGTTCTCTTCGGTTCCGTGAATATGAGTTCAACGGACCCTGTGAATCTGAGCGATGGAGGAAAATACTATTGTTACAATGCCACTACCTTGTCAAAAGAGTGGGAAAGAACCTGTTCATCCGCAAAAGGGTATTACTGGGCAGGTGCAGCAATAATTGGAGATTATGCGGTTTACGGAGATGATGATGGCCATCTTGTTTCGGTGGACTATACGAACTTCGCGAACAACCAGGTTGTGACTATCCAGGAAATCGATGCCTCAACGGTTTTTGGATTTGATGTGAAAGAGATCCGTTCTTCTATCACTTACAGCGCGGATACCGGCAGGATCTACTTCAGCTCCAAGGCAGGGTACTGCTATGCCATTGGTTTTAACGCCAATACAGGCCAATTTAACACCAATGACAAATGGAGTCATAGTATAGGGTACAGTACCTCCACTCCGGCATATTACAACGGCAGGATTTACGTGGGATCAAGTGGTGGGCTCTACTGCCTGAATGAGGCAAACGGAAATTCTATTTGGAATGACCCGGTAGGCTTGGTACAGAGTTCTCCCGCAATATCAACCTTCTATGGTCCGGGCAATGAGTACATCTATGTCACCACAAACGCCGCAAGCGGAGGCATCTACTGCGTGGACAGCAGCGGAAATACAGCCTGGAGTGAAACTTCCTCAGGCAGTAATCATTACAGCCTGGCCGGAGCTGCCATCTCAGGTGGTTGGGCCTTCTATGGAAATGATGATGGATATCTCCATGGACGTGCCAACTATACTCGCTACGACTTTAACGGAAGTACGGACATGTGGGCTTACAAGTACCAGGTAGATGATACGCCTACTACTGCTACGGACCCGACGATAGAGTTCTCTTCTGGTGAATACGATGCCATTAAGGCAGATGATAATGACTACGCATCTAGTGTAACAACTGATGAGGACAATTATTCTGCACATCGGTTTGTATTCAAGATTGATGACAATGAGAAGCCGTGGATTACTTCTATTGATGTAACATGGAAAGGCAAAGCGTATAGTACTGATGATGTCTACGGTGCCAAGTTGTACATATGGAACAATGCATTATCAACATATGAAGAACTGAATGCAGGCGCAAATGGACAGTATGAATTTTCGTTGAATGGAGGAGTAATATCGAACATCGGAAATTACATTGACAATTCGAACAACGTAACTGTGCTAGTTGTTCAGAATGGTGAAGATGATGGATTCGTCACGCATTCAAACATTCAGACAGATTATGTTAAACTGGTGGCAACACCATAACATAATCTTTTTTCTTTTTAGAGAGTCAGCCACTGACCGTATATCTGTAGAAAGTATCTTTGTATTTTCTTTACTCTTTTTACGGATGGGATCAGGGCTCGTCACAGAATAACCTCTGCATGTTTTCTATTGTAAATTTGATTTTCAGGATTCAAAGTCGTTAATAAGAGTCCCAATGTACGATCAGTTGGCATAGATAATTTCGCGGCAGGCTCTAAAAGTAAGGCGGTAATATGAAAACAATATATTATATTTTTATAATTGTAATATTAAGTTCAATAATGGTAGTGTCACCAGCATCTGCAAAGACCTGGAATGTAAACACATCTCAGGAAATCTTGGATGCTCTGAACAATTGTGCAGACGGAGATACTATCTTTGTCATGAATGGAGTATATGAGATCGGCGATAATAAAATTATTACAGTGCCGAATATAACATTCAGGGGTGAGAGCAGAGATGGAGTGGTTATTAAGTCCAATAACCATATATTAGGTGTAGGAGGGAGTAACGGGGCAGCACCAAATTGTGTAATAGAGAATTTCACAGGAATGCTAATGACTGCTGGGCAAAAACCTAACGGAATCTCAATCTACCAGAATAGTACTGGTTGTATCGTTCAAAATGTGGCAATTAGTGTTCCAATGATTCCAATAACTATTAGCGCTAATGACTGCATAGTTAGAAATTGTGTATTTGATGGTTGCTCTGATTCTGGTATTAGCATTGGTGGAAAAAACAATACTTTTAAAAATAATATTGTTTCAAATATTACATCAACTTTTTCTCTATATATCCCAAATACAGCAACTGAAAATATTATTGAAAACAATATTTTCAACAACAGCAACCCAGTTTATCTAAGAGGAGAAAATTCCACAGTTGCAAACAACACCTTCCTGAACGATATAGGAGCAGCAATTGCACTTTATTCAACAACTTCAAAGAATAATACTATAGTAAGAAACAATATAGTTTCAAATGGAATTGCTATAAACGTTGTGAAAAATGCGGGTGATGGCAATAAAATATACCTGAACAATTTCGCGAACACTTCTGGTATGTCCGGTACACCTCCAGCTATAACCTATTGGAATTCCACTGAACCAATGGAATACACTTACAACGGTACAACCCACACCGGATACCTAGGCAATTTCTGGGGTACTGCCTACACAGGATCTGACAGTGACGGAAACGGAATCGGTGACATCTCTTATACTGTACCTTCCAGTTTCGGCACTGACTACGCTCCGCTAATATCTCCAAATGAAAACTACGGGAGTTCAGAAACACACAAACCACCCTCAGCTCCAGTTGCAAGCTTTTCAGCAACACCGACTTCTGGCGATGCTCCTCTCACTGTTAATTTTACTGACAAGTCCACAAATACACCCACATCCTGGCTCTGGGACTTTGGGGACAATTTGACTGATACCGAGCAGAACGTTTCACACACGTACACGTCAGCCGGTAACTATACCGTCAACCTTACTGTTGCAAATGCAGCCGGAAATGACACCGAAACAAAGACTGACTATATCACAGTAAAAGAAGCAAGCTCTGAATCCGAATGGCTGGAATTCCAGAAGGACAGCTCAAACAGCGGGTATATCCTCAGCTCTGCTCCAACCAGGGACCCGGAACTCATCTGGCAAAGCCTTACTTCTTCAACTCAGGAACCCTGCGGGAGCGGGGGTGTCAATGTTCCGCCATTGATTTCAGGAAACAAGGTCTTCGTAACTGCTGGCAATGCCTCTGTCTGGGCCTTTAACAAAGATACCGGAGATCTTATATGGTCAAAGGAGCTTAGCGGCGGTCTGGTACAAACAGCAACTCCTGCCCTGGGAGATGGAAAACTCTTTGTCCCTACCCTTGAAGGAGACCTCTATGCCTTTGATCCAGAAACAGGGGATAAACTCTGGAACACACACGTGACAGACAGTAACTTTGAGTGTCCCATTACCTATTATGACCATAAACTCTACATCGGAGATGGTCTTGAAGGAGGAAGTGGAGACAAATACTACTACTGTTACGATGACAGCGGGAACTTAGTATGGAAGCACAAAAACACAAACACTTCCGGCTTTATCTGGAGCGGGGCAGCAGTTGTAGGAAACTATCTGGTCTACCCTGTCTTCGAAGGGAAACTCGTCTGTCTCGATAAAGACACCGGAACTCTTGTAGATGAAGTTGACTTCAGCAACAGTTCCGATGTATCCTTTGCACTAACCGATCCCGGAATGTTCAGAAGTTCCGTAACCTATGCTGATGGCGCCCTGTACACCTCCTCTGAAAGAGGACAGGAAACAGGCTACTGCTTCAAAGTAGGTCTTAACCCTGATACAGGCCAGTTCCTCAACACCGGCTGGGCAACTTCAATCGGATTTTCAACTTCAACTCCGGTAGTGTATAACGGAAGGGTCTATGTTGGACATGGGGAACACGGAGAATCCGGGTCCATGTTCTGCCTGAATGATTCCGACGGATCGGTAATCTGGGAGACACCGATTAGTGGAGGTGTAAAGTCCTCTCCTGTTGTTTCTATCAAGAATGGGAAACCGTACATCTACTTCACAGAAGCTATCGTGGACGGCTCTATATACTGCCTGAACCCTGACGGAACACTTGCCTGGCACTACAACCCACCTGCAGATGATGCATATACCCTTCAGGGAGCGGCTCTTTCCGACGACAAGGTCTACTACGGAACTGATAATGGATACCTCTACTGCATAGGACAGGGCGAAGCCATCTCTCCAGTGGCAAACTTCAGTTCGGACAAACAGACAGGCTCCTTCCCATTGACTGTTTCCTTCAAAGATACGTCTTCTAACGCCAACAAATTCCTCTGGGACTTTGGAGACGGAAACACTTCAACCGAAGTAAATCCGGTTCATACTTATATCACAGCCGGAAACTATACCGTAACCCTTACTGTTAAAAACGAACACGGAGAAGATACAAAAGTTGCCAAAGACTATATCTACACAAGCAAAGCTCCTACAACATGGACGGTCAAAAATGGGGAGTCAATTCAAGAGGTTATTGATACAGCAAATTCAGGGGACATAATACAAGTTTATTCTGGGGAATACCATGAAGTCCTGACCGTTAACAAGACCCTGACCTTTAAAGGTATAGGAGACCCTGTCCTGAACGCTTCGGGTTTCACAGGTGTTTCCGGCGTAACCATCAGCGCTGACGATGTGGAGTTCAGCGGGTTTAAAATTACAGGGACCGAAGAGATGTGCTTTGCGATCAGTATTTCGTCAGAAGGTACTCTGATAGAAGACAACCTGATCGATGACTGCGCCGAAGGTGTATGGTTAACTGGGACTGGAAACACCCTTCAGGGAAACAATATTTCCAATTGCTGGGACTTTGCAGCAGTTCTTGATAACATAGGGGACAACAGGATCTACCAGAACACCTTCATTAACAACAACGGGAAGAAAATGGGAGGTTCAAATGCCCACATATCCGGAGGGTCAGGTTCATTCTTCCAGAGCTCTGAGACTGTGGAATATTTCTGGAATGGAACAAAAATGACAGGGTATATGGGTAATTACTACGACGACTATACCGGAAAAGATTCAAACGGGGACGGAATAGGGGATACGTCTTACCCTGCTGATGAAGGAACCGATCAGTACCCGCTAGTGCTTCCGTTCTCCAATTATGTTGAAGAACAGGAAAACGAAACTATCCCTGAAGACTCCTGGTTCCAGTTTCATGGGAAAGTAGACCATCTTGGCTACTCTGAGAGTGGACCCAAAACCAACCGGACTGAATGGGTAAGTGAAGACATCGATGCTATCAGCAGTTCCTCGCCGGTAATTGCAGGAGGGAAAGTCTTTGTTATATGCGGTCCCGCATCAATGAGCGGTGGCACAGACGATATTTCCCAGTTAGCAGCCCTTGACGAGTCTTCAGGAGACGTACTCTGGAACGTTAGCATCCCTGAAGCCGTGTACGGTTCCTGGGCATCTCCTGCTTATGATAACGGTATGGTCTTTACGGCAACTGGACCTGAACTCGGATGTTATAACGCAAAAACAGGAGAAAAACTCTGGAGCTTTGACGACACGCTTGGATCTCAAGGTGTGGTCGGTAGTGGGCCCGCTATTGCTGACGGTAAGGTGATCTTCAACGATTGGGACGGAAGCCATTATTACTGTCTTGACGAGTACACTGGAGACCTGCTCTGGAGGTTTGAAGTAAAGGGAGCTGCTCAGTCTGTGCCTGCCTATGCAGACGGGAAATTCTATCTGACAAGCTGGGGATATGGTTCTTCATATCAGGGACATGCTTACTGTGTAGATGCAGAAACTGGGAAAGAAATCTGGCACACCAATAATGTCGTAGATAACCTCTGTGGTTCTCCGGCTTACAAGAATGGTATTCTTTACCTGACGACTTACAACTTCTACGGAGATGGAGAGCTTCTTGCTTTAGATGCATCCGACGGCCAGATAATATGGAAACAGTCAATTGAAAGGACAGATTCTACCCCTGCTTTTGCCTATGGAAATGTCTATGTTTGCGGAGGAGCAAGTGGTTATAGCAATTTGCAAACTTACTGCTTCAATGCGACTACAGGCTCACTTGTCTGGTCAACACCTTCAAAGGCAATAGATGAAGGAGGTATAGGAGGTTGGACCTGTTCAATAGCTGTTGCAGATGGGCTCGTTTATGTGGGAAGTGAAGGAACCGGGTATTTCGGCTATGAAAACCTTTATGCTCTGGACGCTTCAACTGGCGATGTAGTCTGGTATGCTCCTTATGCCGGTTCTTCCCCTGCACTTTCATACGGTATGCTTTTCAGTATAGGAGGCGACCAGAAAGTCTATGCCTTCAAGGACTCTTCCATCTCACCGGTTGCGAACTTCACCACAAACGTGACAAGTGGTGAAGCACCGCTCACGGTACAGTTCAATGACACGTCCTCCGGTTCACCGACATCATGGGCCTGGGACTTTGAGAACGATGGCACTATTGACAGTACCGAGCAAAATCCAATATATACCTATACTGAGGCAGGTAACTATACCGTAAATCTCACTATCAAGAACTCCGTAGGCAGCAACAGTACTGTAAAGATGGACTATATCACTGTTTCTGAAAACTCAACACCTGCAGAACCGCCAGTTGCTGCATTCATAGCTGATGTAACGAGCGGTACTGCGCCTCTCACTGTCAACTTTACAGATCAGTCTACAGGTTCTCCAACTTCCTGGATCTGGGACTTCGGAGACGGTACCAATGCTACCAACCAGAACGTTTCTCATACATATACATCAGCTGGTAACTATACAGTCAATCTTACGGTTGCAAATGAAGAAGGTAACGATTCTGAAGTAAAGACCGAATACATTATCGTAAGTGAACCACTACCTGGAGCACCAGTTGCAAACTTTACTGCAATGCCTACTTCTGGAGATGCACCACTTACTGTGAACTTCACTGATGTTTCAACTGGCACTGTTTCTTCCTATTTATGGGACTTTGATAACGATGGAACTGTAGACAGTACTGAGCAGAACCCGATCTACACTTACACTGCAGCTGGTAACTATACCGTCAATCTTACTGTTTCCAATGCAGGTGGAAGCGATTCTGAGGTAAAAACCGAGTACATTGTCGTAAGTGAACCGCTACCTGGAGCACCAGTTGCAGATTTTACAGCAACGCCTACTTCTGGAGATGCACCACTTACTGTGAACTTCACTGATGTTTCAACTGGCACTGTTTCTTCCTATTTATGGGACTTTGAGAACGATGGAACTGTAGACAGTACTGAGCAGAACCCGATCTACACTTACACTGCAGCTGGTAACTATACCGTCAATCTTACTGTAACCGGACCGGGTGGAAGCGATTCTGAAGTAAAAACTGGGTACATCGACGTCTCCAGTCCATCTCCATCAAAGCCGGTAGCTAACTTTTCTGCTTCTCCAACTTCTGGAAAAGCACCATTAAACGTTAAATTTACTGACACAAGCACAGGAACACCTACTTCCTGGTACTGGACCTTTGGAGATGGGTCAAAGTCATACCTCCAGAATCCAACTCATAAGTATTCAAAGGCAGGGGTCTATACTGTTAGCTTACTAGTAAAGAATGCTGCAGGACGTAATACGGTAACAAAAACAGATTATATAAAAGTGATAACAAAACCTGTTGCAAACTTCACCAGCAGTGTTACATCAGGAAAAGCTCCATTAAAGGTTGCTTTTACTGACACAAGCACAGGAACACCTACAAAGTGGACATGGGACTTTGGAGATGGGTCAAAGTCATACCTCCAGAATCCAACCCATAAGTATTCCAAAGTAGGGAGTTATACTGTTAAGCTTACAGCAACAAATGCTGCAGGCAGTAACATGGTAACAAAAACAGATTATATAAAAGTAGTAACAAAGCCGGTTGCCGAATTCTCTGCGTCTCCGACCTCAGGAAAAGCTCCATTAACGGTTTCCTTTACTGATAAAAGTACTGGAATACCAACTAAATGGAAATGGAGTTTTGGAGACGGAAAAACTTCAACAGTCCAGAATCCAGAACATGAGTATTTACAGGAAGGAAAATATAAGGTTGTACTTACAGTAAGCAATGCGGCGGGCAGCAATACTGTAACAAAAACAAATTACATAACAGTGACAACAAATACCAGACCKGGAATATATTCTGAAAACGAATAARCCTTTAAACTGAAAAAAGAGAAAAAAATCGAGACTAAAGGGTGAGAGATTATTGATAAATCTGGCAAAACAACCCTTTAGCCTCGTTGACCAGAGTTGAAAACCAACTTTGGTTTGCAATTTTTAATAATTTTACTAAACAACTTTTGGCTTTGTATAACTTTTACATTGTATAACTTTTACATTGTATAACTTTTACATTGTATAACTTTTACATTGTATAACTTTTACATTGTAGAGTTTCATGAAATGATTTAAATTAAGTATAGGACTTACGCAGTTGAACTGAAGAATCAACAGCATCAGACAGTCAACTGCCTAAAACGTAACTTTAATTCACAGTTTTTGATGTAATTGATTTTGTTCCTCAAGTGCATAAGTCCTATAAGTATTCCTTCCTCTCAAAATCTGATCTTCTTCAAAGATTTGATAGTCACAAATTTATGCGTTAAGGCTTTTTGCAACTGGCATTTTTATTGGCTGGAACACTGGCTTTTGGAACGTTGTTACTACTTTTCACTAGGGCCGATTTTGCTTTGGAAACAGCGTCTTCCGGGCCAGAGATATATATGTCGGCTCCTATCTGGTCGGCCCAGGTCTGAGTGACAAGCGATCCTCCTACACCTGTTATGACCTTATCCCTGATCCCTGTAGCTTTGAGCTGTTCTTCAATCTGTATCTGGTGGATCATTGTAGTACTCATAGAGGCGAAACTGAACACAAAATCAGCTTTCTTCTCTTTCGCGTTTGCAGCAAAACTTTCAGCCGAAACGCCTTCTCCAAGATCAATTACTTCAAAACCTTCATTCTCAAGCGCAGTCGCAACATTATCCTTCACATAAGTGTGTGAATCCCCTTCAACAGTGCCGATTATGACAGTTCCATGACTCACATTTTCTTGTTTGCAAGAAGCTTCGGCCGAGATCGGGAGGACTAATTGTGAAACAATTATACCCAGGATTAACAGAACCAATAAATTGAAATTTTTTCCGTACATATTTTTATCTCCTTTCTTTATACAGGCTTTTTTCCTCTTTCTTTATCCAGGCTTACCTGCTTTTCTCTCACTTCTTCCCATCCTCATTTTCGGTTTTTTCTAAAGGCTTCTCGAATACAAGGGGGAGATAGTCATAGTTCGTTTCCGTTACATTGTACGGCAGGTCCGCAATCATGTCTCCATCCTCATCCGAAGCTGTTTCTGAAAAACCATCTCCTTCCGGAGAAGCCCAGAAGTTCCCACCCAGGTAAGGTCCTCCGACGATATTTTCACCTTCGGTTTTTGAAATATTCCAGATATTTGTCCCGTAGTCTTCGGCATTTTTGCTGTTATTCAAATAGTTGTTATATATGGTGTTGTAACTCGAATTTGTCCCATCGGTCCAGTTCAGGTTAAGAGATATGCCGGCGTCATTTCCCAAAATACTGTTTCCTGAAATTGTATTGTTGCCACAGCCCTCTGTAAATAATCCATAAGAGCTGGCTGTGATAGTATTATTGCTCAAAGTATTTTTCTCACTGGCCCCGTACAGGTAGATTCCTTCATAGGCCCCGGAAAGATTATTTCCTTCAAGAGTATTATTACAGCTTTCATCCCCAAGGTCTATGCAGCACCAGCTGCTCGAAGTAACTGTGTTTTCTCTGAGGATATTGTCTCTGCTGATGTCACAGAGCCAGATACCTGCCATATTGTTCGAAGCATTATTCTCCTCTACAAAGCAGTTACTGCAGTTGCTTAAGATGAAAGCATCACCTTCATTCGAATTGACCTCATTGCCTCTGAGAGTTACTACCGAACATTTTCCGAGGTAAACTCCGTGTTCATTGTTTGAAATATTGTTTCCTTCAAGCAGTGAGTTTTGAGTATTGTACAGGTAAACTCCAAAACTGTTGTTTTTCAGGACCAGGTCTTTTAGGGTAATGTTTTTGCAATTAATGCAATAGACAACTCCTGCATTTGAGTCGGAATCAAGAGTCCGGTTAGAAACCCCTACAAGGTAGTATATCGATTTTCCATCTACAGTGTTGCTGGTATCTATTGTGTTATTCATCTCTCCAGTGTAGTGATAGGTATAGGCTCCGAAATTTCTGTTGTTGCCAGACATTGTGTTATTTTTAAGCACATTGAAGCTTGAGTCGAGATAAATCCCCCATTTATTTGAGTTTGCAAGATTTCCTTCCAGAGTGCTTCCATTTGAGTTTCCGAGGTATATGCCATACATTTCATTTGAGTTTGCGGTGTTATTTTCGAGCAGGCTTTCTCCAGAACCGGTAAGGTAGATCCCGTAAAAGTTGTTTGAGGTTTCTGAGTCAATAACACGGCAGCCGGAAGAGTTTTCCATGTAAATGCCAATTGCTCCCTTAAATGCGCAATTATTTTGGAGAGTATTGTTTTCGGATGCGTTCAAATAGAAACCGTAATGACGATTAGAATCTGCCCTGTTGTTTTTTATTGAGTTTTGTTCCGAGCTTTCAAGCCAGATTCCATTATCACTGTTAGATAAACAGTTGTTTTCCAGAGAGTTCTTACATGAATTTCTCAGTACAATATTTCTCCAGTTTCCTGAAAAATAGTTGTTGCTGATATTGTTTTCTGAAACTCCGTCAAGATAAATTCCATATGCTGAATCTGCTCCTTTCAAAGTAAATCCACTGATATTTACGGAATCAGAAACCACATGGAATACAGGGCGCTTGGGGTCCAGAGCAGTGATTACGGTTTTATCGGGGCGTGGATTCCTGGCGATTATATCAAGGGATTTATTTACAAGTACATTTTCACTGTAATTTCCTTCCCTGACAAGGATGACATCCCCTTCAGCAGCGGCATTTATGGCTTCCTGCAGGCTTCCGTATTCTCCCGTACCTCCCCCTTCATTCACGCAGAGAGTAGCTGCGGACGCAGAGCTTGATACCAGGATTAACAATACAAAAACGGCAGTTAATACGAGTATTCTCTTCTTTTTCAAGAGTTATCATCTTCCTATAGAAATTCAGATTGGTTTCCGCTCATGAGTTCTAGAAGGAAGTCGGGAGAGGCTTTCTACTCGGCACATCTGAGGTTTGAACAAATTTCGAGGATAAAGAAGTAAAAGTCTATTTGCCGAGCAATTCATCACAGTCTGCACCCAGCTAATCCTAAAAAATGATATTTAATGGATATACTAGCGGATTTAAAAAAGAATTTAAATATTATTATTTAGATCTGATTATTTGGGTAACAAACGTTATCCTTTCCTGTAAGGTTCTACTATTTCCTGAGTTATACTTGTGCATCCCACAGCAAGTTACGGGTTATATGGCTGAAATAAACAGGGGTTGTTCCCCCGGAAAAAAATACGGCGCTTTATTAGTTTGCGCCGCTTTTCAAATACAAAATTAAAACTTCTTTTTCTTGAATCCCAGATAGATTCCACCCACGGCAGCTACCACGAAAATAATTCCGAAAACGTCAGAACCCGAAAAAGAAAAATTTCCCTTTTCTGCGTCTTCGGTGACTTCCTTCTGCATCTCATAGCCTTCCACATAATCGGAATCTGCGGAATTCTGAATCTCAGGAGCAGCTTCTGGAGAATCCACACCATATCCTGTATCTGAAGCCTGAGAACTCTGATTGCTATATGATTCCTCGGAACTCGTGCTCATTGTTTGGTTGCTGGTTGTGCTGGTTTCTGAAACTACGGTAGCTTTTCCAGTATCATGATCATGAGAACTGCTGCTACTACTGTCGCTGCTACTGCTCTCATTGGATTGCTGTGAAGATTCACTTGATGTTGCCTTTTCTATTTCCTCGGTGAAACCAGGCACAGAGACCAAACCTGCAACATAGCTATTTAAAGTTGGATTTCCACAGGTATGATGACAGCAGGCGACTCCGTCTTCGACCACGGACTCTGCATATTCGGTAGCCAGGCTTTCAATTACCTCATCCGAAGCTTCCCAGTTGCCCTGGCGAGCGGTTTCCAGCATCCTGGCGGTCATAGACTGGTATGCATAGGGATTGCTCTCTTTGAGTTCACTGCTGAGTTCGGAGTCAGCGATATAGGTTTCATACACCTGGGTCCAGACATCATCACTGATAAGGTCAGGATTAGTGTCTTCCCAGCCCCAGAGGTTTTCGACAAATTCTGATAACTGGCTCACACCTTCAAAACCACTTTCCAGCATTCCCTCTATATATTTCGGGTTCAGGCTGCGAGTGATTATTTCCCTCGTAAGATACTCACTCAAGGTTTCTATTTCTTCAGAGCCCGAATTTTGAAGATTCATTATATAAGAGTCGGGGTAGACTCCTGAAACTGAGGAAACTGCAAGGTTAAGACCTCCCAGGTATTCAAAGGCATCACTATTATCCAGGACACCGTAGGTACTTGAACTGCGGCTCAGAACAGTAGTCCCCACATCCTCAAGGTTATTCTTAAAGATCTCCGTGTTGTTAACAGAACTGCTATCAACCTGAAACTGAGAAAGAATTTCAGCTACACTTTCTCCCCAAACATATTCACCATAAACATAACTCATCCTGTTTATGTAGAGTTCAGCAAGCTCACTAGTGCTGGAATTGCTCGCAGAAACAACATTTGCCAGTCCGGTCCCATAAGTCCCATCCTCAGGTCCGAAAACCCGCAAAAGAGCCACGGTCATTGAGGCTGTCTCATTCTGGACGGACTCGTTAAGGACAAGGAATAGATCATTTGTATTCTCCCGGACATAATTCGTATTTTCTTCCGGATCATAGGATATATATTTGGGAGCAGGCCTTTCCTCGTCTTCTCCATACTGATTATCAGGGTCATTATAAGCAAGGTAAACTGCCTTATCGATCAGCTCGACCTTATGAGGGAAAGTATCCCTGTAAAGCCCCGAAATCTGTACAAGCACGTCAATACGCGGCCTGCCCAGTTCGGAAGAATTTATCAGTTCAACATCTATGACCTCTTCCCCATCATCATCCCAGACTGGCTTAACCCCAAGCAGATAGAAGATCTCAGCTTCCGTTACACCCTCGTTCCGGGTAGATTCTCCAGCCCAGAGAACTAAACCGATTTTCTTTGGATACTGGCCTTCGTGCTCGGCCTGGTACGCCTCGATTGTCTGGTTAGCCATTTCCTTACCTAGTTCCCATGACTGCTTTGTGGGAAGAAGCTGCTCATCGAAGGCATAGAAGTTCCTTCCTGATGGAAGCGTATCCGGCCTGAGTATGGGGTCTCCACCAATATTCGGCTCTATGTATTTACCGTCCAGAGCCTTAAGAACCTGCTGAATTTCATTTTTACTTTCTCCGAGTTTTTCTGCGTATTCCTGAGCTGTAGTAAGAGAATTATTAACTTCCTCGGAACTGTTCCCAAGAACCTGCTGCTGGGCGTCTGCAATGCTCACATTCTGCAGCAAGACAAGATCCAGAAGGTCAAGAGAAGCATTTTCGGAATTATTGGAAGCGGCTACCTCTTCGGCAAACTCGTCTCCCAGCATCGCATATACCATCTGTGTAAGGTTTTCTCCCTCTGGAGCAGTCCCCAGTATATGGAGCCCATAGGGCATGGAAGTGGTCTTAAGATCCTCCAGGGTATCTTCAAGCTCATCGAGGAATTCTTCTTCCGTATCCTCACTCTCGGAGAGATTTACATTTACAAAGCCATCCAGATTGAGTTCCTTTGTAAGATTAACTATTTCCTGCATACGGAGTTCTTTCAATTCCGATTCACTGGGCAGAGTCTGGTACTGGGAAATCTTGCTGCTTAATTCAGTGTAATTCCCATAACTTTCCGAGAGCACCACAGGCGGAATCAGGTGATCTATAATCACTGCATTTCCCCTGCGCTGGGCCTGCATTCCTTCTCCCATACCGTCCATGATATAGGGGTAGATTACCGGAATGTCCCCGTTAATAATTGCAGGCCACTCATCACTGAAAAGGCAAAACTCCTTTCCGGGGAGCCATTCCACGGTCCCGTGACGGCCCATATTTACAATTGCATCTGCTCCGTACTCATTCTGGAGCCAGAGATAGAATGCAATGTACTGATGAGTAGGAGGTAGATCTCCGTCATGGTAGAGGATTTCATTGTCCGAAAGCCATCCTCTTGTTGGCTGAGGTGCAAGGATTACATTGTCACTGACCTCAATCTTCGGAATTACAAGGAATTTGTCTCCTGAATCATCTTCGTAAACCATTATTTCCCCGGGAGCAGGTCCCCACGTTTCAATAACTTCTTCTTTACAGGTTTCAGGCAGGGCCTCAAACCATTCAAGATAGGTAGATTCGGGAATTAATTCTACTTCCCCGGACTCAACAAGCCTTTCGAGTTCTCCCGGAGCCCAGGTCCCTATATTCGTACCCTGCTTTAACATCAAGTCCGTTAATTCAGTTTCATTCGGAATAGAAGACCTGTCAACATCATATCCTGCATCTGCCATTCCCTCAAGAAGGTTGTTGATACTCGGGATAACTTCAAGATAAGAAGCTCCTATGCTGTCATTTCCGCAACCGTGGCTGTAATAGAGAATTGCAACTTTTTTGTCGGATTCGTTCTTTCCGGAAAGCTCGGTCTGAGCAACCGCTCTGTCAACGAGCCAGTCCACCTGACCTTCAACAGGGACATACGTTTCAGTATTTGTTTCAGGATCTACCTCATTAGAAGCGATCATTATCGGGTCGATCCAGCCCCAGGTTTCGGGCCTGTAGAGTCTTATCATATAAGTGCTTGTCAGAGGGTCACTGACATTCTGCCACTCGGTAAGGTTCATGTAACCATTGAGGACACAGTTGATAACCGGAACTCCCAGCTCTTCAACATTAAAGTACTGGCTACGATAGGTAGTCGAAACTATAAGATCTACTTTTGTGGAATTGCTGTAATTGAGGAATTTGTCAACGTATTCTTTGCTGGACCCATAACATGCGATAACATTCACGTTTCTTGACTCAAACTCCTCTATGAGTGCATCGATAGGCTGCATGTTCGCAGGATAATAGGAGAGGTAGAATAGTATCCCTACCGTGGGAGCGTTCTCATTGAAAGAATGCTCACTTTCATTCCTGTTGCTGTACCATTCAAAGTATTCGCTCGCATTGGACGTGAAGTAGGAACTGTTAGCCATACCCGGGTGATAAATAGCACTTTCGGCCCCTTCCGGAGCTGAGACCTGAAGATCGTCCCGGTCATAGAACGTCTGGGCCAGATAGAAAATCAGGTTATCAAAATTTGAGTCATCTGTGGCTCCGTATACCCAGTATTCCTGGAGATAGTCTTTGAAATCGCTTACATTAGTAAAAGAAGAAGGTAGGGAAGTGTTGTCTATGCTGTCAGGCAAATAAGTGTTATAACCTATGACAACAGCTCCGTTTGCTATTGCTTCGTTGACAGTATCTTCAAGTTTGCTGGCGCTATCAGTAAACATGTTAATATAAATTAGATCCATGCCGCTGAGGTCAACGTTTTCTCCGCTTGTGGTAGGTAGGTAATAGGAAACACTCATGTTAAGGGAAGAGTTGTCGTTAATTCTCTCTGCTAAAGCATTTAATTTGAGGTCATAATTTGAGTATCCCGTAATTATGGCAATATTGAGATGGGAAGCATTACCGGAGTGTGAAGAATCCGAACTCTTAGTCAGAGAACCAGATGTCTTTTTTAAAAGTACCAGATCTGTTCCGGCTTTGCTATCTCCGGTTTTACTTATTGTCCTGCCGGAGATGGTAGTTCTGTTCAGATAGCCAAGGACCTCTTCGGAATCTATACTCTCATTACTTCTCATTGTGAAAGTGATATTTACAGGCTGACCGTCTTCAACATTGAATTCACTCTCATTAGTAAGCCACATCCCACCCATAGAAGAACTATATACTACAGCAGAAAGCCTGTATTCTCCGTCTGAAATATCTGAGAAAAGGTATTCTCCATTCTCATCGCTGGTAGTGTTGGTGACGAATTCTCCAGCCTGAGTGAGAAGAACAAGGTCAGTTCCGGCTTTGTTATCTCCTGTCTTGCTTATTGTCTTACCCGAAACGATAGTCCTGTTCAAATATCCCAGTATTTCTCCGTAATCGATACTTTCATCGCTTCTCATGCTGAAGGTGACATTTACAGGCTGTCCGTCTTCAATGCTTACTTCGCTCTCATTGGTAAGCCACATCCCACCCATAGAAGAACTATATATGACAGCAGAAAGCTTGTATTCTCCATTTGGAATGTCTGATAAGATATATTCTCCGTTCTCATTACTTGTAGTGTTGGCAACGAATTCTCCAGCCTGAGTTGTAAGGACTAAATCTGTTCCAGCTTTGTTTTCTCCTGTTTTGCTTATTGTTTTACCAGAGATAGTGGTCCTGTTCAGATAACCAAGGATCTCTTCGGAATCTATACTCTCATCACTTCTCATCGTAAAAGTGATATTTACAGGCTGACCATCTTCAATATCGAATTCACTTTCATTGGTAAGCCACATCCCACCCATAGAAGAGCTGTATACTGCAGCCATGAGCCTGTATTCCCCATTTGGAACGTCTGAGAAAATATAGTCTCCATTCTCATCACTGGTAGTGTTGGAAACGAATTCAAACAGATATTCCGATGTAGAGTTCTGACTTTCTTCTGAGTCTTGAGCTTCGGTATCATTTTGATCCGAAATATCAGGATCTGAGGAATTAGAATCTGAAGAATTAGAATCTGAAGAATTAGAATCTGAAGAATTAGAGTCTGAAGAATCAGAGTCTGAAGAATTAGAATCTGAAGAATTAGAATCTGAAGAACCAGAGATAATTGGAAGTTCTACAAATCCAGAGCCGGATTTGTTCTTGAGTAAAATAACAGTACTCATTTTCGGATATTCAAGTTTCATAACATAAGAAATCCCAGAAACAGAGAAACCAGCATCCGAAGATTCAGAAATAGAAGAATTATTCAGTATATTCTGCACCCAGTAAGGGTCAATATTGTTGCTGCTGTTTATGAGTAAGTTCTGGTCAATCAGATCTGCACTATTTATCGTAATGTTTAGCGATGCAGTGTACCATTTACTTTTCTCATCAGAATAATTAGTTGCAACAAGAGTATAGTTGCCATCAGGAATATTTTTAAATATATAATATCCGCTCTCGTCACAGGTTGTATTTGCAACCAGCTCATAAAGTGTATCTTCATCTTTATCTTCAGATGCTTGAGCAGTCGAAACCAGTACAAGAAGTATCAAAAAAATTAATCCGTAAATTTTAATTTTTTTACTCAAAGGAGATGTTCTTTTATTCAACTTTTTTATCATAAACTCTTCTCCAGTAAATTTAACTTCCAGCTCTGTTAGAATATCAGAGCATAATCTTGAAACTGAATGCTGTTTTCAAGGGTACTTTTCAAAGAATAGCTTAAACTTTATATAACAAATTTGGAAAATCGGATTTAATAACAAAAAATCTCATTTTATACAAATAAAGTAAAATTTACTTATCAACACTGAAGGATATATCCTTCAATGAGTGATTCTGAAAGACGTTTTAGAGAACATAGGAAATATATCAGGTAATTTAAGCTCAAGTTTACTTTATTTATATAAAAACCTGTGATTTTAGATAATAATCATTAGTTAAAAAGATAAGAATAAATAAAGAAGTATAAGATTACATTATAAAATTATGATTATTTAGTCCAAATAAGTTTGAAAAATGGGCTACATACTGAAAAACCGGCTGAAAAATACCGGAAGCCAGGAAAACTCATTTTTGAAACCCATCGTAGCAGAGAACCAGAGTTATAGCATGAAATTAATTCAGAGACGAACTAAGATAGTAGGCTGACAGGTTAAAAAGGAAGAGAACAAAAAGGAAGAGAACAAAAAGGAAGAGAACAAAAAGGAAGAGAACAAAAAGGAAGAGAGCAAAAAGGAGGAAAATGAGAAGAAAAGAGCATAAAATGAAAGCTCTCTTCTTTCATGAAGTATTTACATCTTCTTTTTACGGAATCCCAGATAAACTCCACCCACTGCTGCCACCACGACGATAACTCCAAAAATATCAGCACCAGAGAAGGACATACCTCCACTTTCTTTTTCTTCAGCTGACTCTTTCTGCATTTCATAGCCTTCCACATAATCTGAATCTGCGGATTTTCCAATTTCAGAAACAGGTTTGGAAGTATCCATGCCGTATCCTGTATCTGAACCCTTAGCAGTCTGATTATTAGTAGATTCACCAGCGCTTGCGGTCTGGTTGCTGGTTGTGCTGGTTTCTGAAACTACGGTAGCTTTTCCAGTGTCATGATCATGACCACTACTGCTGCTACTGCTGCTCTCAATGGACTGCTCTGAAGATTCCGTTGCTTCCTGCATCAACTTCTTGTATTCATTTGCAGTCTCCTCGTCAACAACACCTGGAACGGACATTACACCCTGTACATATTCATCAAGCAGGGCATTTCCACAGGTATGGTGGCAGCATGTGACACCATCTTCGGCCACAGATTCCACGTATTCCTTAACAAGGCTTTGTGTAACCTCGTCGGAGGCATCCCAGTAGCCTGTGCGAATAGAATCTAATGCTGTAGCAGCCATTGACTGGTAAGCATATGGGTTTGTAGATTTAAGGAACTCAGTAACACCGGTATTATATTTATCCATGAAATATGTGTCATACATCTCATTCCATGTATCATCGGTAACAAGGTCCGGGTTTGTTACGTCCCACACACGCATGACCTCAAATACTGAGTCCATATATCTCGTACCGTCAAATCCGTTCCCCATCATTCCTTCTATCCAGTTTGGATTCAGGTAACGTGAACGAAGGTCCTTACTAAGGAACTCGTTAAGGGTTTCAATTTCTGCTGAACTGCTAAGGTCGTTAATATACATGTCAGGTGTAGCACCGCTAACACTTTCAATTGCCATGCTCAAGCCACCAAAATAGGCAGCTACCATCGAGTGGTCAAGCACACCATAAAGATTCGAAGTCCTGCTAAAAATTGCAGTATCAACATCTGCAAGGTTCAGTTCTAATACATCAGAGTAATGTTCTCCCCATATATCCTGACCATAGACATATCCCATCCTGTCAATATAGAGACCTGCGATCTCGTCCGCATCTTCCCATGTATCACTGGTGATAGCTTCCTGAATGCCTGGTGTATACCCTCCGGGCGGCGGACAGAATATCTTTGAAACTGATAGGTTGTATGCAAGTGACTCACTGTATCCTTTTGCAATAAGGCTCTGGTATGTTGCATTGGAATGTTCTCTTACATAGTTGGGATATGTATCGTTATCTGCTGCAGCCGCCATCTTGATAGCCTGGTCTATAAGTTCTATCTTGCTTGGATATACATCCCGGTAGAGCCCCGAAGTAGTTACCATCACATCAATCCTTGGCCTTCCAAGTTCCTTAGAATCTATGAGCTTTAAGCCTGTAACCCTGTCCTTTTCATCATACTCAGGTTCGACTCCCAGAAGCTGGAATATCTCGGATTCCATAACACCCTGGTTTCTTGTAGTTTCCACAGACCACAGCAGAAAAGCTATCTTTTCAGGGTACTGGCCGTCCTCTTCAAGTTTTAGCTTCAGCGTCTCTTCTGCGAGCTGTGACCCTACATTCCATGCTGCTTTTGTCGGGATGAGCCTGTCATCGAATGTGTAGAGATTCCTGCCAGTTGGCAAAGCATCTGGATTCCTGATAGGGTCTCCGGATGGGCCTGGAGTGATATATGTGCCTTCAAGTGCATCAAGTATCTTTGTAATTTCACAGTCACACTGCTTTATCCTTTCAAGATATTCTAATGACAGGTCAAGGTCGTTTCCAAGTTCTGTAGAGTTCCGACCAAGCACCATTATTTGTGCATCATATGGAGATGTTCCATTCAATATGGTCTCATTCAAAAGTGATATTGAAAGTTCCTCGCTCCCTCCAAGTGCCTCGACATGTTCTACATACTCATTCCCTAGCATACTTTTTATGAGCATAACAAGGCTTTCTCCCTCAGGAACTTCTCCAAGTACGTGAGAACCATAAGGCATGTAAGATGTCTTCAGTTCGGAAAGGTAATCTGCAAGTTTGTCAATGAAAGCATCCGTAAGGTTTGTGTCACCTGCAATTGAATCAACGTCAACATTCAGATCATTATCGAGGCTGAGGTTTCTGGTCTGGTTAATTATATCCTGCCTGTAATTCTCTTTCACCGCGCTGTCAGAAGTCTGTTTAAATAATGTTATTTCCTGTTGCAGGTTGGAAAGGTTACCATAAAGGCCTGAAGGCACTATAGTAGGTGTCATGAAATCAATGATGAGCATGTTTGCTCTCCTTCTATCAAATACACCTTCAGCATCCATTGGGAGAACATGGACATGAGGCATGTCTTCAAGCAAAAGTGCTCCCCAGTCCTTTGAAGAAAGACCACATTCTTTTCCGGGCATTAGTTCCACGCTTGAGAATATAGTAAACAGTGCATCTGCCTTGTATTCCCTGGACATATACTTATAGAAAGCAAAGCACTGATGGGTGGGTGGATACGATGCATTGTTATACAATGCTTTCTCACTTGAAGACCATCCGTGTTGAGGGTCGGGTGCAAGAATGATGTTACCAAACTGAAGCACAGGTACGACCAGATATTTGCCTGTGGAATTTTCATAGACCATAATGTCACCTGGTGCCTCTCCCCACATAGATGTCATTTCATTTTGTTTCTCCTGAGGGAGTTCTTCAAACCATTCCATGTACTGTGATTCGGGTATGAGTATCACACTGCCGTTTTCAACACATTTTTCAAGTTCTCCGGGAGCCCAGTTGCCGATATTATGCCCTCTTTCCACCATCAGTGTCGCAATTTCGGTAGCATTTGGAAGCGGGGCAGTACCAACATCATATCCACGTTCTTTCATAGCTTCAAGCAGTTTTGCCAGGCTTGCCTGTGCATCAAGGTAGTAGTCGATATCTGCCCCCACATTAGCTTTACCACCTTCAGGGCTATAGTAAGGAATTACGATCTTCTTCTCGGAGTTCGCTTTTTCATGCAATTTGGCCCATGCTATTGCCCTGTCAACAAGCCAGTCCACCTGGTAGTCTATTGGCATATTGTATTCGATTCCGGTTGCTTCGTCTATGGCTTTACCACTAATGACTATAGGCTCAATTATCCCATCAAGTTCCGCATATGCTACCTGGTACTGCTGGTCAGCTGGCACTCCAATGGTACTATTCTCCCACTCTTCGACACTTACTCCCGAGAACAGGCGGATTCCGTTCAGGACTGTAATGTTCAGTGTCTGTAGGTCAGTAATTCCCTGCTCATTATCAGAATAGTTCAGGCGTGAGCCACGGGAGATTACAATTGCAGTATCTGCAATAGACTGATTATCCAGCATCAGGTAGCTCATTGACTGATTGTCTTTGTAAGCATAAGTTGAAACAATCGCATTGCATCCTCTTTCTTCTATCTCCTTGACTAGCGGGTCAAGAAGAGGCATGTCTCTTTCCACATATTTATAACTGTCAATTATTACAGCAATCGTAGGGTTTTCTGGCTTGTATATACCGGTTGAATTGTACCATTCCAGATAATCAGTGAGGTTTTCATATATCTGAGGTGCAGAAGGATTATAGATACCATATATTGGCCTTTCTACAGGAGCCTCGATAGAATAATTCAACCCGAAGAACGTAGCTCCGATAAAAGTATTGAAACGATAGAAATTTACTTCTGATACATACTGTAGATACTGATCAATGTCTGAATACTCCGGAGAGGACGTATTTACGTTATGAAGCCCGTATGCTTCTAAAGTATCACCAAGTGAAATAACATATGCACCATTTGTTTTGGCATTGTTTACTGTAGGTATAATATTTTCAATTACATAGGAATCCAAATTTGATAGGACAACCATGTCCTTATCACTAAGGTCAAAACTTAGATCTGAATATGAAGTCCCAAGGTAGACACTTATATTCATTTGTGAACTTATTTCTGGATATCTTGCCACTTTTTCCATAAAAGTGACATCATAAGGTCTCGATAACACGTAAGCTATTTCTGGTTTTGTGCTTACGACCTGAGAATCAGAAGATTCGTTAATAGATGTATTTTCATCACCCAAAACTCCTGTAGTTGTTAATCCTAATGTATCGTTAGTACTGTCATTGGTACTGTCATTGGTACTGTCATCGGCACTCTCATTGGTACCGTAATCGATTCTGTCATCGGCACTGCCATTGGTACCGTAATCGATGCTGTCATCGGCACCATCATTGGTACTATCATTGGTACTGTCAGTAGTGTTTATTTCCTGTCCATCTGCCGATACAATGTTTGTTAATAACAACAATAGAACTAAAGTTAATGACACTATGTATCTATTCAATGTGACATCTCCAGAAAATGTATAATAAACCCTGGTACAGCCCGGAAGGAGAATATAACCAGAATGATGGGTTCACAATGCAGATTTAATAGGACTTACGCACTTGAGGAACAAAATCAATTACAGCAAAGACTGTGAATTAAAGTTACGTTTTAGGCAGTTGACTGTCTGGTGCTGTTGATTCTTCAGTTCAACTGCGCAAGTCCTATTTAATTTGAAATTAATTTTATTTTGGAACTTATGCCAAAACAAAATTCAAGTTTTAAAATTGAACTTGAAAGTTCTCGATTTTTACCTTTAATTCAAACCCAGAATCTTCTGAAACCTATGAACAGCCGATTCTGTATTATATCTTTAATATCTGGAGCATTTAGGGGGATAAAACGCATAAAATAGGGTTTTTGGCTCATAATTATTAGCTATTCAGGTAAAACAGTAGATCTATACCATATTTAAACAAAAAATAATTTGAATTATGTTTAAGTTAAAAAACAAGCCATAAATAAATATGAATTCTAAAAGTGAGCTTGAAAATGAAAAAAAGAAAAAAGGCGCGTGTTAGTTTGCGCCGCTTTTCAAAATACAAACTTCAAAACTTCTTATTCCGGAATCCCGGGTAAGTTTCACCAATGCAAATAACATCCTAAAAAATAGGTTCAAGCAATCAAAATAGCAGTTGAACTAATACAGTTTAATTAAAAAATCAATCGTCTCAAGCCTTTTAATGTTCAAAGTGTAAATTAAAATCATAAAGTTTAACATTATTTTACGTACTTGATTTTGTACTTTATATCATTAGTCCTGTATTCAACAAAACTGGATTACATAATAGAAAAAAGCAGGGAAATTTTTTGAATCTCTAAATAATATTAATTCAAGTTATCTTGTTTTGCTCTAATTTTCTATCATCTTGAAATCATTCTTACATTTTAATTAATCTTAGGGGCGTTCACGCTCTTGTTTTTCCATTACCGTAACTTATATATATAAAACAACGCAATTTAACTTGTCTTAACTTCAATAATATTTACTTGTGTGACTTTTCATGTTTAAGTGACTATTATTATATTTACTGTTTAATGGTGATCCAATGCATATAATGGAAGGATTTTTACCTGCTATTTGGTGTATAGTTTGGTTTGCAATATCAATACCAGTTGTTGCATTAGGTGTTTACAAACTAAATAAGTTAGTGAAAGAAAAACGTGAAATTTTACCTTTGCTTGCCGTCGCAGGTGCATTTGTTTTCGTACTTTCTTCACTGAAAATGCCTTCGGTTACCGGAAGCTGTTCTCACCCTACAGGAACAGGCATAGGTGCGATCATGTTTGGGCCTGCTATTACTGCAGTTCTCTCAACAATTGTGCTTATCTATCAAGCTCTCTTCCTGGCACATGGCGGGCTGACCACCCTTGGAGCCAATGTATTCTCCATGGGCATTGTGGGTCCTGTCGTGGCTTATTATGTGTATAAAGCAGGCATGAAAGCCAATCTTAATTTATATCTTGTCGTATTTCTCGCTGCAGCCTTTGGGGACTGGGCTACTTATGTAACTACCTCTGTAGAACTTGCCCTGGCTTTTCCGGCAGCTTCCGGCGGATTCCTTGCTTCATTTACTAAGTTTGCGACTATTTTTGCAGTGACTCAGGTGCCCCTTGCAATCATGGAAGGTGCCGTAAGTGCCTTGCTCTTCAAGTATGTTGTTAATGTCAAAAGTGATATCCTCGTGGAAATGAAAATTATTGAAGATAAAGTTGTGAAAAAGTTGAGGGGGACTTCTGCATGAGCAGAAAGCTGGAAATTATAGTACTTGCCATTTTCCTGATCTTTGCGGCGCAGTTCATTTATATGTCTTCAACTACGGATGCTGAGTACGGAGGAGCTGACGGGCAAGCCGAAAACGCAATTAATGATATTACTGGAGGGACCTATAAACCAATTGCAGAACCTATTTGGGAACCTCCAAGCGGGGAAATCGAAAGCCTCCTTTTCGGTCTTCAAGCAGCCATAGGTGCAGGAATTCTCGGATACTTCTTTGGTTATTACAGGGCTAAGAACAACTATGAAAAAAAAATCGAGTTCAAAACCGGAAGTGAACCTGAAAAGCAATCTCTATAAAAACATCTTCTGTACATTTTAAAAACATTTTCTGTACATTTTAAAAACATCTTCTGTACATTTTTCTTTGCCATATTCTTTTTCCTTCCTTCAACGAAGGAAAGTTTTTCCCTTCCAGTTTTCAATATTCAGTTAATGGGCTTGAGTTATTGAAAACTGCAAGCAAAAGAATTTCTATTTTTCTCAAATTCGGGAGATTTACTATTTTTTCGGAATTGATCAATAATTTCCGGACACAAACCAAACATTTTTGATCTATTTTAATTTTTAACGTATTTTGTCAACTTTGGCAAAACCTCGTATGTAATAATTGCCTCAAGCGGATTGTGATTATACGCAACTCCACAGCTCAATAAGTCTTTTGTTTCCAAATAGATACAGCTTCATCCATCTTCAGTTACGTGAAGAATCGTGATAAATTGCGTCCGTTTCACAGCATTTATCTAATGTTTTTACAAGTTGTGAGATAGAACGAGGTATCGATTTCATGCAAACAGGCTAAAATTTAAGTCTGACTTCTAATGCAAAGTCGATAGCTTTCAGGCAAGAGTATTCCTTAACCGATGGCCAATTGATACATCTTTGCCTTTGTAATTTTGAGTTTTCCTGCGGAGTATTTGCATATAGTTTTCCAAACAGATTTCTGAAACTCTTTTTCCCCAGTCCTGATTTCTGCAAAAATTGATTATATATAAAAGTTTTTGTTTAGGGGAGTAGGAATGGAACTTTTATGTAAATTTGGCAGAAAAACAAATTTAATTGTATTCTCTATTTTTTCGTTTAGTTATTATTTCGCATGTATGTGTTTTTCAGATATCGTCATACTCATTGATAATTCATTATTACTTGTTTTCATCAGATAATTAATTTTCTGAATTCCTCATAAATTTGTATTATATTGTGAGAATTTGTAATAATGAGATTTTGATATTTATTGAAAATTCGAATTTTTCGTTGCACTAAAAGATTAAAGCATTATATGAGCTCGTCAGTCCATACGAAAAATCATTATCAAGAACTATTGTCAATACACGGGAATATCTCATCTCTAATTTTCAGTAATAAATATCTAATTTTTTGCTTCTTTCGGGAAGGTTAGCTGCAAACTGATCGTGATGGAAAGCTCCGTTATATAACATTTCTCCAAAAAAACGTATGAATCTCAGCATAAAAAAATATTTTCTAAAGATAAATACCTATTTATAAAACGGCCTCCAAGTGTTCTTATTGAGCTCATACCGTTGATCAAAATTTGCTCTTTGAATTTCGTCCTTTTCGGTAACCAATTAAGTCTCTTGTCATGAAAGAGCAATTCTGGAAATTTCTGATTATCAGGAACGAAATGGGCTTCAAGATATACTCTATAATAAAAATAATCAAGAGGTCAGTTATGTCTGAAAAGCATTCTAATTCTTATCCCAATAGAGAGGAGGACGGTTCCGAACAGTTCCATGAGAATATCCGCAAAAAAGGATTTTTCAATTTTCTCTCCAGTTTTCACGTTAATTCTCATGACCACTCCAGTACTCACACCCATACGCACTCCCACAAGCACAGCCATACTCATGGAACTGTTGACCCTTCCGTAATTGCTACCAGTAAAGGGCTCTGGGTTGTCAAATGGTCATTTATAGGATTGATGATCACAGCTGTCCTGCAGATTATCATCGTTTATATGTCAGGCAGTGTTGCCCTTCTTGCCGACACCATCCATAACTTCGGGGATGCATCGACTGCAATTCCTCTTGCAATAGCTTTTTCCCTGGCCAGAAGAAAACCAAGCAAACGCTTCTCCTACGGGTATGGCAGAGTAGAGGATCTTGCAGGCGTGATCATTGTTTTCCTTATCCTTTTCAGTGCGATTGTAGCAGGATATGAATCTGTAAATCGCTTCTTTAACCCGCAGCCGATAGATCATTTGCAGGCTGTGGTTGCTGCTGGAATTATAGGCTGTATCGGAAACGAGGTTGTGGCCCAGTTCCGGATGAAGATCGGGAAAGAAATAGGTAGTGCAGCTCTTATTGCTGACGGCTACCACGCCCGGGTAGATGGCTTTACCAGCCTTGCAGTCCTTATCGGAGCTGCAGGAGTTTGGCTAGGATACCCGATAATTGATCCTCTTATTGGTATGCTAATCACAGTAACAATCCTGAAAATAGTCCTTGACACAAGCAAACTCGTGTTTACTCGCCTTCTTGACGGTGTTGAACCTGAAATCATCGATAAGGTAAAGAATATTGCTGAGAGTGTTGAAGGCGTTTATGAAGTTACGGACCTTAGAGTCCGCTGGATCGGGCACCAACTCCACGCAGAGATCAATGCTTCGGTTTCCCCGTCTCTTTCTATTGAAGAGGGGCATGAAATTGCTAACGCGATAAGAGAAAAGCTTCTGGAGAACTTTTCCTATCTTTCCGGAACAACTATTCATGTAGATCCACTTACAGCCTCAGGGGAAAGCTGTCATTGCGGACATGAAAATCCGGAAAAAATACATGGGAAACAAAAGAATATTTTAGTTGCTTATCCCCAATAAGATCCCCTGAGATGCAGGTTTAAATAATCAGGTTTCTTGATCACCATAACCATTATATAATAACCACTATATAGAACAAAACTCAACTCAACTTGATTTAATTTTATTTGAGAGGATCCCCTAATGACCAATATCCTTGACGATTATGCTCTAATGAGCCCCCTCAGGCACCGAAACAACTGGTTGAAATTGGCGATAGTATTATTCGGCCTACTCGCGGGAGTTTCAGCCACGTCCCCTATTCCTCCTATTTTTATAGCATTGTGTATGAGTTTTGCAACAGTGGCTCTTGGTAAGGCGCCTCTTAAAACTTATTTCAAGCTCTTGCTGGCTCCTCTGGGTTTTGCTATTGCAGGTATTATTATTATTGTCTTCTTTTCCGGGTCGGGGCCTGAATTGTTGTCATTCAAATTTCTCGGTTATCCTCTCTCTGTAAGAACAGATGGACTTGAGCTTGCCCTGCTGGTACTTGCAAGGTCAATAAGTGGGATGTGCTGTCTTTATTTCCTCGCGCTGACAACCCCCATGATCGAACTTTTTGCCGTACTCAAAGCTGCCAGGCTTCCGGAATCTCTTATAGAACTTTCAATGCTTATATACAGGTACATCTTTGTTTTCCTTGATATGGCTCTTTGCATAAGGTATGCTCAGACTGTAAGACTCGGGTACTCAAACTTCAAGCGTTCTATAAATTCTCTTGGAATGCTTGCAAGCACTCTCTTCATTCGTTCCTGGGAACAGGGGGATAAGCTCTTTCTGGCAATGAATTCCAGGTGCTATGACGGAAAAATGACTCTTTTTGAGGTTAAGAGGCCGGTAAAGGCAACAGAATTACTTTTAACCTCTGCTTACTTTATTTCAACTCTTGCACTGTTTTATTTTACAAAAAACATATCCATTTTTTGAGGTAATAGATCATGATCATTCTTGAGACCAGGGACCTTAAATATACATACCCTGACGGAACTGTAGCTATTCAGAACCTGAACATTGAAATCAAAAAAGGAAAAAAGGTAGCTTTCGTAGGGCAAAATGGTTCCGGAAAGTCCACGCTTTTTCTTTTACTTAACGGGACTTTAAAACCAGCTGAAGGTGATGTCTTTTTTCATGGAGTTCCTTTTAAGTACGATTCAAAATCCCTCAGGGAAATCCGAAAATCCATAGGAATTGTTTTTCAGAATTCGGATGACCAGATCTTTGCCCCTACAGTGTACCAGGATGTAGCTTTCGGGCCAGCAAACCTGGGTTATTCAAAAGAAAGAGTTGATACCTGCGTACAGCAAGCCCTTGAACAGGTGGGGCTCTCCCGTTTAAAAGATAAGCCGCCCCATCACCTCAGTGGAGGACAGAAAAAACGGGTTGCAATTGCCGGGATTATGGCAATGGAACCTGAAGTGATTATCCTTGACGAACCGCTCTCGAATCTTGACCCTGTAGGCGCGGATGAAATCATGGATTTGCTTAATGAATTTAACCAGTTTGGGAGCACCATTATTATCTCCACTCATGACGTGGATTTAGCATATCGCTGGTCTGATTACGTGTTCCTGCTGTCAAACAGCAAAATTATAGGACAGGGCACTCCGGCAGAAGTTTTCAAAGACTTTGAGCTCCTCAAAAAAACCGGGCTCAGACAGCCTACTACTCTTGAGATCTATCATGAAATCGAAAGAAGAGGGCTTGCATCTGGAGGAAATTCCCCAAAAACCATCCCTGACCTTGTCAATACCCTAAAACCTATTGACCTTATATGGGTTGATGTCCCTCCGGGAATCAAAGAAGGAGATAGCCTGAACTTAGGGATCATGTACGGACAGTATGCGACTCAGTCTCCTTACGAAGCTGTTAACGCTACCGTGCTGCATATACATCCAGACGGAAGGGCTATTGTTGAGTTAAAGCGTAAAGGGATCAAAGCCGGAGGAGTCCTGATTTATGACACTGATAATTATTCCCTGCCAGAAGTAAAACAAATCCTTAAAGAGGGAGAAATCGTCTTTGTCGGAGCAATGGGTAAAAAAAGTAAAATTCTTGCTGAGCATGATGGAATCAGGTTGGACGTTTCCTCAGGCGTTATAGACAAAACTATCCTGACGGCCCTTTGCGGAAAACGTTGCCTTATCCTTACGGCTGGCGGGATGGTTGACCACGCCCTTAAGAGAATAAAGGAGTATGTGGAAACAAGCGGGATAGAGTTTACTGTTGGAGTGGTTAACAGGGAAGAAGATTATCAGTGGATCGGAGAGACTAAGGACAGCCCTGAAACGTTTGAGGTATGATTACAAAATAGAACTTGTAGTTAGAACCCAAATAAAGTAGAATAAACGTTCCTATTAATTTACCGGTAGTTCTCTATTGTCTGGTTTATATTATTCCCAGGTTCATAAAGTAGTTTTCAGGACCTTTTTGTCCGAACCTCGGTGCAACCGGAGCTGACTTTCGCTCCTTGCATAAAAACGCAAGTATTTGTTATACTGAATATTCAATAATGGCAATATCAACCATATAACACTGGATGACCAATAAAAAAGAAGGACAGAAAAATAAAAAGTCTTTAAATTTCTTTATATATTTACTGAGGCCACAGGGCGATTATTTTATCTATGGCTAAATGGGTATACTTTCCGTCGTTTTTGAGAGTGAGGACATTATCGGCACAGGCTTCTATGGTTCCCTTGAAAATATCTGGTCCACCGCAGTAAACGTCTACAGCCTTGTTAAGGTAATGTTCCACTATAAAGCATTGATACATTTTATCTCCTCCATTTTCTTATTATTATCTGCCGTAATTTTGACAATACATTGGCTAATCTGCATTGTCCGTTTACTAATTGTGTATTTATGCGTAATAAATGTATTTAAAAATTAAATTTGATTTTTAAAGATTCAAGTCTGTTGATATTTGAAATAAAGTTAGTTTTTTTATCCAGGCAATATTCATTCTAAGACTCCCGCTTTACCAGGATAATTTATGACATTTTTCATCAGATTTTCTTGTTTTAGAAGAGCGCAAAAGATGGGTTTATCTGGAACGTTATTATCCTCATTGTAAAAAACCAAGCTAAAATTATACTTTTCAATTAGCTGGGACTTATTATTGAGATCTCCATATTGCTTTTGTGTCTACTTGCATTGACGGTGTCTACTTGCATTGGCTGTATCTACTTGCATTGACATATACCGTGTATGATGAGCTCTTGTTTAATGATTTAGCTCTTGTTTAATGAGTTTGATCAAGTATCTGTTACCTTTAAAGCTCAAACTTGTTATCAGTTTTGTTAAATTTATATAAAGAGACTACGATAATAAGGGATTGGAAGTAAATGTATTGGCCAGTTTAATTACTTGTGACTACTGAGAAACGAAGGAAACAAAAATTAAGCTTAAACTTCCCGAATACCTCCTGAATAAATACCTCCTGAATAGATACATGTTAATCCCAGCTGAAAAAATAGAGTACAACTACCGCTTCAAAAACTTATCTGGAAGGTACTGAGAAATCAGCATCAACGGTATAAACCAGAAGTATTACCAGGAGAAAAACGTTCCAGAACTTTTTCTCAAGCATCGAAAAAGCATTGAAACAGAAAAGAATCAAAGTTGGAGCCTCTATACGAGGTTCAAAATCTCTTCATATTCCTCCATTTTTTTCCTGAAGATGGTTAGGCATCGTTTCAAGGACGTTCGAATTTCCTTCCTGAAAACACAGGTTAAATCCAATGATGGAAAAGAAAAATTTTTGTTTTCGTTTAATATAACTATCCGGTATCAATTTAGACCTGGAGTTCTATGGCAAAAGTCGAAAAGGTATTATTACTACTTAAAAATATGGTGTATGAAAGCACCAGCCCGCAGGAAACTCTCAAATTTGCAAAGTATTACCGGAGTAAGGGATTCAAAGTACTGGTGATTCTCTGGGGACCTATGGGAGTGCTACTTGCAAAAAAAGATAAAAACCGAGGATCACCAAAATATGATTCTACTGTTCAGGAATGCATCGATATGGGAGTAGAGTTTAAATGCTGCCAGCTTGCCTCTGATATGATTGGGCTTAAGAAAGAAGAAGTGATCCCTGGAATCGAATTTATCTGTTCAAAAGAAGTGGCTGAACTCTTTTTGAGATACACAGAAGAAAACCAGCTAATTATTACCTTATAAGCCTTAGATTCCCCAAAAAGCTGCGGAATGTCTTAAAGTCGCATCATGAATCAGATAATAAATTCTTGGCCAGTGGTTTTAATTATAAATGTATTGTCAACTTTTTCTACCTATCTATTTTTCTACCTATCTATTTTTTGTCAGTTCGTCAGGATTTCGGGTATGCATTATTACCACTTTCTTGAGGAATATATAGTGTGCGAGATTGAGATATATTGTGCTTTTTATAAAAATGGAAGACCTGGAAGCAGTTCGCATATTATTAGTTAGTTGATGTTGTTTCCAAAACACTTTTAGTGGTGCATCATGCTTTTTGTGCAATTAAATAAGGTTAATAGCAAGCTTGATGCACGAAACATAAGACGTTTTTTTCATTATTTTCAACCAGATGTTTTTTTCATTATGTTTAATCAGAATCTGCGTTTATTACGTCCAATCAGAGCCTGCTTTTTTACATTTCATCCTCACGTTTCAGAATACAATATAATCACCAGATAAAAAAATGTATATATTATGAACAATTCAATAAATTAATGGAATTTACTACATTTTTTGTCGAAGATAACAAAATTAAGAACAATTTGTTACTTTTGGCGTCAAGACTGCATTGAGTTGAAAAATAGAAACTATGCAGTGAATTTTTAAATTTGGAGGAATATATAAATGGTCTCTGACTACAGATACAAGCCCCAGGTCTATTTTGCTGCGACTTTTATCGTAACTTATGCTTTCTGGTTTGCAGGAGCATATCTAAGTTTTCAGGATGATAAAAATGGACTTTATTTGTTATTTACGCTTCTTGGGTTGGTGGTACCTTTTCTGATCTCACATTTTATGATTTTTACGTCAAAAAATTCGAATTTAAAAAGGGAGTTTATTAATAGGCTTATCAACCTCAGGCTAATAAAACCAAGAATGCTTCCACTATTTTTCTTGATAATGCCTATCACTGTTATCATATCTATCTTACTTTCGCTTCCGTTTGGAGGATCAATTTCGCAATTTCAACTTGCTAATGGTTTCTCTTTTTCCACAGGGTCTATACCGGTATTGATTTTTCTTATGCTTACCGCATGTTTTGAAGAGCTTGGATGGAGAGGGTATGCATTTGACAGTCTGCAGAGCCGATACACCTACTTTACGGCTTCAGTAATTTTCAGTATACTATGGTCGCTCTGGCACTTCCCTCTGATATTTGTCAACCATTTTTATCAATATGAAATTTATCATGAAAACATATGGTATGCGGTGAACTTTTTTGTCGGCATTATCCCTATGGGAGTATTTGTCAGCTGGGTATGCATTAAAAATGGAAAAAGTATTCCTGCAGCAATTCTCTTTCACTTTATTATAAATATCTTCCAGGAAGCACTGAATATGACTCAGACGACCAAGTGCATTGAGACTCTGGTTATTACTGTAATTATTGCTATTATTATTGTATTAGACAAAGAGATGTTTTTTTCAAAAGTAAGCCCTATTCCTGAGACTCAAAATCTCGCTCCTGGAACTCAAAATCCGGTTTATGAGGCTCACTAAATGACAGACGAATCCGAAAAAACGACGGTTGAACAAAAAAAATCTTTATTCCTTATTTTTATTTATCTGGTTTGGACAATTTATCTCAGTAATAGGCACCGGGCTTACCATTTTCTCTTTAGGGGTATACGTATATCAGCAAACAAATACTACTTCCAGCTATGTTTTCATACTAATGTGTGTCTTTTTACCGCCCTTTCTGCTAAAGCCCTATGGAGGGATACTGGCAGACCGTTACGACAGACGTTTAATGATGATTTTAGGAGACTTAGGAGCAACTCTTGGGCTTCTTTTCATATTCTTTATGATGCTAAAAGGAAACATTCAACTCTGGCAAATTTACTTTGGAATTGCAACAAGTTCTGTTTTTTCGGCTTTTCAGGAACCAGCCTATAAAGCTTTAATTACTGACCTCTTACCTGAAGCTCAATATGCCAGAGCAAGTGGGCTGGTGCAGCTAGCAAGTTCTGCTCAATATTTAATTTCTCCTTTTTTAGCCGGAATTTTGTTAACAATAATTGATATTAAATTTATATTTTTAATCGATACCACCACTCTCTTAATTTCCAGTTCAATTGTCATCTGGATAAGAAATATTTCAGGCAAGGTAAAAATAGACCAGCATAAACAAAATATCATAGCGGACCTTAAAGAGGGAATGAAAGAGTTCTCTAATAATAGAGGCGTAGTTAATCTGGTTATTATTACCATGATCACACTTTTTTTTGTCGGATTGCTTCAGTCTCTTTTTATTCCACTGCTGCTGAGCTTAACAACAGTAAAAACAGTGGGGATCTCTCAATCAATATGTGCTTCAGGCATACTAATCGGAAGCTTGTTTATTGGAGTATTTGGCAGCAAGAACAGGTATGCAAAAACATTATCTATCTCTTTATTCCTGTCAGGTATATTCTTTGCAAACTTAGGACTTTCAAAGAATATCATATTTGTTACTCTAGCAGGATTCATGTTTTTTGCCACTTTGCCTTTTATTAACACCTCTATTGAGGTCTTAATTCGAAAAAATATTGACAATAGAAAACAGGGGCGCGTATGGTCTCTCATTTCCATGATTACTTATCTTGGTTCCATAATGGCTTTTGCAGTTGCAGGTTTTTTAGCCGATAAAGTTTTCAACCCCCTTTTAGAGGTGGATGGTCTACTGGTTGAAACGGCAGGTCTTATTACTGGAACAGGAGAAAACAGGGGGATTGCCCTTATGTTTCTAATCTCCGGATTAATGATCTCTATGATTGCTTTATTGATCTGGCAAAACGAGAAAATAAAAAGATTAGAATATGTTGAAAGTCCGGATTCGGCCATAGACCTATACTTTCAGCCTGGCTGATAAATTAGAAGGAATTCACTTGTTTATTAAGAAAAAAATTTATGAGAAATGCTTCCTGACTCAATGAAAATTTTCCTGTTCATCGGAACCATTTCACTCAAACTTCAATAATGACCTCCCTTCAATAATGACCTTCTGCCTGTTTATGTGGCGGACCTGCAAGAACGATCCAGTATAGCAGATAATGTTATAATGACCCAAAAAACCTGTAATTTTCTTCTTTTAGATGGGTCAATGACGGAAATCCTCATAAATGGTAGAAATTTTATTAAAAGTACCCGCATGATTTTTTAATAAATAGGACTTACGCACTTGAGGAACAAAATCAATTACAACAAAGACTGTGAATTAAAGTTACGTTTTAGGCAGTTGACTGTCTGATGCTGTTGATTCTTCAGTTCAACTGCGTAAGTCCTAATAAATACAAAATCTGTAAATTTTACTGCGGAAAATGCGTTACAAGTTTCAGTTACCAAGCTATCAAATTATCTTGTCCAGCATTCCAGTAATAAGCTGTAAGTCAATTCCTGTTCCACTGATTAGTAAGCGTTCTTTTTTATTGCCAAGTAACTTCTGTGTCCAGTCAACGAAGCCACCGTCTACAAGTTCTATACCTTCAACAATAATCTTGAAATTAATACCTTGATAGTAACTGTTTTCAGTTTCTTCTACATTCATGATAAAATCAGTATATGGATATATCTCGCGAAGATGGCAATGAATTCTATCAATAAATCCAATTTTATCAGTATAGCCATTTCTTACGTTCAGAGTTACTGTGAGTTTATGCCCTAATTTCTCTTCGAAATAGTTTATATAAAACTGCATATGTCTGGCTATTGCATCCTTTTCAAAACCATAAGAACCTGTGTTTTTGCCAGAACTAACAATAGTAAACAAGCTAAAATGAGAAACAAATTCGTCAGTCTTATACATTTGTCCGCGAGTAACTCTGCAGGTTGCGGATAAATGGACAGGACTTTTTGTGTTATCAATGGTTTTATTCTTTATTCCATTTGCAAGGTATATGGCGAGCATATTGGTGCTATCTGCAATTAGCTCCAACCCTCTTGTTGCGGAGATAACATTGTTTTGATCAACTTTAGCTATAACAGAACAGCTTCCCAAAAGGCTTGCAGGAGAAAGCAAAATAGACGAAAAACCTGAGGCTTCAGCCATTTCGAGCATTAAAATTTCTACTTGCTTCACCTTAATAGGACTAAGTTCAGATGGCTTTACAAATCGGTTATATTTATACTTGTTTAAGATATCATTAGGAGTGTTTTTGTTTGCTATTTCTTTTGAAAGAGCAAGCAGAAGTGTATTAATTTCAGATTGTGACAGCCTGATTGTAAGTTCATTAATTAAGTTTTTGTTGCCTGCTTTTTCAAGTACATTTTCAATTATATTTTGTTGTTTCATTATCACTCCACTCTAATTTCTTTTTTGTTTATTGAGAGGCATTGTCGGGTCAGTTAAAGAACACTTTCGAATATCTGGATTTTATCGACTTTGGGGATCAGTGGAACTGTTTATCCAACCAGCCAGCATTTTTTCCATCCACATGTTTCTATCCACTTGTTTCTACTCACTTGTTTCTATCCACTTGTTTCTACTCACTTGTTTCTATCCACTTGTTTCTATCCACTTGTTTCTATCCACTTGTTTCTATCCACTTGTTTCTATCCACTTGTTTTCCCTATTTTTTACAGGCAGTCTAAACCTAATTACCGCTTACTACTAACAGTAATAGAAATTTTTGTTGACTTATCAGAAGCCTATAACCTATAATTGGGACTGAAAATCCTTATAGAGAATAACCGTCTCTGAGAGAGTGTCTTAAAGTGAATAGTGCCATATAAAACGGCGTTCTATGACCTGGGTAGACGATATTTATCTTCATACTTTCCATTTTTTAATACTGAAAGCTCATTCCATAACCAATTTTATTTTCACATAAAAAGAGTTTCAGAACCATTTCCATGAGCCAAAACTAGATCATTAAACATTTGAAATTCAGAGAAGCAATTTTAAGTTTTGGGATGAGCTCTGATACTAAAATACGTAGAACACCGATAATGGAGCATCTCTAACTGCCTTTTTTTATACTCTTATGGATTTAAGTAATGTTATCGTAAAACAAAAGTTTTTGTGGTTGCAAAATTGGAGGATGGATAGATGATTGCTGAGATCTATGAAGTTGTATTAAGTGATTTTGATGAGATTATCGAGCTTCTTAAGCAGCTTTGGCCCGACAAAACATTGAACTGCGATGCATTAATGAAAATAATTTCCAATGGCATTGAATCTAAAGATAGTATCTATCTATGTGCTAAAGTTAATGATAAAGTAGCCGGGTTCTGTTCTTTGATAATTAGAGAGAGTCTCTGGCAGGAAGATCTAGTAGGACATATAAATGAATTGATAATCGACAAATCATTTAGACGCATGAATCTTGGCACTGAGTTATTAGACACTGCTATTGCTGCCGCAAAGAAAAAAGGATGCAAACTAATCGAACTCGATTCAGCATTTCACCGTGAAGATGCACATAAATTCTATGAAAATATTGGCTTCACAAAGAGGGCATATCTTTTTTCAAAAGAAATATAACCCCAGAGTCTCTCTGGTATGACACTAAAGAGCACAAAGATAAACGTGCAAAAAATTACTGAAAAAAAGAAAAAAGGAAAGTAAATGCGGTGCACATTTTCTCAGTGCTTTTCGCATCTTTTATGGTTGTAAAGGTTTTTTGGTTTTAGATAAAGCAGCTTGATCAAGTTCTCCTATTTATCGACTTTTACTCTTCTTTCTTTTTTCCTTCAATATAAATTGCAGGCCTGAGTGGTTCTGCAAACCTTGACTTCTTTTCAGGGTCAAAGGCAGGAGAATCCGCACTGTGGACTTCAACAGGGCATCCAATCTCTTTTTCCATGAAGGAAACCGATTCTTTCAAGAGAGCCTGTTCATCAATATCAGGGCCTGTAAGGATTTCATACCTGTCTGAGCTTCCGCTTTTGAACTCCGGAACGATTTTCTGTACGAACTTCGGGATCTCCTTGCCGAAGCGTTTGAAGTCGGGGTTTACCATCAGCTTTTTAATAAGGGTACCTACTTCGAGAGAGCATTCAAGCTGCATCTCGCAGGCGCACCTTATCGCTTCGGCTTTCCAGGCAGGAGCCGTGTAGAGGTGGACTTTCTGCGGGATCATCTTTGTTACCCTTATAATCTCTTCAATGTCTTCCAGGGTTCCCTTTATCGTTTCTTCGGCAAGCTCCGCACCGTCATCTATCAGATCTTCATTATATAGCGGGTACTGGGCAAGAGAGACCGAGTCCTTATGCCCCATTGATTCCCATATTTCCTCACAGAGATGCGGGGTAAAAGGAGACATAAGCCTGACCCAGTTATCCAGCACATAGTAGAGCAGGGTCTCTCCTCCCCTTCTCTGGTACCACTTAATATCGTTTTGCAGCAGGAAGAAAGAGTTCTGGATTGCTTCTCTTGTCTGGATAGAGTAAAGGGCTGCATTTGTATCCCGGATATAGTTCTGTATCCTCGAGAGTATCCAGCGGTCGATCTGCTTTAGCTCGGTGCTCAGATCTGCACGTTTTCCACTTTCTATGACATTCTTTGCAAAAGAATAGAACCTGTCCACCTGCCTTCTGGCAGACTCGATACCTGTTTTCTGCCAATCCGCATCCTGTGTCTGTTCGGCTGTGGAAAGGATATACATTCTTGTTATATCCGCTCCGTAAGTGCTTACTGCGCTTTCCATTGTCAGGATCGGGCCTTTGGACTTGCTCATTTTCTGTCCCTCGAGAGAGACAAAGCCGTTTACTGCAAGAGCTTTAGGCCACTTTTCCTCTTCAAAGAGGGCTACATGGTGGAATAGGAAAAAAAGCAGGTGGTTCGGGACAAGGTCTTTGCCTGAAGAACGCAGGTCAACCGGATACCAGTAATTGAAATGCCTGCGGATCTCTTCAAGAAGCTCAGGACTGAGGCCAGTATCCGCACTGGCTGCTGCCAGATCGCCCTTTCCAAGCAGGACGTAGTCGAAGAATGACAGGGTAAGGTTTTCTATCTTCAGTTCTCCACTTTCGATAAACCTGACAATAATATAATAGCTCATGTAAATTGTCGAATCCCCAAGGGATTCAATCAGCCATTCCTTATCAAAGGGAAGGTGAGTTCCAAGGCCTTTTCTGCGGGCGCAGGCTTTATCCTTAAGCCAGTCAATCTTGTTTTCAAACTCGACCCTGTACTCTTCGGGAATAACTCGCATCTGGTCCAGGCAATTATAGACCTTTGCTTTCCATTGGGGGTTTGAATAATTAAGGAACCACTGGCCTTTGACCATGTTTACTACACAGGAAGTGCCGCAGCGGCAGACAACAGGTTCACTGAATTCGTAAAAGATCTCCCCGGCGTTTGAGCTGATGAAGTCTTTTGTAAGGATATCCTTGATTTTGGAGACAGCCTGTCCTTCGTATTTTCCTGTAAGCTCTTTAAGTACTCCACCGTGGAACTCCCTTCTGTATACGATCTTTGTAGCTTCCTCGGCTTTCGGGTCGTTCTGGCTTGTAATTCCCATGCTTTCAACGATTTCCTTTGCAGGGAATTCTCCAAATTCAGGCACCTTGATAAGGGAAATCAGTTTGATTTTCCTGAGGTCTTCGGTTATCCCGTACTCGCTCAGGTCAACATCATAAAGGTCGCGAAGGGCCAGGTAGTCAAAAGGTGCGTGGGCAGGCACGCTCATTACTATTCCGCTTCCGTTTTCAGGCCTGACAAAGGATGCAGGAAGGGAAATTACTTCGTCATCTGTAACCGGGTTTGTGAGTTTTATTCCTATTATGGATTCCGCAGGCATGTCTTCAATATACTCGACTGTCCGGTCCGTAAAAGTCAGTTTTCTGAAAGCTTCTTTGCTGACAACCCAGAACTCCTCATTTCCGTCCAGTGTGACCTTTGCTTTTACATAAGTCACATCAGGGTTGACCCACAGGTTAGTTACACCGTACGTTGTTTCCGGCCTGAGGGTTGCACAGGGCAGGACCAGGTCTTTATACCGGAACTTGATCAGCGTATATTCAACAATAGTGGCTTCTTCCCCATGCAGAATATCATGGTCCTCTACAGGGTTATTATCGTTCGGGCACCATTTTACCGGATGGGAGCCTTTTACGATCAGACCTTTCTCCTCAAGCCGGATATACTGCCATTCTATGAATTTCTTATATGTCGGGTCAGTCGTCGTAAACTTACGTCTCCAGTCAATGGAGTACCCGATATTACGCATAGCTTTTTCTGATTCGAGCTTGAAATAATCAACAATTTTTTCAGGTGTATCGAGCGTTGGCAGAATGTCTCCGGGAATTCCATGAAGGCGCTCATAAACGTCCATGGTCTGAGGGTCCCGATTTGCAATCAGTTCGGCAAGACCCACAATGGGTGTACCTGTCACATGAAAGCCCATAGGGTAAAGCACGTTATACCCGAGCATCCGCTTATGCCTTGCAACAACATCCCCTATGGTAAAGGTCCGGGTATGCCCTGCATGCAGGTTCCCGTTCAGGTAGGGGTAAGGGATGGTTATAAAAAATTTTTCTCGCTTATCGGGCTCGGCCTGGAAAATCTGGCTCTCATTCCACTTTTTTTGCCATTTCTTTTCGATCTCGTGAGGCTTATAATCCTGCTCCATTCATGTTCACGCCCATTGATTATTCTTATATTGAAAAAATTTGATTCGATTAAATTTGATATTACCAAAAGAATTTGATAAACCGTCTGAATCTGAATAACAGTCTGAATCTAAATAACAGTAAGAGGTTTCTGGGAGTTATAACCTCTCCCAGTAAACCATGAAGGATTGAAGGAGCCGGATTTCGGTCAGGTCAATCTTTCTACTATTATCTTCTACGATTATTTATTCCACTATTATCTTCTACGATTATTTATTCCACTATTATTTATTCCACTATTATTCCTAATGTTAGCGGTTTTCAGATCTTATTCTGCCTTTCCAAAGATAGCTTTCCGGATGGCTTCTATATTTGCATCCACAACAGTAGGCTTTTCGCAGACGTCAATTACAGTCTGCGGGTCTTTAAGCAGGTGTCCCGTAGTAATACAGACAACGGTCTCGTCTCTGCTTATAACACCCATATCAACAAGTTTCTTAAGCCCTGCAACCGAAGCTGCACTTGCAGGCTCGACACCTATTCCTTCAAGCCTTGCAAGGTCTTTCTGGGCTGCAAGGATTTCTTCATCAGTAACGGATTCTGCAGTCCCACTGGATTCCCTGATGGCAGCAAGGGCCTTTTTCGCGTTAACAGGGTTTCCTATCCTGATTGCTGTTGCAACGGTTTCGGGGTTTTCCTCTGGAGTTATTTCAGGAGCCCCACTCTTTATGGCATTTACAATCGGGCAGGAGCCTGCGGCCTGAATTCCGGTCATCTTTGGGAGCGAATCCGTTATGCCAAGCTTCTTAAACTCCCTGAAGCCCTTCCAGATAGCTGTAATATTTCCTGCATTTCCTACGGGCAGGACAACTCTGTCAGGTACTTTGAAACCGAGCTGGTCTGCAATCTCAAAACCGATAGTTTTCTGGCCTTCCAGCCTGTAGGGGTTGATCGAGTTTAAGAGATAGATTTTTTCCTGGGAGCAAAGAGTACGTACAAGGGCAAGCGCATCGTCAAAATTTCCGCGAATGCTGAGGACCTTTGCTCCGTGCATAAGAGCCTGGGCTACTTTTCCAAGAGCGACTTTTCCTGCAGGTAAAAGTACTATTACAGGAATCCCGGCTTTTGCCCCATAGATTGCAAGGGCTGCCGAAGTGTTTCCTGTAGATGCGCAGGCAACGGTATTCATGCCAAGTTCAAGTGCTTTTGTAACTCCTACAGTCATACCCCTGTCCTTAAAAGAGCCCGTCGGGTTCATACCTTCATGTTTTACATAAAGCTCTTTAATTCCGATTTTTTCAGCTAGACGGTCGCATTTGTAGAGGGGAGTTCCGCCTTCTCTGATAGTTACAGGCTCTCTTTCAATAGGAAGAAGTTTTGCGTACTTCCAGACCGAAGGGCATTCGGTCTTAAGTTTTTCCATGTCAATTTTTATTGAGGAATAGTCATAAATTACATCAAGCAGCCCACCACATTTGCTGCATGTATAGATTACTTCGTCTTTGGAATACTCTGCACCGCATTCGATACATTTAAGATGATACATTAAATTACTCCTGTTTATGATAATTTTTCCTGTGTATGGTATTTTGAATAATTCGGATGCCTGCTTTATGCTTCGTCCGTTTCAGGTTAGTACAACCTGGGATTTATTTCAGTATAATCTGGATTTCGGATTTGTGTAATATTTGTGTAATATTATAGTTCAATTAGTATAATATTATAGTTTAATAATATTTTGTATCCTTTATACTCTACTTGCTTTTAAATTATACTGTTTTTTGAGATTGTACGGTTTTCAGGCTTTATACTTTATAATAGTTCCGTAACAGCAGCCATATAAAACATACTCAATCTCATGGGAATTCAGCGACTCTGGAAAGTACTTGAGTTTTTTATCTACTTTATATATATTTATATAATTAAACTGGGCCTGAAAGATAAAAAAGGTATCCTCTTTAAATACAATGGAATTTTTTCAACTCGAAAAATGTGCAACAATTTTACCATACAGTTATACAGTTTAATCCATTGCTTGAAGTCGTTTTTGAAACTTAGATCTATTTTTAAATTTTCAGCAAATACATGAAATTTACTTTTACTCATGAAATTCCGAAAATAATTAAAATCACTTCATTGGTTATCGGTTAAGGAATTTTCGTGGCAAAAAACTATCAAGTTTTCATTAGAAACCGGCTTTAAATTTTCATCTCTTTGTATAAAATATATAACCTGTTCCAGTCAGCGAATATTAAAATATGTAACAACAACTGTTAAATTATTTAATAAATGTCGTGGGATTGGACGTAGTTTTCACAATCCCTTACTTAACCGAAGACGCATGAAAATCACTTCAATTCCGACCCTTAAAGCCTGAAGATTGCTTCTGATCTTCCCTGATTTCAGTCTACAGGTCAGGATCTTTTTACATTTCGGGTTATATCTTCTATAATGCCCTGGAAATGAGTAACTTCTCCTTCCTCATTGCGCTGGATAAAGGTTTTCTCGTCAATCCAGCGGACGTCAGCATTCTGAGTAAGAATCCGGTACTGGCGGTTGAATTCCTTTCCCCCTTCTTCACAATTTTCCTCAAGTTCGAGTTCCACAAGGAGCAGGTCTTCGGGATGAATTATCTTCCCGTAAAGGATTTTTCCGGAAAGGAAGTCATCTGGAGCGTACCCAAACTGCCTGACATTCTCAGACACATATAACGTAGGCCAGTATTTTTCAGCTTTCCAGAGAAACACTACCATCGGGCTATTGTTAATTACGGTTTCAAGGACTTTTTGCCGCTCAAGGAGAGCTTTTTGTTTTTCCATGAGGGCTTTCTGGCTTTGAAGAGCATCCTTCAGAGCCTTTTCATTTTTAATCTCCTGAGTAATGTCCCTGACTATTCCCTGAAAATTCACTACATTTCCAGTTTCATCACGCTGGATAAAGGTCTTTTCTTCTACCCATCGGACTTCCCCCTTTCCGGTAAGAATCCTGTACCGCTGTACAAAGCTTTCATTTCCAGCCTCACAGCATCGGGTAAGTTCCTTTCTAACCTTATCTATATCCTCGGAGTGGACTATGTCTGCATACACCATCCTTCCTGTAAGGAAATCTTCTGCGCTGTATTCAAGCTGGGTTACGTTTTCCGAAACGTACCTGGCAGGCCATTTTTTATCCGGAGCCCAGAGAAAAGCCATAACAGGACTGTTATTAATTACGGTTTCCAGAACTTGCTGTCTTTCCAGTGCTTCACCAAGAATCAGTTCGTCGCTTTCAGCCAGTTGATTGAATCCCATAGCTACTACCTCTCCACCAACCCTTCTGGATACAAAATCTTTTTACCGCCTCAGGTAATATACACTTTTCAAATCCTTAAGCAATATATAATATATTTTGACATCTTATAAATCATGTCTTTCTGCACACAGGAGGAATGTTCTGAGTTCCAGACTCGCAGCAGGAAATAAAGAAGATACCTGGAAAAAGGAAAAATCCGGGGAGAAAACATCTGACATTGTACAGCAGACCAGGGAAGAATTTGGAAGATACTTCGGGATCTGCGGCTCATACCATAACCTTAAAGCCTGCACCTGCAAAAACTGTCCTTCTTATTCAGGCGGTGCAGGGATGTTTTGCTCCAGGGGCAAACATCTGGAACAGGGAAAAAAACAGGGCTGCCTCTGTGAAACCTGCGAACTTTTCAGGAAATTCCGATTTGAAGGGGAATACTTCTGCCTGAATGCCGAAAAACTTGAACTATCCGAAGAAAAGCCTGAGTTTCTCCTGAATAACTGCGGAAAAGCTCCTGAATCCAGTGGAAAGACCAGGTTCTGTGTGTTGGGAGAATTAAATAAGTAAATAAATGGACTCAAAGTTAAATAACCTCAAAGTTAAACGAATTCAAAGTCACCGATACCTGGATAACCCTGGTTTTTTTCTGAAATTTAAATTAAAGTAACTGATGCTCTCTTATTGTAACGATTACAGATTTCAGATTTTTTATTCACAGGATTTGGGGTTTTTATTCGGAAAATTGTATTCGCTTTCTAACCTGAAACCTATCACAAAGATTTCGATAAACAGACTTTGTATTTTCATGTGGTTTCCAGTTCTATGCAGCTTTCCATCCCCGGTTGCAATATCCTTTGGCGGAGTTAATCTGTTCTGGCTTTAATCTGTTCTGGTTTTTTTGTTTATAGTCAATGTTTTTTTCCGGAAATCTCACAGTTCATTATTTCTCTAAAACAGATAGTCGGTATTATTTCTCTAAAACAGATAGTCGGCATTGTTTCTCTAAAACAGATAGTCGGCGCGTTCCGAAAAGATATAAAAGGATCATTGTTCGCCTGATAAAATGGACTGAAAACGCGTCCACAAACGATATATCACAGGTTGCTAAATGAGTCCAGCAGAGCTTATATAAATCGAGTAATAATCAAATGGTAAGCAATTGTTTTAATCACATTCCGAATCTCATAAATTTCAACACGATAGGAGGACGCGCCTTGAAAATAGCAGTTGTGGAAAACGAGAACCAGAAAGCGAGTTCAATATTCGAACCAGGATTCATTGCAATATATGAGGAAGACGGCGGGGAATGGAAAGTTATGACCCGGTTTGAAAATCAAGTTTTCAACGCGAAAGGCATGGCTGCGGTACGAACGGCTGTAGCGGATACAATAAAACAGCTTGGCGACATAAAAGCAATTGTTGCAAGTGAAATCCCAGGAATAGCGTCCGGGACTTTTCAAGCAGCGAGATTTGACATATTCATTGTGGAAGGTAATGTGCCGGATCTTCTTGATTCAATCAAAAAAGAAATGCTTGAAACAATTGAAGAACGCCAGAAAGAACCGCCAAAATTTGACATCATGCAATTTCTGGAACCCGATGTGAATAAAGGTGATTTTTCGATTAATATAGAAGACGTCATGTTTAAAAATCCAGACTTGACTTCAAAGAAAATTCTGATCCCCTATCTGGAAAATGGAGAATTTAACAGACTGGACGTCATTTGCGGTCATATTCCTAAGTGGTTTGTCACAAATTTAGGCGCCATGGGGTTTGAATATGAAATCGTGAACGATTTGCCGAATAGAAAAACTGTTAGAGTAGTGCGCATGCAAACTCCATAAAAGACAAGACTGTCTTATAGTGAGTAATAGCGGGAATTGGTTTCCGTCTTTCAAGAACCAAAATCCGAAAACCCTATAATTCCAAGAGATCTAAAAGTAACCAACGAGCAGCCTCTAACAACAATAGCCTCTAACAACTAAAGATTAAATGGCTTTAGGGTGATCTCATTTAGAAAATAGATCGAAAAAAAAGAAATAAAAAAATGTCTCTTAATTAAAGAATTAATCCCTTTGGAATCATGCCCTTTACCATTACCTAATATTCATAGGACTTACGCAGTTGGACTGAAAAATCAACAGCATTGGACCGTTAAATGTCTAAAACGTGACTTTAATCCACAGTCTTTGCCATAATTGATTTTGTTCCTCAAGTGCGTAAGTCCTAATTCGGAGTATCGTATCCCATTTGATTTTTTATCATAGCATTTTCATGTTTGATTCATTGATCTTTTTTGACTGGTGTCAGTTTTGTCTCCAAAAGCCTCTTCTTCAGCTTCTTCTTTGATTTCTGCTTCTATTATTTTGTCTATAACTTTCCCCTCTTCTACTTCGGCCCCGGCTTCTTTAATTAGATCTTCAAGCTCCTAGCACTCGGGAATTACTTCATTAATAGCACGGACTTCAGCAGTTTCCTCGGAGACCTTTACTTAAAGCTCCTCAGCTTTCTCAATAATCTCTATTGGAAGGGTCTTTATTGGAAGGGTCTTTATTGGAAGGGATTTAGATCCTCTTTCATCTATTGGGAGGGTAATCTGATCTTTTTTTGAGACGACCTCACTGTCCGTGTCTGATGGTAAGCCTTCAGTTTTATATGTTATATCAAAAAGCAGATTCTGGAAGTCGTCGAACTGTGGGTTTTTAAAAGCAAAGACACCTCCAGCGGGCAGTACAAATCGGTTCCCCAGTGGTGCGAACAAATTTAACAAATTATTGACTTCTTTTTCATATTGAGATTTAATCCAGTTTGCGACGGTTTCCAGACCTTTAACATTGCTTTCTAACAAAGCCTGGTCGATATCTCCCCAAAAATTACCATCATGATTGATATCTGTTTTTTTCAAACTTATGGATGGCTTCAGCTCGATGACACCCTGTGTCCCGCATGTGACATCGATAGTTCCTTCCCATCCCACTTTGGCGCTTAATGACATCCTTTCATTAGTGAAACCCAGCGGATGGCATAGAAATTCATGATGGACATAAAATTCACCATTGAGTTTGATTGGTAACGTGTTACTACTGGTCGATTCTCCGAGCTCTACGGTAAACCAGAATTTATTAGTAATCGAGTGGTCGACCTCGATTGGGACGTTTTTAACTACCGCCCATACTTCAACATCTTTTGCGTCCCAATTAAAAGTTTTGTCATATGTATATTTCCATCTGGAGCCACCTTTTTCGGGGGACTCGGTCACAGTCCATTCAAGTCCTGAGTTAAATGCAAAACATGATTTGTCCCCGTCTCGATAGCCAGTGATATAATGGCCAAGCGCTTCCTGCAATTTAGGCAGGATGAATTCTCCAAAGAAAAGACTCTTAGCAAGGACAAATCTACCGTCGTACTCGTTACTGCTCATCCAATTGTTATTGAAATTAGGCTTTGTAGGATATGGAAGAGGTTTCTTAACAGTATCAGTAGTCAAAAGAAAGTTCAATGTGCTTTGTGACCGTTTAGATTCATCCTCTTCAAAAAATATCCAGTAGGTTCCACCAGTGGGTGTAAATGTCGGTGGAATAGATGGATCCGAATCAGGTGTTTTCTCTTCAATCGAGTAACCCAATACAAAAGGATGGTCTGTTTCCGCCAGATCCCTGAAGTATTTGGTTAGACCTGCCTGGAATGAAATCAAATCATCTTCTGTAAAATCCTCTGAGAGAGTTATTTTGCTCTCCACTTCATCATAGTTGGCAATGTTTGCGTTCTGAAAGTCCATTAACAGGTGACGGATAGTGAAACATTCATCATTGAATTTGTGTAACATGTTTTTGACCACATCCGGCACTGCAATACTGTTCTGAATGTGGTCTTGTTCGATCTGGGCAAAGTTGACGTCAACGTCAAATACGTACTTCCAGTCACTGATTGTGACAGAGTCTTTGTCTTCACCTACTCCATAAGTAAGGGTGCCCTCTGGAATATTAAGGGCCAGCTTAACCTGGAAGTTCGGCGCCTTACTGGTTCCCAGGATCACCTCAGGTGCATCCATCTCTCCCTCGAACGAATAGTTAAGTGTAAACCTTCCATGTTTTAATGTGTATTCCCATTTCATTTTTCTACATTCTTCATCTAAAAGGTCCCAGAGCAACAAAAGCTGCAGATTGATAGTATCCTGAGTAATGGCTGCGACCATGTCGTAGCCAGTGATACAGTTTCCAGGACTCTTGCTTGAAGAAACCGCCTGCATCGAATATATTTTATTGTTAGTAATTGATTGTTTACTTATTGTTTTACTGGAAAGGCCAGAAACACCCATTACATCTAATCTTTGTTCACTCATTTCTTTTTACCTCCTTAGACAAATATTTTTCAACAAATTAGCACAAATGTGTCTACAGTTTTAACGTGTTAACTCATTCTGATATGCAAATAGCTACAGTTCTGCCACCGCGTATCGTCGTTGCTAATAAACCTTCTATGATTGAGACAACTGCGAAAATCGCACCAGATTCTTTGTCCGGATCGAGAGTCGCCACTGCATTTAACATGCCACCATGAGAGCGCACAAAAGTTTCAGCAAAAGTTGCTACGTCAAGTAAAATTTCCCCAGCATTTGGACCTTCAGTAACTTGGTCTATCAATTTGTTTATCAATATCATTAATCCCAGAATACCACTGATTGGCAAACAAATAAGATTCCATACCTCAACTCCTTCCTTCACTCCTTCATTATCTCCAGGTGTAGTTACTTTGATGAAACTGCCAAGGAAAATCGCAATAGAAGTACCCCAGCTAAGATTGTAAAGATCGTCTTCCAAACTCCTTTTTAGTTTAAATGGGAAAGTAACAGCTATTTTAACAAGCGAAAGTAAAAAATTAATATATTCCAAAGGTTTGGGGAGTTTCTCCATTGAATATTTGATGGAGCGTAAAAATAAGGCATAGGCATCAGCAAAAAAGTAAGCCGCATAACCTACATATTTGTATATTTTTACTCCTGTTCTATCATTAATCTCAGTTAAAGCAATATCAATCGCCTGCGACTTTCTCTCAACTGGTGATTCTGTCATGTTGATAATTTTTTCCTCATCTAAGGCAATATTAACTGCCTTCAACCTTGTAGAAACTGGTAAGTCTGTAACTTCAATAACTTCGTCCTCAGATAAAGCAATATCAACTGCCTTCGACCTTGTCGCGAGTGGTGTCGTTGTTAGCTGTGTTGAATCATCGCTAAGAGCATCGAATAACTCCTGATATCCCATTTTTTCCAGGTTGCCAGACCCTCTTTGATAAGGGCTGCATCCAGTTAGCGCCTTGTAGAGCATGGTAACCGGAATGGAAAGCATAAGGGAAACCACATCCAGCAATGAGAAGTCATCACCACCACTTATGAATTTGTAGAATGCAGAAAGGACAGGGATACGTAATGTAGAGTTAACGATTTCTTTAATTAGCGAAAATGCACTTTCAAGAACTTTCAAGAGACCGCTTATGGTCGTACGAGCCAAGCCTATAACTTGCTTGAGCATATCTTTACTCAGTTTGGTGAAACATTCACCTATTGTCAGGTTATTAGTGGTGAACAGATCATAGATATCTCTGGTGAAGGTACAAACTATGTTTGCTATGTCTTCACCTAATGGATAGACCACCTGAGTAAAGAAAACTGTTAGTGGATCCGTGTTACTGCTGACAGAAAAATCTGAATTAGACGATGCCTCCATGCTCTGCATAATATGGTAGTTTGCAAAATTACCAGGAGCGGAATCCAAAAAGTCTTGGGCACCCGAGTAGGAATCACAGAACTTCTTTCCTTCACTAAGCAAATTCAGAGAGCTTACTTCACTTGGAATTGGTCCGATCTTGTCGATTTCTTTCTCGATTTCGTCAAAAAAGTTGTTGACAATAGTCTCAGCATCACCTATTTTGTGTTTGGCAAGTTCGAGTGTTTGGTTGGTCACGTTAACGATTATTTTCTTAGTCAGAATGATGTCATCCCAATCAAACATGAAACCGAGCCACTTGACGAGATCCTCAAAGAAAACCTTAATTTTCTGAAACACCCAGCTGATAATGTTCATCGCAATTTCTACCGTTTCGATTGCAAATTTAAGGAGTTTACCGCCAACTTCAACAATAAACTCAAATACGCCCTCGGCCACCTGAACAATAAATCCGCCCACTTTTTCTATGCCGCTCTCAAGTGCTTTGAGCACATCACCGGCAACGCTCTGAATGGCATTTCCTATATCACCGATATCCAAAGCCAGGGCCTGAGCTGGTGAACTACCAAGCAGTTCAGGGCTAACTGAGTCAAGCTTGAAGCTACTATTAACGATGGTTTTGCGTGCATCCCTACCTTCGTAATAGGTCACATTATCATCATCAAAACGCATACCCCAGAAGTAATCACCTTTAGTATTCGAGGCAGAGAGCAGATTTCGACTACTTCCTGTCGGATCGCGTAAGAGTGCCGCAAAGGTAGTAGGTTTTGAAGGATCACCTGTTCCGCCGCTTACAGATCTGCTGGCGCTATCCTTAGGTAACGTGTTGGCAATATCTGTGAGTTTTTTGATTGCACTAGCTGCACTATCAACTGATTCTTTGCTTACGGAATCTGAAACCAGCTTATTCCCATCAGCTAGAACCACAGCCCGCAACTCGTCACCAGACTGTATCCTGGATAACGTATTGCGCACCTTGGTAGCTGGGTCAATATCAACCACACTTTTCAACCATTCAGCACTCAACTCGAAAACTGGAGTTGAGATGGTTGAAACTCTATTAATGATGGTGATGTTTCCTGCCAAATCTGGCTTGAGGGTGATTTGATTTTTGGCATTACCCAATAAAGTGTGAGCCTTCCCGTTCACTTTGAGGTATGTCCAGGCTGACGACTTTAGATTCAGCTCGATATCAGTCACGGGAACTCCAGAAGCTTGATCGCGGAAAGACATATGTGTTGTATAACAGTCGAAGCTGAGCGTATTTTCAGTGTCGTAAAGTGGAATATTAGTCTCGTACCACTGAGTATTTTCTGGGTCCTGCCACAGGTAAATTAGGTGATTAGTGTTGCTGACCATGAACAGCTGATTAGCTTTGTAATAACGGTTACGTAACGCTGCAGTCTGGGAAACATCTCTACAAATTTGCAGAACTGGCTGCCATGTAGTCTGAGAAGAGAAAGGTGACACTGTCATCCCTAACATCCCATCACTGTTGACCATCCAGAGTGTTACAGACTTATCATCCTGACGAGCGAGCAATGTTTGAACCGTAGGAGTTATGTCCTTCTCTGCAATCGTGATGGGTTTGGTGGCACCTTTACGAAAGAGATAAACTCCCTCGCCTGCTGCGTAGACATTATCATTACTGCTGCCACTTGGCAGGACGGCAAAGCTGTTGATCTTGCTGCCGAAGGGCTGTTGAAAAAAAATCGAGAATGTCTTTCCATTAAATCGTTTAATTGGAAAGGATGTAAATTGCAACGATTGCCCATATATAGTGTCATAAAGAGAGTAGACACCTGGATATCCACGTTGTTTGCCAAGCGCTAGAAAATGAATTTTAATCGCGTTTTCTGGGATTGTGAGATGTTCCCATATCTCACTTTCCTCAAGATTGGTATTGAGTCGATAATATTCAGCTTGGTTATCTTTCTCAATTGCTACCACAGCAAGTACAGAGGACGTGGTTGAAGAGGAATCTTCTCCCATGTAGATCTTTGTCATTCTTGATCCAGATACCTGGAAAGGTCGAACGTGCCAGTACTGAGCAAAATTGTCCCACTGAATAGTTGTGTCAGATTTCAACAATTGTGAGGAGACATACATTGTTGTCTTGCTCGCGTTCGATGAAGATGAAACTGAGCAGGCTAATACGATTGGTCCAGAACCCATCTGAACCATCTCAAATGCAACTACATTCCCGGGCTTTTCGTCTTCCACCTTTGGCGTAATATCGTTCTGCTCCCAGCCAGTTTTGCTTCCTGAATCACGAGTGATTGCATAAAGTCGCTTATCGGATCCAACCGACACAATGATTGGTTCACCTTTACTATCCTGGGCTACACAAAAAGAGTTTTCAATGCTTACTGGCGAACCAGCTTCGTAATTTTTCATCAAATCTGAAGAGACAGTGAGCATAATTGGTTGTTTATCTGATCCTGATTCGGGCATTAACAGGATCTTTGAGTTTTCGATTTTTTGGCTTACAGTCATATAATACCTTCCAAGCTACATTACTATCCATTTACAAATTATCTTGAAACTGAAAAGCGATCACATTTTCTAAAATATGTATATAAATCTCTAGAAAATGCAGTACACAGACAACTGCAATTTCACAAACGACTGAATTCCAAACTTTACAATTTATAAGCATCAATATAATTTGTACTACCAAAGCCTCTAACAATTAACACTTTAATTGACTTAATAAAAAATTGATTACTAAGCACACTAATTTCAATTTGCTGCGTTTCTTAATATTTACTCTAATTTGTCCCCATTTTTCCCACTATTACTGGAAAATCAAAACTATATGTCCGTAAAAAACACTATATTCCTTCGATTGCAGAACTAATCCCGCAGGGTTTATGCGAGTATAGTAGATTTTTCCAACGGCAAGCAATTGTTCTAATCATATTTGACATGTTATAAATTTTAACAAATTAGAAGGAAGTACCTTAAAAATCAAAGTTGTAGAAAACGAGAATCAGAAAGCGAGTTCAATATTCTAATCAGGATTCATTGAAATATATGAGGAAGGCGGCGGGGAAGTTACAGATTTAGGTGTCATGGGATTTGAATATGAAATTGTGAGTGACCTGCCGAATAGAAAAACTGTTAGAGTAGTGCGCATGCAAACTTCGTCACCGAAATAAGGCCACAGCTTTTTGGAAAAATCAGAATATAGGTAAACCTTATTACCGTTTAAGGAAAGTAATGGTATAATGGACGGAAGGGGAGCAGAAAGAGGACCTCTGCAACTGGACATTGGCATAGTTGTATCAGGGCTTGGAGGAAACTCCAATCAGGAAAGGGACCAATTCAATGGACTTGTTTCCTTTTTTGGCGTTGATTTTGGACTATATGTCGGACCATCATATAATCCGTTTCGGACTATAGGACCAAGTATCGGCATCGGTGTGGTTATAGGGTCTAATGGTTTTCTGGCTGCAAAATTAGGCATCCATTTCAGAAGAGCATTCGGTTTAGCTATGTTGTTTCCTATAGTTCCTATTTATGGTGTTACTGGATCAAGCTTGTTAGCTGCGCTGCCTATTTCAGAAGGAGCTAAAGTTGCAGCAACTATTCCATTACTATTAGTGCCGGCAGCAGTCGTATACCAGGAAAACCTCAAAGAATTACGTAGGCGCGGAATAGAAACTTTAACGGAATTAAGAACACATCTGCCAGGAAAAAAATATTAATTCATAAAATTAAACCTGTATCTATTCAACCTGAATCTGTTAAACCTGTATCTATTCAACCTGAATCTGTTAAACCTGTATCTATTCAACCTGTATCTATTAAACTTGTATCTATTCAACCTGGGTCCAGATATAATGCCTGTGAAACTTCTCAAGCCATATCTTTAGAAATCTTCTTACTTTCCCAGGGACTGACTCTTTAGCAAGTTTCTGGAAATCACAGGTTCGGGTGGTTAAAGATTATCCTGACAGAGCAAAGATCTCGATTGTTACCATTAAACCAGTTATCTTTCAAGGATCTGGCTATACTTTACTGCACTGGGTCACTCCTCGTCACGATTTTAATAAAATTTGCTGGGTACAGCTATCGGAGGGTTAACATTAAAAGCTACATCTTAATGCTATTTTATCCCATGGGGAAAGATGTTTTGGAGAACAGGCTATAAAGGGCAGACAGAAAACAGACTGCGTAGTCACGAAAGCAATTTGAATTCGCAGCGGCACTTTGAATGTGGTTACTGAAAATTTCAGGAGCCCAATTAGCCTTTGATAACAGACCTTGAAAACAGCAGGATCTGGATGTCGCAGAATAAGATTAACAAATTAAACAGGAGGACATTATGGACAGTACGACGGAAGTTCAGCCGCCTGTGCCAGTGGTCCGACGAAATGAATGGTTAAAAGTTCTAATCACAGCAGTAGTCTTCTACATTCTCTTACTGGTGACTTTGCTGCTGACGAAGAACTCAAACCTTTTTCCAACTCTGGCAATGGTCGGCAGCTTTATGGTCCCTGTCGCTTATGTAGCTTTCATATACGAGCGAAGGCACCTCAGCCGCCTGACAATGCCAACGGTCTCCCTGGCTTTTATATATGGCGGGCTGCTGGGTATCATTGCTGCTGCTCTTCTGGAGCCATTTTTTATCAGTCAGCTAGATCTCAGGGCAATTTTAAGAGTAGGATTCATCGAAGAGTTTGCTAAAATCCTGGGAGTGCTGGTGATTGCACGCCGCAGACGGCATGACTCGGAAATGGATGGATTGATTCTGGGTGCGGCAGCGGGAATGGGATTTGCAGCCCTGGAAAGTAATGGTTACGCCTTTACGGCCCTCCTGGAAAGTCATGGGAGCATTTCGGCAACAGTGGAGGTGACCTTAATCCGGGGCCTGCTTTCTCCACTGGGACACGGAACATGGACAGCTATTTTAGCCAGTGTGCTGTTCAGGGAAAGCAAGAGCTGCAACTTCCGCATTAACTGGAAGGTAATTAATGCTTATCTGCTCGTTTCCATTCTACATTCAATGTGGGACGGCCTGCCTCTTGTCGTTTCTTCTATCTTTGGCCAGGGTTTAGGCGTGTTAATTGCGTGGGGTGCGATTGGTGCTGCTGGATTGTTTATCCTCTGGAGACGCTGGCAAGAAGCGATCAGGTTACAAATGGTTTTGCCGTCAGAAATCGAGGAAATGTGTACCTAAAATAGAAATGTGTACCTAAAAAGAATAGAAATGTGTGCCTAAAAAGAATACTACATGTAACCTCGATCTCGGACTGATGTAAGTTCGGATGAACTTCGGGACACCGGAAAGCGGTAGGAGGAGCATGAGGTAATCAATTGACAACTTCAGGTATTGACAAAAAAGCAGTTATTGGCGTGATAGGCCCCGGTGTCATGTGAAGCTCTTTTTCACCCACTAACTTCTTGAGATTTGTGATTTTACAAAAAAACTGTTACACTGCCGCTACTTATCGAAAAAGGCCCTATTTCCACCTACACCACTTGAGTTAGCTGGGGTCAGGATGTTTATAAAAAAGTAGAGAAGAGAAAGGAAGACAGGAAAAAGGAAAAAAGAAGGCCAAACTTCCTGTCTCGCACTCAGATATAAAATGGAGTCTCTATTTCTTTTGACTGCCGTTTTCTCAGACCACTCTGTACAGCCTGGTAATATTTCATGGTATCAGGAGTAACCGAAGGCCCGGTTTCAGCAATCGCTTGAAGGAAATGTTTCTGCTTTACTTCTTTAGCGTGAAGGTCTTCTCGAAGTGCGTCTCTTCCTGCCTTTTTGCACACGGCTGCAATGTCAGCGCCTGTATACTGATCGGTCATGGATACGAGTTTATCAACATCAACATCCTCTGCAAGCGACATTTTCGCGGTATGGACCTTAAATATTTCCTTACGAGCTCCCGCATCCGGAACGGGAACTAGAATTAACTCATCAAAACGTCCAGGTCTTAGAAGAGCCGGATCTATAATATCAGGACGGTTAGTCGCACCTATTACCACTACAGCTCTGAGTTCTTCAAGCCCATCCATCTCGGAAAGGAGCTGATTAAGGATCCTGGCTGTAACCTGTGGCTCACTTACGGAAGCCCCGCGAACAGGCGCAAGAGAGTCAAGTTCGTCCAGGAAGATAATAGATGGAGCGACCTGCCTTGCCCGTGTAAAGACCTCAGCAATCCTTTTTTCGGACTCTCCGTACCACTTGGAAAGCAGATCGCTTCCTTTTGCAGTAATGAAGTTAGCTTCGGACTCATGGGCAATGGCTTTTGCAAGGAGAGTCTTTCCAGTACCCGGAGGACCATATAAAAGCACTCCTTTGGGAGCTTCAACTCCTATATCCCTGTACGATTCCGGACTTTTAAGGGGCCATTCCACGGCCTCCTTCAGAAGTTGTTTTACTCCTTCCAGGCCGCCAACATCTTCCCAGCTCACGTTAGGAATTTCGATAAGGATTTCTCTTATAGCAGACGGCTGGACATCTTTAAGGGCATTTTCAAAATCTTCCCTTGTGACCCGAAGTGTGTCAAGGATTTCGCTTGGAATTTCAGGTTCATTGAGGTTAATCTTCGGGAGAATCCGCCTCAAGGAACTCATTGCAGCTTCCCGGCAAAGCGCAGCAATGTCAGCTCCCACAAACCCGTAAGTTATCTGAGCGAAGTCCATGAGATTTACGTTTTCGGCAAGAGGCATACCTCTCGTATGAATCTGGAAAATCTCAAGCCTTCCTTCAGTGTCCGGAACCCTTAACTCAATCTCTCTGTCAAATCGACCAGGACGGCGGAGTGCCATATCAATTGCTTCAGGACGGTTGGTTGACCCTATCACAATCACGTTCTTGCGCGCTTTAAGCCCGTCCATCAGGGAGAGGAGTTGAGCTACAACTCTCCTTTCGACTTCTCCAGTCACCTCAGCCCTCTTAGGTGCGATGGAGTCTATTTCATCAAGGAAAATGATTGCAGGAGCGTTTTTCTCTGCTTCTTCGAAGACGTCTCTGATCCCTTTTTCTGACTCCCCATAGTACTTGGACATAATTTCCGGACCATTGACTGAGATAAAATAAGCATCGGTTTCGTTTGCAACTGCTTTTGCGAGCATTGTCTTGCCTGTTCCAGGCGGCCCGTAAAGCAGCACTCCTTTTGGAGCGTCAATACCCAGCCTGTCAAAAAGTTCAGGATGCTTCAAAGGCAGCTCTATCATTTCCCTTATTTTGGTGATAGCCTCTTTAACTCCACCAAGGTCCTCATACATGACAGTAGGAACATTCTGTTCCGGAGTTATCTCTGCAGCTTCGTGTAAAAGCTCAACTTCTGTCATATCTGTAATCTTTACTATTCCAGACGGGGAAGTGGAGACCACCTGTAACTTTATTTCTCCCAGCCCAAATGACTGCTCCATACCTGGACCAAAAAAGTCCTGAAAGAAATCCTCGAACATGATTCCTTTACCGAAAGTCTCTCTTTCCCGGGACCGCCTCAAGCTTGTGGTGGAAATAAAATCTCCCCTGGAAACCGTACGGTTCATGAATACGGCTTTAAGAGTTTCACTTGGGGCATAGATCTGCATGCCCTTAGCCACAGGCGCGAGGGTTACACTCCTTGCTTCTTTCCAGTCGGCTTTGCGAATATCCACATACTCCCCTATGCTGGTTTTTGCATTTGTGCGGATAAGTCCGTCCATGCGGATAATATCCAGGCCCGAATCGCTGGGATATGGACGTCCCACCAGGGCTGAAGTCGATTTTCCTCCTCTTATTTCCACAACGTCAAAGGGCTTGAGGTCCAGCTTTTCCCTGAAACTATCATCTATCCGGACAATTCCTTTTCCGACATCTCTTTGATCAGCTTCTGCGACTTTTAGTTTTGCAGTTATCTTTTCTCTGTCAGCCAAATAATAACCCCCATTTCCATATTAGAACTTACACTTATTTAAAAAGACAACGTAGTAATTTTCAAGATAATGTAGAACTCTTAATTTCGTCTTTTTTTCAAAAACTCATCTAAGCAGCCACAGCCTTATCAATGAAGGAACCTGTTACTGTTTCCTATATTTTACAATGTAGCTTTTACGAAAATTTCCTTTAGAAGATCGAAAAAGTAACCTTCTGCCTGCTTTCCTTCAATAAACCTGATAAGGTCTTTTTATTTGCAAGATAACCGATACCTGTCATTTCTGGTTTCCCACCCTCTATTTTGTACTATATTAATAGTTATATAAAAAAGAATTCAATTAAAATATTAGTCATGGCTTCATACGTCTTCGGTTAAGTGAGTAATCATGACAAATTGCAGCAACGTCTCAACGTTTGTAATATCTTTTAATGAGTTGTTAGCTGAAAAGGGTATCGATTTCATGTAAAGAAGCCAAGGTTTAAGGACGGCTGCTAATGCAAAATCGATAGCTTTTTGGCAAGAAAATTCCTTAACCGATAACCAATGAAAATGATTCTTTTGAGACTGATATGAGATTACACCAACTTTAATCAAAATATATTTGAATTTTCGTGAGTTTTATGTGAGCCTTGATACCTTTAAAGCTGGATTTCTGTTTTTTAATTCATATTTTTAAGTCTTAAATATTATTTTTATTGATATATACACTTTAAATTTATTAATTATGAAATCCAAATAACAATCGGTGATTTTTTTGGAATACTCTTCTCTTGATTTTCAGATTACCCGATCCCCCGAATCATCCCCCTATACATATCGTGCCTCGATTCTGAATGATGAAAATGTTGTAGCGAGCAACGATTTTGAACTCAGGAAAGACCTGAGACTTTCTCAGATGCTTGAAAGTATAGAGAAAAAAGTTACCGAAAGCCCTGAAGAACCAGAAAAACATAAAGAAAATGCAGAGGCACGAGAAGAAAAGGATAGAGAAGAGCCGCATGTCGAATTTGGGAAAATGCTTTACAGCAAGGTATTTTCCGGTCAACTCGGGGAGTATTTCAACAACTCCATAAAGGAAGCTCAGGAAAACGGTAGTGGACTCAGGATTTCACTCAGGTTTGGTGAAAACGTTCCGGAAATTTCAGCATTGCCCTGGGAATACCTGCACGACGACGAAGATTTTCTGATTCGAAGAAGAAACATCCTGATTTCAAGGCTGCCAGCAGGCGTGAAGAAGAAAAAGCTTGAACCTCTTGATTCCGTACTCAGGATGCTGGTAATAATTTCCGGCCCGGATGACCCCATAATTTCACCTTTGAACACGGAAAAAGAACAGGAAATAATCCTTGAAGCCGTGGACAAACTTCAAAGAGACCAGAAAATAAAAGTGGATTTTACTGAAGATGCAACCTTTGAAAACGTCGAAGGCTACCTTAACGAACAAGATTACCATATTATCCATTTTACAGGTCACGGGATCAGCATAGATGGAAAAGGTCATCTTGTTTTTGAAAACGAAGACCAGAAAGCAAGGCTTATTGACAACAAAACCCTTTCCGACCTTTTTTCCGAACGAGGAATCCGGCTTGTTGTGCTCAGTTCCTGTGAATCAGCTAAAGGCTCGAATAAAGAAGCTTTTGGGGATCTGGCCAGCATGCTTTCCAAAGAGGGAATTCCTGCTGTCGTGGCAATGCAGTATTCGGTAATTGATGACGTCGCCATAAAGTTTGCGTACAATTTTTACAGAGCAATTGCAAGCGGAAAACCTGTTGACCTTGCTTTAAAAGAAGCAAGACTCGTGATGAAGAACTTAGAAAACGGTAATGGACTTGACTTTGCAACTCCGGTACTTTATCTTTCAGACTGCAACTGCGTTAATGTAGAGAATTTAAAACCGGAACCTTCGGAATTCGTTTTCAAACCCATGATGATGCCGGATTTACAGGTCATGGAAAAAGGCTTTGTTGCCAGGAGAAAAGAACTCAGGCTTCTTGAAAAAGGCTTCAAATCCGACGTAAAACGAGCTGCAATTATCCACGGCTTTGGAGGAATTGGAAAAACCGTACTTGCAACTCGATTTGCGTTGAAAATGGGCTATTACTTCGAAGGCACGCTGGGGATAAAATTTACTCCCACAACCAGGCCGGAAGATATCCTGAACAAATTCAACAGCTTTTTACTGATGAAAGGAAGACCTGAACTGAACCAGATCCTTAACCAGCAGTTTCCTATTGAAGTCAAAACTACTTTACTGGTCGAAATCTTGAAGCAGATAAGGTTCTTGGTCATTTTCGATAACTTTGAAGATTGTCTGAACGAAGAAAGGAACGACATAGAAAATCCCGAGCTTAAGGCGTTCATCCAGCAACTCCTTAATACCACGACAAGAAACACAAAATACCTCATAACAACTCGTTATGATTTTGATCCTCTTGATGGCAGGCTTGCTGCCGGAATCGAACACATCTCTCTTCCAGAACTCCGTTTCCCCCAGACAAACTGGTTAATGAACAATTTTACTGAACTGGCAGATCTGGGAATGCGGAAGAAAAAGAAAATATATGATGTCATAGGCGGTCATCCCTGGACAATAGGCCAGTTTGCTGTACTTGCTTCCAGTCAGGGAGTAGATGATCTTTTATTAGAGCTTGAACCTCTCCAAAAAAAGCTTATTGAGTTTACTCTGCTGGACAAGTCTTATTCAAAACTGAATCAAGAAGCAAAAAAACTGCTTCTCTACGCCTCAATCTACGAAGAAGCTGTTTCAATTGAAGCATTGTCATGGATTATAGGAAATGAGAAAGATCAAAGTCTTTCTGTTGGAGAATCTTTAAATAAACTCCTCCAATGGGGTCTCATTTCAAAAGAACAGGAGTACGGTAAGAGTGTTTACTCGGAGCACACAATTGTAAAAGATTTTGCACGGAAAAAACTGGAAAAAGGCGGACTGGACAAAAAAGAGCTTTTTATCAGGGCTGCTGGATACTATGAAAATCTGGTTTCCCAAACTGGAAGCCTCTGGGATTATCTAAAAGCACGCGACTATTATTTCCAGGCAGGAGATTGGGAGAGTGCAAATGAAGTTGTAGAAAATACTTCAGACCTCTTGATTCGCTGGGGACATATTGAACTTGCGATGAGTCTATTAAATGATTCTATCGATACGACATCAGGAGAAACAAAAACAAATGCCGAGTACATCCTTGCGACGATTTATTATCGTCTCGGAGATTTAGATACTGCATTTAAAATATATAATAACATTAAATATAAATATGAGGAAGGGGGGAATAAAAGGGGGGTTGCAGTTGTACTTCACGCAATTGGAATGATTCATCACCTTCAGGGCAACTACGAAGAAGCAGTGAACCTATATAACCAGTCCCTGAAAATGGAAGAAGAGCTGGGAAACAAAAGCGGAATTGCACAAACACTGCACGCGCTTGGAATGATTCATCACCTTCAGGGCAACTACGAAGAAGCAGTGAAAAAGTATAACCAGTCCCTGAAAATGGAAGAAGAGCTGGGAAACAAAAGCGGAATTGCAATAACACTGCACGCGCTTGGAAATGTCCATTATTCTCAGGGCAACTACGAAGAAGCAGTGAAAAAGTATAACCAGTCCCTGAAAATGGAAGAAGAGCTGGGAAACAAAAGCGGAATTGCAATAACACTGGGACAATTAGGAAGAATATATGCGGAAAGGGAAGAGTTATCTCTTGCTCTTCAGGCGTATTTAACTGCTTTTTCGATTTTTAAATCGCTTAATTCTCCATACGTTCAACTGGCTGCAAGTGATCTGGCTGAATTGCGAAATAAGATGGGAGAAGAAGAATTTGATGCCGAATTTGAAAGGCTGGTGAATGAATGACTTCTGAACTCATTAAATGTCCTCACTGCGGATACAAATATTTCACAGATGTAGAAAAAATTGTTGAAGATGGGGAAGCTATCGCAGTACGTTTAGGGTTTTCTGATGTTAAAAAAGCATTCAGCCGAAAAACTCCCAAAAGCATGTTTATAGATCTTACCTGTCCCAATTCTAATTGTAAAAAAGAATTCGAATGGGAAGTAAAGGTATGACTGAAGGAGAAGTTGAAAGCGGGGCTGGTGAAGAAGAGATTCCTTCTTTTCCCGCTGAGCCCAATCCGTTCTGGAAAAAGAATGCTGAAAAGCTTGTTGGGGAATCTATTTCGGCTGTAGAAGATACGGCAAAACAGTTTGTTGTTGTCACAGGGCTGCTTCAAGGAATTTATTTTCACGCTATTGCTTTTTCGGATATTAAGGGAGCAGAAGGGTATTCGGTTTTGATCTATCTGGCTCCGCTTGTGCTGTGGTTGCTGAGTTTGATTTTTGCGGTAATGGTGCTCTTCAGGAAAAAGTATGAGATTAACATAAATTCGACCAGGGACTCAAAGGAAAAATTTGAGGATATGGTGAAAATTAAGTATAGGTACATCCGGATTTCGGGGTTTTTGCTGATTCTTAGTTTCGTGGCGCTTGCTGTTGCTTTCTTGCATTACCTGGGTATATTTTAATTCTTTTTCGATTTTTTAGTCTTTTTCTTCTACTGGGAGTTTTTTGGAAAAATATATTTAGTATGTGTTTTAATTATCTGAAAGCCTGTTTGCGAACAAATAAATATACAAAACCTTTTACAGGTAGCCTAAGAGATAAAAATGACCGAACTTAAGAAAACGATTTCCTTCACTCGGGGCATGGGGCTTGCAATCTGCATGCTTATAGGCACAGGCATTCTTGCACTGCCAGGCTTGGCACTTGATGCAGGCACCGTCTATGAAGCAATCCTCGGCTGGTTCCTTATAGCGATTGTCGCAGTCCCTCTTATCGAAGTCTGCTCCAGCCTTGGCCTTAAATTTCCTTCAACAGCCGGACTTGCAGGTTATGCTGAAAAGGCTGTTGGGCCCTGGGGAGGATATGCGGTTTCCTACCTTGTGGGAGGCTCTTTCTTTTTCGGGCTTCCTGCGGTTGCCCTTATAGGCAGCGAATATATGAAGCATCTTTTTCAGTTGTCAGAAGCAGGAGCAGCCCTTTTTGCGGTTCTGCTTGTAACCCTTATGTTTCTTTCGAACATGGCAGGAATGAGGGTTATCTCTCTGATCAATTACGCATCTCTGGCTGTCCTTTTTCTGCTAATAGGCCTGCTTATTGCTTTTAACCTTGATTTTCTGGGCTCGGGCCTCAGGATTGCCAGCGAAGCAATTAGCGGTAACGTGCATATAGACCTGCATAACATCTGGAAAGTTGCAGCTCTCCTTTTCTGGGCTTTTATTGGTTGGGAAAACCTTTCTTTTTCCCTGGGAGAAATCAAAAACCCTGAAAAAAATGTACCTCGCCTTTACTGGCTCAGTTTTGCCCTTGTAACCTTAATTTACCTTCTGCTTGCCTTAATCAGCACGGGAGCCAGTGTTTCAGGCGCTTCTCTTCAGGGAGCAGCAGGGCTTTCCGGCCTCGTGCTTTTTACGCCCGGAGGAAAACTGCTCATCTGGCTCATGATAGTGGTTATTTCAGCAAATGCCTGTTCCTGGAACTTTACTGCAAGCCGCTTGCTGTACGCCGGGGGCAGGAAAGGAATTTTTCCTGAGGTCTTCGGAAGGCTTTCAAAAAGGAATATCCCTGTATCCAGCCTGGTTGGGCTGTATGCACTTTCAATTTTCCTGGTTTTCGGAAGTTATCTCTTCAAAATTCCGGTATCAACTATGATGCTATTCGTAAGCCAGAACTACGTTTTCCTCTACGCTTTCATTATAATTGCATACTGGAAAACCGAAAACGGCTGGAAAAAATGGATTTTTTCGGCTCTTTCACTCGTGTCCCTGAGTTTTTTGGTCTCAGGGTTTACCTGGAAAGTCGCTTATCCGATCTTTTTGATAGGTTTTGGATATTACAGGTTTCTCAGGAGTACGGATAAAATTTCTACATCCAGACTGCCTGCATCCAAACTGTCTGCATCCAAACTGTCTGCGTCCAAACTGTCTGCATCCAGAAACGAAATTGCGCACTGTGAAGACGTTCAGGAAATCTCTAGTTTGGTCAAGCACTGAATGATAGGTACTGACGTTAGGTACTGAACATTAAGTACTGAATAATTTAGGGACCTTAAAAATTGTTTGAGATAACCAGTTGTTTGATAACCAGTTGTTTAAACGCTTTATTCTTGGAAAAATAATTAATTTTAATTTTCCCATCAAAAATACACCATATTTTTGTCTAAAAACGAATTTTACTTAATTAAACTCCATTGGTCATCGGTTAAGGAACTTTCTTGCCTGAAAGCTATTGATTTTGCATTAGAAGCCGGCCTTAAATTTTGGCCTATTTACATGAAATCGATACCCATTTCAGCTCACAATATACAATATTTTTGATAAATGTTGAGAAAATTGACGCAATTTGTCACGATTCCCCACTTAAACGAAGACGCATGAATCTCTCTTATCAATTATAATTAAATAACATAGCTGCATAAAAACAGTTAAAGAAAATTTACACATCGCTTTTTAATAATAACTTTTTGCAGGACTTATATGGGGGGTATTCAATGTTAAAGTATATTCATGAATTACGAGATCCAATACACAATTTTATACATTATAGCACAGAGGAAAGAAAAGCAATCGATTCAAGACCTATCCAGCGACTCAGATATATTCACCAACTTGCTTTGACTTACCTTGTCTATCCTGGAGCTACCCATAAAAGATTTGAACATTCGTTGGGGGTAATGGAACTCGCAAGTCGAGTCTATGATGTTGTTACTGATCCTAATAACATACTCTATGATTCAATAAGAAACATCGTTCCTAAATCTGCCTTTGAACTGCAGTATTGGCGACGAACACTTCGTATGGCTGCTCTCTTCCATGATGTGGGACATCTGCCCTTTTCGCATGCGGCCGAAAAAGAACTTCTGCCAGATGATTGGAATCATGAAATGATAACTGCCGAGATCATCCGCAGTGAGGATATGACAAAAATATGGAATGATCTCAAGATTCAAACCGAGGATGTAGTTAAATTAGCAGTAGGGCCGAGATATTATAAAAACTACAACTTTACCCATTGGGAGGCAATCCTTTCCGAAATAATTGTTAGTGATGCTCTTGGAGTAGATAGAATGGACTACCTTTTAAGGGATTCTCACCACACGGGTGTAGCTTATGGAAAATTTGATCATTATAGGTTAATTGAAACTATGCGGATCCTTCCAAAATATTATAATTATGGATCTAAAGAACCTGCATTGGGTATTGAAAATGGTGGATTACATGCAGTTGAAGCTATGCTTCTTGCTAGATATTTCATGTATACACAATTATACTTTCACCCTGTTAGGCGGATCTATGACATCCACCTGAGAGATTTCCTTAAAACATGGTTGCAAGATGGAGTTTTTATCACTAAAGTTGAGAGTCACTTACAAATGACCGATAATGACGTATTTGTAGGATTATTTGAAGTCGCACATGATCAAAGTCATCCGGGCCATGAGTATGCAGAACGAATAGTAACTAGGAATCATTTCAGATTATTGTATGACAGAAAGCAAGAAGATATCTCTAAAAACCTAGAAGCACAAAAAGCCATCTACAATGACTTCAAGAAACAATTTGGAGAAAATAATGTGATATATGATACAGAAAAACAAAGAGGCGGAGATTCCACTTTTCCCGTGTATTTGAATAACAGAAGAATAGTTTCCGCTCTATCTATATCTGATGTGTTACCAAAAATACCTATTGCTGCTATAGATTCTATTTATATAAATCCAAACTGTCTATAACTGCTACCAAATGGTTAAATGTTAACTGAGAACGTATTCTCAAACCTTCAACAGAAGAATAGCGTGTGATATTAAATGAAAAGACTGCAAGTAGATGCTGTTTTATTGTCATTAATAGAACATATGGAAATCAAGGGCAGCCGGTGTGGGGAAGTTCATATTCAGAAAGCATGTTATCTACTGGAAGAACTCTTTGGAGACCCATTGGGACTTGAGTTTATTCTTTACAAACATGGCCCTTACTCTTTTGATCTTAATGATGAGTTAACAGCTATGAGAGCGGATAATATTATTGAATTACGAACAAAATTTCAGTTTTATGCGCCGAGTCTTTTACCTGCCGAAAACAGCCAGCTTATAAAAAACATGTATCCTAAAACAATAAAAAAATTTGAACCCTTAGTAAAATTTATCTCTGAAAATTTTGCATCTTATGGAGTCCCCACACTTGAGAAAATATCAACAGCTCTTTATGTAACTCGGAAGGAAGATACTGATGGAAGCGTTGAGGATCGTTCTAGAAGAATTCACAAACTTGAACCTCATGTAACGGTAGAAGAAGCCTGTGAAGCCATAAAAAACATCGATCTGATTATAGAGGAAGCTAAGGGGATTTCGTTTTCGACTACATAACGTTTCTATCACGTTTTTTGAATATTACTTTTAATCATTTTATCGTTTAGATTTCTAGTCCAAATGTGTACATCTGCGAAAAGTCTTGGAACCTATCTTGACTTGTCAGATTAGACAATTAATCCAATCGCTGGTATCGATTTCACTACGAACGATATCTTTTGTATAAGAGATCTAATGATAATGCTTCACCTTGTAATGCGACATAGTCAAGTTATGTATATACCTAATCCAAATTGATACAATACAATTCGATAATGGGCTCTTGAATTGATCGGCTTTTAGTATATTTAGTATATGTAGATATATTATCGACTGCTCGTCATCTTTGGTAAACTCATTTTTTCCGACAAACCAACTCACCATTTTTAAGTGGGATAAGTACTGCATCGACTCGGTGGTCATTATACACACAGTCAAGAAACGGCTTGAGCGTATCAGCGTGGCTTATCACATTGTCAGCTATCAATATGCCACCTCTAACCATTTTAGGTATGATTTCCTCATAGCAGTTAAGATAATACTCTTTCTCGCAATCTAAGAAACAAAAGGATATTCCATAATATTGGTTTATTAAGTATCTAGCATCTCCATGTACGAGTTCTACGATGTCCTCCAGTCCAGCTTTTGAGAAAGTTTCACGTGCCAATTTCACTTTCTCTTCCAGTATTTCGAAAGTGATTAATTTACGATTTGTTTCTATACAAGCGAGTGCAAGCCACATGGATGAATAACCTGCACTTGTACCTATCTCCATAGCTATCCCGTCAGGGGAAAAGGCTAGCATGAGTGCAATAAACTTGCCGGTTTCAGGTGGGATCTGTCTTAACCTTTGTGATTTCGGTGTTCCATCAGTTCTATCTTCTTTATCGATAAGCTCAAGGTAATTCATTCGTTCCTTCATAAGGTCAGGTATTTCATGGAACATAGTCGTCATCTTACTATCAGTTTTAACTTTTTATAAATCGTTGTCTATATAAAGCTTTTCAAAAAGATAGTAATGCCATAATTAGAAAGTTACAAGAATCCAGGTTCAGTTATTTAAGGCGTTATTTTTTCAAAAGTTAAAATTCTTTAAAATTAAGGTTAGTGAACTTGTTTTTCACCATATTATATTCGGTGTTTAAAAGGAAAAACGATAAAGCCCTAAATATCAAATTAGAGACAATTAATTCTTTAGTCGTCCAGTATTGCATGGTTGACATTACCCTGATTAAATATTCAGTATGCCAAATAGTTGCGTTTTGTGCAAGGAATACAAGTAAGCTCCATTTGCACTGAGTTTCAAAACAAAAAGGACCTGAAAACTACTTTACGAGCATTTGAAAATAATATCAACCAGATAATAGGAAACAACGGTTTCCTGGGTCAAATTAAGTATTTATCCGGCTGGCGAGCCGATTCTGTCCTGCAAGGCGAAGAAGAGAAAAACAAAAGATTCCTGCTTCTTGATGGTCGCTTGATGATCTCTTGATGATCTCTTGATGATCTCTTGATGATCTCTTGATGGTCTCTTGATGCTCTGAATAATCTCAATCACCGGGTCAGAAAACATCATTGCGGAAGCCATCAGTTGTCAGGAAACCTCATGTTATTTTTGCCGGATAATATTTTTGACCCGCCTGTCCCATTCCGTAGACTCAAAAAGCTCCTTCAGTTCAGGGGAATCATCTATAAAACAGAAGCCCCAGTAAACCGCAGGCAGGAACTCCCTTTTCCAGTGCTCTTTTTTCTTCTTGTCGAGGAACTGGTAGGTTTCCGAAGACGAGAGGCGGCTTACGAACCCCAGCACTTTTACAAGTTCAGGGATAGTCTTCTGAGCCGAACCGAGCTTCAGGCATTTAAGCCTGAGGTTATCTATCTTTCGGAAATCGGGCTCGAAGTTCAGAGCTTTTAAGATCTGGTTTTTCTCAGGCATCGAGAGGTGCCCACCGTTATACTTGAGGGAGTTCAGGGCCTGAAGTTTCAGCAGCCATTCTACTTCCCCGAAAACCTTGGGTTTATGCTGCCTTGAAACATCCCCTAGCCTGCGGTCTTCATAAGCTTCCCTCTTGAGCCTATTTATATTGCCTGCAAGCTCTGCAAGCTCTTCTGCATCCCTGAATTCTCTGACCCGGAATCTCAGGGTAGCTCGCATAAGTTCCCGCTTTTCCCGCTCAAAAGCTCCTATGTCCTTTTCCTCGGTCAGTGCGAGCAGACGCGAAAAATACTTTGCCCTGATGGACGTCGGAGGAAGTCTTACCGGGATTTCACGAAACTGAGCCACTTTTCTTTTTCCTTTCCCTTTCCCCTTTCCTTGAAAGCCAAGTTCTACCTTCTTAATCTCTATCTTTCCTTCCTCGATTGCTCTAGCTGCATCGCCCTCTGAGAAAAGTTCTTCAAGGCGGATCTCAGGCTGGAGCATCTGCACCTGGTCAACCTTTTCCCCGGAAAAAACGCCTTCTCCAAAGCGCTGGTAGAGAGAGTCAATACTATCCGAAATCTCAAATATATTGCCCTGTTGCTTACCTGAGACTGAAGAAAGCCTTGTCACCCTTCCGACCTGCTGTTCAAAGAGCCGCATACTCAGGGTAGGACGCAGCAAAACAAGGGCTTCAAGTCCCGGAAAATCAAAACCTTCAATCAGCATGCCTACGGTGCACAGCACATAAGGAGGCTTTCCCATTTCTCTGAAAGCTGCAAGAATGTCACTTTGTTCATTTTTAGACAGCTCCGAGCTTATAAAAACCGTATCCCGAAACTCGCCTTCAGGAGTATAATTCTCAAAATTTAAGGGCAGGATAGGCTCAGGATCCTTTTCGGATTCAGGAACTGAAATTTCCCCATTGAAAACCGAGGAGGTAAGCTTTGCATGGAAAGCATTAATTTCCTCACCTTCAGCCCCTACGCCATAGACACGCTTCCTCACAGGGGCGCAAAAGACGAGTGTTTTTGCATGCTTGTGTTTTATCAGAGAATCGTACACATCTTTTGCAAGCTGAGTTCTTCGAATTACCTTTTTCAACTTGTCAGGAGTACTGCAATCAAGGAAAAGGTCCTGCTTATCAAGTTCATCAAGCCCTCTTTCAAAATCAAAGATTTCAAAGATATCCTCAGAACTCTCGGCAATCGTGTACTTAAGTGGGGCAAGTTCGTTGTCCAGGATGCATTCAGGAAGGGTTTTTGCGTATACCTCCCTCATATCCCCTGCAATTTCATCCACGAACTTGACATTCCCGACAACTCCCTGGAATGGAGTTGCAGTCATTCCCAGGATTTTTGTCCTTTCCCCCAATTCATTGAGAAAATCGTTTCCTCGATTGTTAATGAAATTGTGGATCTCATCCACTATTGCAAGGTCGGCAAGTTCAAGAATCAGGTTCTTGATCTCAGAGCTCTGTTTTCCAAGTACGGTCTGAAGCGAGGCAAAAAGAACAAAACCTTTATCCTTTTCCTTCCCAAAAAACCTCAAAGTTTCAGCAAGTTCTTTTCGGTCCACCTTATGTTCGGACGAGAGAAGTGCGCTGTTGGGAAAAAGGGGCCGTTTTTTCTTCCTGTCATAATAGGTCTGGCTAAGAAGAGGATTATTTCTCGAGACAAGGAAAAGCACGACTTTTCCTTCGTCGTAGTACTTCTTCATTATATGTTTCGAAAGAAAGGTTTTACCCCAGCCTGTAGGAACCTTGATATAGCCTCTCTGATTGTTTTTGAGATATTTTAGAATATCCTCAAAAATTTCCTTTTTATCTTTCCTCAAGGGCTCAAGCTCGACGGTTTCCATACCGACTGCGGTCTCATTTGAAATTGTCATCAGTCACGCTGTCCTTACACTTGTCAATGTAAAAATTTGATATCAAAACCAGAAAGTGCCTTACAAAGGTTTTCTGGGAAACTGGTATAACCATATAACAGAAAATTCTGCATGTAATTGTAAACTTAATAAGAAGTAACTCCCCATAACTTACAAATCATCAGTAAAAATTCCATTTAGTAAAAATTTCATTCCAAAATGCTTAAATCAGGATCTTTTCGTTCAGAAACGGAGAAGAACAAACCTAGAACTACTTTTATTTAAAAGAAATCCTCTTTCAATAATAAGAATTACGTCAATATATATGTTATGCTAAAAAGCCAGAAGAAACAGGAAACAAGGAATTTTGTTCCCTCTGGCGGCTTCCGAAAACTTAGATGGAAGAGTTTAGCAAATTTCAGTATGTTTTCTTGAAAACACTCAGAAACATTTTAATATGTTTAAACGAACTTTGGCCTTTCCGAAAGATATTTTGATAGGGGCAGTTTTCTGTACGGTTTTCCTGCAATTTCACCTTTAATCCGGGCATTAAGCTCTTCCGTAGTAATTTGAACTTTTTTAGGTTTGTTCTGTTCGGATTCGGCCCGAATGGTCACATTAATGGTGTTATCCTCAACTTCTTTATCTCCAATAACAACCACGTAAGGTACCCATTCCCTGCCTGCCTCCCTCACTTTCTTTCCTATTGACAGGTCGCGGTCGTCAATGTCAACCCTGCAGTCCAGCTTCTGTGCAACCTCTTCGGCAAAAGCGACGTGTTTTTCTGAGATTGGCACAATTCTGACCTGGGTAGGAGAAAGCCACACTGGCAGCATAGGAACCTTTCCTTCTTCGGTTTCCATTGCAGCTTTTTCGAGAAGGGCGTAAATGCAGCGTTCGATTGCCCCGCTTGGAGAGCAATGAAGCACGGTAGGCCTTTCCAGTTTGCCGTCAGCATTTACATAAGAAATATCATACCTTTCGGCGTTTTCGACATCAATCTGGACCGTGGAAAGTGCACTTGCCTTCGCAAGGGCGTCTACGAAGTTAAACTCGAATTTGAGCACGAAATAGAAGAAGCGGGTGTCCCACATTTCAACAAGCACAGGTTTGTCGACGGTCCTTGCCATATTGACTACAAGCTCTTTATTCGACTCGTAAAAGTCCCTGGTAAAGCGGATGGCTACTTCATAATCCTTAATATGGATTCCCACATTTTCAAGCACATCAATGCAGAGGTCATACTGTTTTTTGAACTGGTCTACAGCCTGGTCCATGTCCTCGCAAAGGCTGTGCATATCAGGCATGGTAAAAGCTCTGAGCCTTCTCAAGCCCACAAGTTCTCCCCGCTGTTCCTTTCTGAAACTGTAACGGGTCATTTCGATCATCCGAAGAGGCAGGTTCCTGTAGGAAATCGTCATGTCGTGGTTCATAAGGAACTGCCCGAAACAGGCTGCAAAACGCAGGAACATCTGCCTCTTGTCTGACTCAATGGAGTACTGCCTTGCAGGGAACCTGTCCAGATATTTCTTAAGAGTCGGATGGTTCATGTCATACATGATAGGAGTTTCAACTTCCATTGCCCCAAAGTCGGTTGCGATATCAAGCACATAATTCTCAAGAAGGGACTTTATAAGCCTCCCTTTCGGATAATAACGCATGTTTCCGGAATCAGACCCTGGTTCATAGTCCGCAATCTCAAGCCTCCGCATAAGCTCCACATGAGGAGGAGCACGCTCAACAGCTCTGCTCTTGGAAATTTCGTAGTTTACAAACTGCTGGAGTTTGGGGTAAGGCGTAAGGTCGAAACTCTCAACTTCGTGAAGTTCTCCATCAGGAGTAAGGATGCGCCAGTAAGACTTTGCCGTACCTTCGGCTTTAAGGGCTTCGGAAACAACCTCTTCTTTTGCCCCGGTTGCTTCTACTTTGCCTTCTGATTTTTGAGTTCCTTCAGGGCGTATGCTCCTTGAGAGTTCGGAAAGTGGGTGCCCTTTACAGCTAATACTAAAAGCCTTATACCACCCGAAAGGAGCACGTTTGACCTCGTATTTTCCTGAGAGCGCAGTCTCTATGCCTTTTAGTACCTTTACTGCAACTTTCGGAGAAGAAAGGTCAGAACTTAGATGAGCATAAGGATAGAGCATTATACGGTCGGTTTTGACCTGGGTAGCTACCTTTTCAAGTTCGGAAACCGCCTTTTCTATAGTTTCCTCAGGATTTGCCTCATCTACACTTTCAACAGCCATAAAAGCGGTAAGTGCTTCCTCAAGCCTGCCGGACTTTAAGGACTCTTCAATTTTTTCAGCAACTGGAGTTTGTTTTTTGGTTTCGTATTCAATATAATCAGAGTGAATGAGCAATAACTGCATTCTATCACCTATGTTCGATTTCTTCGGTGTGGAAGTTTGTTCCGAATCTATTTCGGTTTGAATTTTGTTCCGAATTTATTTCGGTTTGAGTTTTGTCCCGAATTTGTTTCGGTTTTTAATTTTTCCCTAACTAGCTTCAGTTTTCAATTTATCCCGAACTAGCCTCGGTTTGGAATTTATCCCGAACTGTTTTCTTTTGAATCAAATAGTTGATTTATATAAGACTAACTGAGGTCTGTACCGTCAGTAGATCTTGATTAAAGGGGTAAAGAAGAATATATGACAGTCCTAATATCCTTCAACGATATAAAATAATCCCTTTCGACTGATACTTTTGAGCATATAATGGAAAACTTCAGGATTTCAGATGTTTTTCGGTACGTTTTCTGAATTTTACTCAGAAATTACTTTTCCGAGTCAGCCTTACTTGGGTGTCCCACTTTCTTGAGGTCTGTGCAGGTCTCGACAATTTCGGGATGGGTGTGGTCCTGATAAACTCTGTAAGCCGCAACCAGAGCCCCGAGAAGAATAGGGGCTGCAAAAAATCCTGCAATTCCTCCGACAAAAGCCCCGCCAAGGAAGGCAAGCATAAGCAGCATCGGGTGAATCTTGGATTGCAGGCTGGTCAGATAGGGCCTGAGAATCAGCTCTGGGGGACCGTAGATAATAAGGGAGGATACTGTAAAGAAAACGGCTGCACTTCTAAACCCAAGCTCAAAGTATCGCATTAAAGCCAGAGGCACCAGCACCATGTACCCCGCAAAAAGAGGAACTATCGAAGCTATGAAGATAAGGGTCGCCAGGGCAAGCACATGGGAAAAACCAAAAGAGTAGAAAACAATAACCGAGGTTACGCTGACTATTAGAGCAGAATAGGCATTGCCTATGAAAATTCCTTTAAGGATCATATCAAGATGATGCGCGTAACGGTTTACAACTTCTTTGTACTCTTTTGGGATCACGCCAAGAAATGCGCAGTAAAGCCGATCCCCATCAGCGAGTATAAAATAGCAGAAAATGATCGAGATTAAAAAATTAATGACAAATAGACCGATACTCTGGGCATATGAAAGAAGCCCTATACTGCCTACTGCAGGGAGTAACGAGGTAAAGAGGTCCCAGATTGCAGAATTAATACTTTCTATGATTCTATCCGGAACGTTCAGAGAGTTTATGAAATCCAGAATCACTGCCGCAACTGCCGTCTTATGTCCAATAATCCAGGAAACCTGGTTAAGGATCTCAACAATACCTGCCCCTACAATAAACACTATAGGGATGAATATGCACAGACTGGCAATAAGAGCCCCTATTTTTCTGTGCTTTTTGAATTTTACCCGGATAGGCCTGGCAATGTAAGCAAAGACTATGCCCAGTACGATTCCATCTGCGAGGGGCAGCAGAATTAGAAACGCAAAGTACAGAAGCAGCGCTACCGCCAGTGCTGCTCCTATTTTCCATCGGCTGGCTATGATCTGACTTACTCCGTCAGGGTTTTGGCTCAATTTCATTTTTTAGTTTCCGTTTGAGTAAATGAATTATACACAGGTTTAAATCAAGTTTGTGGAAATTTTATAAATATATGAAATCTAAACTTAATTAAAAAGTGCAATATCTAAATATATTTAGAAACTATTTAAAAATATCACAGAGATGTGAAATCCGGATTTCTAATTAATCACACCTTTAACTTTTGATTCAGGTCAGGTACAAGTTTATCAAAATATCTGGTTACCACACAGGACTCTGTACATTTTCCACATCTGATACAGGCTTCGTTTACATGCGGCATTTTTCCTTCGAGAGAAGCCGCCCCGACCGGACAGGCTTTTACACAAATCCCGCATCCGGTACAGCGGGAAAGCCTTGCAAACTGCTTTGCAGCTTCTTTAAAAAGTGAAATAGCTTTTTCCTTTGTTTCCGAACTTGCAAGCAGATTCCCATTCGAAAAAAACTTTAGAGTTCCGGTCCCGGTTTTGACCAGCAACATCCCGAGGTCTTCCGCATAAACCGTGTTTCCGAGGACATTGATAAAACCTGCAGCTTCGTTTTCCCTTATACCTTTCACAGCTGCTTCTATTGAATAGCCGCCTGCCCGGCAGGGAGAAATTCCTGACACGACTTCAATTTCAAAGTCTTCAGTTTTTTCTCTGGCAAGCACGGAAATCCCTAACTCTTCGGCCAGTTTTAGCATCTTGGGAGGCAGTTCTTTCCAGCGCCAGAACCCATGCTCTATGAATTCTTCGGAAAGCCCTCTGGACTTCGCCCAGTCCAGCAGAAAAGCGTTCCACTTCGCATACATTTCGGGGTGCAGGTCTTTTACCCTGGCGTACTCGGCAGCGAGGGCGGACGGGCAAAGCCAGCAGCCTACTCTTTCAAAGCCAAGGTCATAGAGAGGATTGTAGGAAAGTTGTCTCCAGTGTATGTAAAGCCACACCTCAATTGCCTTCCAATCCCTTATGGGAAAGATGTTGAGCTGGGCAGGGACAAAAGGGTTCGTCTCACTTGCTGCAATCCTTGCCCTTGAGAAAGATTCGTGCTTGCGCTTGCCATCAATTGTGAGATAAGCCACACCACCAATAGTCTCTTCTTGAGAAGATGCTTCTTTTCCTGTCTCGAAGTCCCCTGCTGATGCCAGTTTGCAGACCTTACAGCACCAGCGGAAATCCTTTGCAGGAGGCCCGAATTTTCCGACCTGCTCTCGAAAAGCGGAACCTGCATTTGCTTCGATGAGTGGAATTTCCTTTTCCCGGCAAAAGTTTCGTACAAACTCGATAGTTTCCGGAAACTCAATCCCGGTGTTCAGGAAAAAAGCTTTGAGCTCCCTTTGCTTAAGGGAAGACCGAGCTAGGTCAAGCACCACAAGACTGTCTTTACCGCCGCTGAAAGAGACATAGACAGGCAGATTTTGGTATTCTTTCCTGGAAATAATTCCGCGAATAGTATTGATTGCGTTCTTCCCAAGCGCCTGGAGATGCTTTTTGTTTGCTTCGATGCATGCCGCAAGATCAGGAGTCTCAGGGCGAAGCGACGCTTTACTGCTGTCAACCTTCCTGATCCTGAAAACTTTTGTTTCGGCTCCGGTTGAAAGTTTCAATTCAGTTCGGTTCTCGGGCTCAGGCAGGGTTTTCAGGCCCAAAAAATCCACACCCTCAACTAAAGAAACTCCATAGCCTGTCAGGCTGCCTGTAGTAACAAGGACAAAGTCTCCTGCTTTTATATTGCTGTCAAATGCTTCAATAGATTCTACTGTGACACTTTTTCCGTTAAGGTGCCGATTTGTTTTCTTAAGCTCGACTTTCCTGCCTCTGGCATTTTTAAGGAGAATTTTTGCACCCTGGAGGGAAGGTTCAAAACTGTAATCCATTTTTGAAAGCTCAAACCGGAGAATTCCGAAAATAAAGCCATCTACGAGCACCTCATCAGTTTTGTCTTCTCCGGGAATTTTGTTTAAAAGAATGAGCTTATCTCCAAGGGGGTTGCAACCAAAAGCGGAGTGAAGCTGCCTGTCTATGACTTCTCGCTCGTAAGGAGAACAAAAACGGACGTCAGCAGGTTGGGAGAGCTGAAGGACTTCCCCTTTGCTGCCGCATATTCCACATTCTTCCCCTATCAGGGGAAGGTTACATTTTCCGCACCAGAAAATTTTATCGTCTTCATACTCGAAACGTGGAGAGGACTTTTTCTTTGTAAAAGTTACCACTTCTGACGGCTTTTCAAATCCAGAGCTCTTCCTTGCAGAGGTTTTTTCTTTAAAGTTCTGAGACCTATTTTTTGTCCCTTTTCCAAGGGTTTGCGAACCTTTTCTGTCTTGGCTGCTTCTATCTGGACTGTTTCTTATATGTTTTTGCGAGCTGGAAGGCTGGTGTTTTTCTTTTTTCTGATGCATGGGTGCCCTGACCGATAGTTCGAAGAAATGATTAAGACCTTATTGTTCAGTTTTCTGCAAGGATGAGTTTATCGATATATCAATATTTGGTTGTTGTCTGTGAGTCATTGATCAATTCCGATAAGGCAAGTACATCTACCGAATTTGTGAACAATTCAGAGAGATTCTTTCGCTTACGGTTTTCAATAACTCACACCCATTACCCAATATTTTTGAAAGAAATGAATATTCAATGAAAGAAAACTTGATAATACTGTTTGTGCTTCTTTAATATTAAGTTGGTTATATAATTAACCTAATACATTAGGATCTCAAATTAGCTTTTAAAATCTCTAATCTAATTTGATACCCACTTCTTTAAAAGTATCTCCCAGACGAATTCTTGCTTTCAACTTTATTTTGTATTTCTGTCAACACCAGGTTGAGACGCTTCGCTTTTTATCTTTATATTTCACCAGGTTGATGTCCAGTGAAGCCAGCTATTGTATTAAAGCTTCAAGTTTCATTTCCTACTCCAAAATATGATGAGGAAAGCTCAAAAATGGAACAACTATTGTATTTTTTTGTGGTTGAAACTCCATTAAATTTGAAGAGGATACAAATGGCGTTAGAAAACAACAACATCAGACATAATCCTTGAATTGGTTTATTCCCCACACGAGGGAGAAGTTAAGGTTATAAGACTTAAGCGGTTGAATCTTTTTTTATAAAGTATTTTAAAATAATATTCGCTATATAATAAGTGTTAGTTAAAAATAAATGATTCAACTAATATAAATTACATAAGTTTGGGGTGGGGAGTTAAATGACTGGAAGGTGTCTCAGGTATATACGGCAGAACTGGACAGAAACAAGATTTTACATTACAATTTTTATTCTCTTGATTATACTGGATTTAATAATTGTTTACATACTAATACAGTCCAGATCTCCGCCTACACCATCAAATGCCTCTTCACTTACACCATCAAATACCTCTTCACTTACGCCATCAAATGTGACTGTATGGGTAACTGGCGATAGGAGTGGGAACTTCACCTGCGATGGGAGCAATGATCAGGTGGAGATAAATCAAGCTTTTGCATATGTTGCAGAAAACCCGCAGTTCACAACTGTTCACTTGAAAGGTCCGAACATATACCTTATATCAGATACTATTTTCATCGGAAATAATACTACCCTGGAAGGAGACCCTACAGCCGTAATTAAACTTATAGACAGGGCAGACTGGCCAGTATTTAAGCCCCTTATAACGCAGATTAACAGTACCGAAATACATGGGGTTACTATAAAAGGATTTGAAATCGACGGAAATCACGACAACAATCTGGATAAGCCGAAAGGGTATGGATATTACAACATAATTCATTTCCATAACTCCAGAGACCTTCAAATTCATAATATGTATATGCATGATGGGCATGGAGAAGCGTTGAAAGTGGACAATAGTTCCAATATCCAGTTTTACAATAACAGCGTATATAAAATGGGGCATAACGGGCTTTTTGCCGAAAACTGCCAGAATGTAGAGGGCTGGAATAATAACATAACAGTCAGGACTGACTGCGGTCTTAGATCAAGGAATTCTAACCACGTAAAATTCCATGATAACCTGATAGATTCCTTTTACCACTGGAGTGCGGGCGGACCTGGAATTCTGATTGAGAAAACAACAGCTGTCGTTAACGACGTAGAAGTATACAATAATACTATTCAGAATACTTATGGGCCTGGAGTCTGGTTGATAGGCTGTTGTAGGTCTTATCCAAGAGATGAGGCTAAAAATGTATATATTTATCACAATATTTTCTACAAAACCGGCACGAATCCTAATATTGACTGGGTAGGGGGCATAGTGACAAGCGGATTTTACGATACCCTCATTGAAAACAATACTTTTGATGGGGTATATCATGGTGCAATTATTCAGATGTACCCTACAGGTACTCACATTTATCCTACATATAATAACTCAGGCCACATTGACCTTTCACCCAAAGGCACAGGATATACAACAACTGCTCGCAATAATATTATCGCAAATACCAAACAACGCAAAAAAGATCCAGATGGAACAGGGTATGGAGTGACTAATTATTTGCCCGAAACACATACTATTACGCTTGAAAATAACTGTTTGTACAATAACTATGCAGGTAACTATATGAACTGCACGTCAACCACTGATATCTATGTAGATCCTGTACATTTGAACCAGAACATTGGAGCCGGATATTTTTCAGAAGAGTTTCAAGAATCAATTAATCAGACCATGATAAATTCCATTTTAATAAAACGATGCTCATAACGCGCCTGCAGTTATATTGGATTCTGCAATTCTATTGGCTTTTGCAGTTATGTTGGCTTTTGCAGTTATATTATCTTCTGCAGTTATATTGATTAGTGGGAGCTTGCTTAAAATGTAATGCAAAGTTCACTTAGAAAAACCTGACCTCTTCCAAAAAGTAAGAAATATATATAACTTTTGCTGCGGTTCATATGAATAAGTTCATTCAATTTCATACTCCAGCTTAAAAAAAAAGGTTTTGTAGTTTTTCCTGTAGAGTAGTGGGCTAACTCCTTTACCTTTAAGGATAAGAGAAACTTTAAGTTGTACTGATAGTGATTTTTTTTCTCACAGATTTCTGAGAAGAATAGATTAAACAGCTTTCAAATAAGCTTAACTGTTGAAACTAAACCGTTGAAACTAAACTGTTGAAACTAAACTGTTGAAACTAAACTGTTGAAACTAAACTGTTGAAACTAAACTGTTGAAACTAAACTGTTGAAACTAAACTGTTGAAATGACACCGTTGAAACGAAACTGTAAACTCAAAAACTAACACCAAAGATGACTTTTCACAGACAGAGGAGTTTGCATAAGGGGAAAACTCAAACATAAAACCGCAACAACATTTTGAATATATACAAATTTCAGCAAAAAAACAGGTTCCAGAAGGTGAATGAAAATGAGTGAAATTGACTGGGAGTCCCAGGAGGGTGCCGAAAGGTATGACCGGAATTGCGATCATCAGTTCCAGAAAGGCAAAGCACTGATAGAAATGATGGGAATAAAAAAAGGGGATTCAGTGCTTGATATAGGCTGCGGGACAGGGCAGCAGGCTGTGAATGTTCTGGGAATCATAGGGTCGGCTGGTCAGCTCACGGGTATTGATCCTTCATCTTATCGTATTGAACTTGCACGGAAAAAATTTAGCAGAGACTCCACCAGCAACATCCGTTTTTTTGTAGGACAGGCTGAGGACCTCAGTTTCGTGCCGGACAATTCAATCGATCATGCATATTTCTGTTCCTCATTCCACTGGGTTGACGACAAGAAAACTGCCCTATGTGAGATATACCGGGTCCTCCGGCCGGGAGGCAGGGTTGGGATGACCACACTTGACAGAAACAGCTCCAGCACCATGAAGACACTTGCAGATCCTATTCTTGCAAAATATCACATTGAAAGGAATCAGGAATTGCATAGAAGGATGAAAAAGGTTACTGCAACAGAACTCCAGGATCTCCTGTCGGACGCAGGCTTTGACAGTATATCAATCGAGCCAAGGGATATCCCCTGGAAGTATGGTTCTCCTGAAGAGTTTTTAAAGCACCTGGAAGAAAAAGACAGCCCTGAGAGCCTGCTGAAGGACATCCCTTCCGAGATAAGGGAGAAGATCAGACAGGAGATCACTGAAGAGTTCAGGAAAGCACAAGTTTCGGAAATTGCCGGTTATGGGAATGTTACACTGTTTGCAACTGCAACAAAAACGAAAGAGGGGCTGTAAAACCAAAGGATGAGGAGGATGTGAAATCAAAGGACATGAATCATTTTAAGGTTCCGATATGCTGGCAAATATTTTTGATAGGGGTCGAAATGTAAAAGTAAATACGGTACTGTTTAAATAAGAATATTAAATTGGAGAACCAGCTACATCAAACCCTTTTTCAAATCCTACTCCGTCCCCCAAACGAAAAATAAGCCTGTTTACCAGCAGGGGGAAAGAAGAGGAAAAAGATTCCCTTGTTTCAAGTTTCTTCTCAAAGCCGATAAAGAGTAGCTCAAGCAGCATTTCATTTTTGATTGCTTTTTGTCAGATTTCAGTGATACAGTTACGGCTCAAACAAACTCCTTATATAAATCACATCTCATGCAGTCAGCACAATGGTTACCTTCTCTATCTTTACTTCTACGGAGCTCGGCTGCAGCTTGCACCATTTCTGCGCGGGTCTTGTCGTGAAGGTCTTCCAGCACTTTAAATCGTCTCGATTTAAGCTCATAGCAGTTCGGATTTTTAGCAATTTCAAGATCAAGATTTCTCAGTTTCAAAGCGACATCAACAATATACTTACTCTGGTCAACAATGTGCTCATCTATAACGCTCATATAGTTTCTCCACTCTATGAAATAACTTTTTGAAAATAAAGGCTCAACAGTCTGCCATTTCTAGCTATTTTCTGTCAGTGCTCCCATATGGGTATTCAAGTTCGTTCTATCTTTTCGCCGCGTTATTTATCTCATAGGTTATTAATTATTCTATAAATAAAATATATAAGAGTTTCTGATCAAAGTGGCAGGAATTATAACAACTTTTGATTAAGAGAAAGAATACAAAACAAAAAAATTAATGAATTAATCCTTATACAGAGCATACCCTAAACGAACATGAGATTCTTTGAATAACAGCACAACCAATGAACGTGCTTGCAGATGGCAGCATTTTCATGCCAAACAAACATGATATTCTTTGAATAACATGCACAACCAATGAAAGTGCTTTCAGATGGCAGCATTTTCATGCTAATGAAGTGAAAAACAGAACATGAGAATAAAGTACAGGCAAACCGGGACAGTATGAAAAATATAGGAAAAAAGAGCTTATCTAACACTCGGGTCTGACTGCATTATCCCGAATATGTTCCTCTCGGTGTCGAGGCAATATGCATACCAGCCGACTCCACGTATTGGTCTTTTTTCCATAGTGATTTTACCACCGTGCTTTTGTATCCTGCTCAGGTATTCATCAATATCCGGGACGCCTATTGTGCAGATATAGGTACTTATCGGCGTATTCGCCTTTGGTTCCATTCCTTGCCTTTTCATAAGGCCGCCGTCGATTCCTGGCTCATTTTCCTTGCCGGTGATTACATTCCAGTATTCCATTGAACTTTCCGACCTCTCGATTTTCCAGCCGAATACATCCTGATAGAATTTCTTAGCTCTCGCAATGTCTCCTGCATATATCTCAAAATGAATTACTCCTGGCATGAGAATTACCCCCTGTTTTAATTAGATAATTTGGACGATATTCATATATTAATTTCATTGGTCATCGGTTAAGGAATTTTTACTCTTATGCAATCAATTTTGTAACACTATAACTATTTCATTAATATATTTGATTTCTTTATTTCTAAACCTTTTTCGATTAACATATGAACCCAACGCCTGACTTTTATATTATACATCAGAGTCTCAAAAGTTAGATTCACTCCGCAGTTTTTTAGTTAGGAGTTATGCAGTTGTCTCCTAGCATATTGTTTTTTTCAAACTTTCAAATATCTAAATTAATTTAACGTGCATTGGGGATTCCTTAAGTATTCTGTCACTGCCACTATTATTAAAAGGAGCATTAACTACGTTTGGGTAACATCTAGCAGCTTCAGTGCAGCTAAAAACGTTGGAAGCTGCGATGAAGAAATCAATGCAGTCAATGGCATTACACTTAGGTTGGTTTATATCCATAACTCCATACGTTTTTAAATAAATACAAATTCATAAGTATATTTATCAAGATATCCAGTTTTCGGTATTTTAACTGCATAAGTCCTAAATTTAATAGTTTGCACAGAAAGTTTATAAAAAGTGCCTTGAAAGTAATGTGCGGAGTTTAAATGCGTCTGTCAAACTAAACTTGAAACCCACATACCCAGAGGCGAGAAATGATAGCTTTGAGAGTACTTGAGGTTTGTTTGTTCCTGCCTCTTGAATAAAAGAAAAGAGGTAAAGAGTAGATGACATTAAATAAAAAATTTGGAATAAGTGCAATATTTGCAACAATATTACTAGCAGTCATCCTGCCAGCGTCGATAGCAAGTGCACAAGAAAATGAGGCCACACAAGAAAATATGACTATGGAGCTTACCTTTGGCCCGGAAACTTTTGATAAACTGAAAAATGATCCGTATTGTGTTGCTGCATATGGAAGCATACCTGATTTTACAACTTCGGAGGAGAGATATCAATGGATTGACACTCTCAGTAATATACTGGACAATTTATATAATGCAAGTTTTATGCAAGACCAGGAAAATTTGAAGTATTTTGATCCATTTGGCCCTGTTAAAACTTCTGGTGTAACCTTTGATGGTGTTATAGAGATAAGTGTTAACAATAGTTCAGAAGTTGATGAGCCTTTGTTGGACGAATTCTATCAGCTTATTGACACAAAAGCAAGCAATATGGGGGTTAAAGAAGTTCCTGTCGTGTTCGTGCGCGAAGATGACCTACCTCTGGATAATCTTGAACCTCCAAGCTCTAATCTTGAACCTCCAAACTCGACGGAGAATTATGAAACCTCTGTTAATGATAGTATTTCTAACACAAGCGACTCGAATGAGACTAAATCGAATAAGGTTAACTCAACTCCAGGTTTCGGATTATTGGGGAGCCTGGTTTGCCTATACGGTGGCTGGAAGCTCAGGAAAAAGTGAAGTAAAGGAAGTAAAGTGAAGTATCGAGTGTTAACAGATTACTATCTCTGTTAACTCTCTCTTGCTAACGCCGATTTAACAAGTACGGAGTTTACTGTTGATCAAAAACTTTCAAAAATAAAAAATGAATTTCCCTGCGTATTGAGTTCAAGACTTCTTTTTTGTTTATAATCAAAATGAAAAAATAAAATAATACTTCAGATAATTATCCAGAAAAACTATACTGAACACCGGCAAACCTTCCTTCAGTAACAGAGAAGATTTAAGCCAGAACAGCAGGGAAACTCATGGATTTAATAAAAATTGCCTGTATTATGCTTGCAGTTGCGTTCTTTCTGGGAATCCTTACCAGTGGAGGTAAGGATGAAACACCAGCAATCTCAACTGAGCTTGAAAATGAAACCGTAAATTCGAATGCCAGCGGAGTAGCTGGAATGGCACAGGCTGAAGAAAAAACTGCAATTTCCGAACCTACTGTTTCCGAACCTGCTGTTTCCGAACCTGCAATTTCCGAACCTGCTGTTTCCGAACCTGCTGTTTCGGTTCCCGCACCAGATCCCGTTATTCTGGAAAAAGGAGAGAGTCAGCTGGCAGGAGAAAGGAAAAATATCGAAAGCAAGGTAAGAGCTACAGTCCGACTCATTGAAACCCAGGGAGAACAACTGTTTCCCTCAATGCGTAAAGAAGGCTCTCCCTGGTTCCAGGACAATTTCTGCATTTTTGTCTGGACCGAAAATGGGACCCAGGTGGTCTGCCCTTCGAATCAAAGCCTTGAAGGCAAAGATATGAAAGGGCTTGTAGACGCCGACGGCAAGCCCATAGGAGAATTCTTTATCGAAACAGCCAAGAGCAAAAAAGGTGAGGGCTGGATAGAGTACAACTGGAAGGAAAACAATTCCGAGCCTTTCCGCAAGTGTACTTTCGTCAAAAAGGCTTCTTATGGAGAAAAAACCTACATTGTAGGCGCTGATCTCTACCTGGAGAATTATATCGTTTGCAGGAATCTTGAAGGGTGCAAGTATACTGAAGAACCCGGAAAGCTCCAAACTTCTGAACTCTTTAATCCCCTAAGTCTCAACAGAAACCTCGACATTAACTGCAGCATTGCCCATTCCATTGTAGAACCCGGAAAAAATGTTGCACCCCATATGGTAAAAAATTCGGAAATCCATTATATCCTTGAAGGACAGGGCCTGCTTTATATTGACGGAATCCCGATCGAGATACATCCAGACCAGCTTATATACATCCCTGCGGGTTCGGTACAGGATACATATAATACCGGAAATACAACGCTAAGATTTCTGATCATAGACCAGCCTGCGAAGTCAGATAATAATACAGAGATGCTCGAATTAAATAAATAAAATGGACTAAAAAATAGATAGAAACAGGGAAAAGAAAGGAACCGAAAAAATTAAAAGATCATACACTTTCAAATATTCTTGACTTTCAAATATTCTTGACTCTACGAAATCATTTCAGGTTACAACAGTGTTGTATCAATTACATAAACTGTATTACTACCTCGGACGCTAACATTATGCACAACGAACTGTTATTGTGGCAGATGTTGAGTTCGTACCGTTTTTATTGGTCACGGTCAGGTTAACGGTATGATTTCCTGCTTTAAAGTAAATATTCACTGGATTTTTCTCGGTTGAAATTGTTTCGTCTCCAAAGTCCCATTTCCATTCCTCAGGTTTTCCTGTGCTATTGTCAGTAAACTGTACCTTCAATGGAATACTTCCTAAAGTTGGGGATGCCGAAAAAATAGCAACCGGTCCAACCGGTTTCTCAGGAATTGGTTCTACTTTGATATAGTTTTCTTTTGTTGTCGTATTACTACCTGCCGCATTTATCGCTGTAAGTGTCACCGTATAATTCCCAGCTGTTAAATACTCATGGATTGGATTATCTACTATTGAGTGTGTTGTTCTATCTCCGAAGTTCCAGTTCCATTCAGTTGCATTTTGCGAGAGATCAGTAAATAGGACTGAGAGTGGAACATAACCGCTGGTAACATTACTGGTAAAGTTTGCAACAGGAAGAATTTTTGGATTGTGGTCGTGATCTTTTTTTCCCAGAGCCACTATTGTGGCAAACTTTGAATCGGTTTCGTTTTCATTTGTTACGGTTAGATTAACATTATGTGTTCCTGCTGGGAAGTAAACATGCACTGGGCTCTGATCGCTTGAACTGGTCCCGTCTCCAAAGTCCCAATTCCATCCAGTCGCATTTTGCGAGAAATCGGTAAACTGAACTGTAAGAGGAACATGGCCTCTGGTAGCATTACTGGTGAAGTTTGCAACTGTTTTTCCGGTTACTTTCATATAATTTTCTTTTGTTGTCGTATTACTGCCTGCTGCATTGCTTGCTGTAAATGTCACAGTATACATTCCAGCTTTTGAATACTGATGTTCTGGATTTTGCTGCGTTGAAGCTTTTCCGTCTCCAAAGCTCCAGTTCCATTTAGTGGGGATTTCTGTGCTTTTGTCAGTAAATTTAACGCTGAATGGAGCTTTTCCTGATGAGACATTGCTGCTGAAATTTGCTACAGGAGTCTGCAAAGTTTTATTTACGGATTTTTCTTTTGTTGTCGTATTACTACCTGCTACATTGCTTGCTGTAAGTGTCACCGTATAATTTCCAGCTTTTGAATACTTATGGGTTAGATTCTGCTCGGTGGAAGTATTGTTGTCTCCAAAGTCCCATTCCCAGGAAGTAGGATGATAGCTTGAGGTGTCATTAAACTGAATTGTTAGAGAGGCATTAGGAACAGAGGTAGTGAAGTTTGCAACAGGTGGTTTTAGAAAAAGTATAGCCAGTAGCGCAACACTTGCTACAACCAGAATGATGCTTATAACAACCTGCGGGCTCAGGGCCGTTGCCAGGTTTTCAGAAGTACCTTTAGAAACCAATTCTGTTCTTTTCTTCCAGAAGCCTGGGCTCTTTTTCGGCGGAATATCACTTGCCGATTTTATAGTATTTTCCAGAGCATCCTTGAAATAGGGATCATCAGCAAAATATTGTTCAAGCTGATCATCCGACATATTTACAATTCTGTCCTCGAGGAGTTTTTTCTGTTTTTCTGGCAGGTTTTTAATCAGTTTCTTAGTTGATTCCTTTACTACCTTGCTGACAGAACCCTGGGTGAAGTCTTTTACACTGGACTTTACATCCCTTTTAATGTCACTCATGATCAGCCTTCTTGTCTCCGGTTTTGCCGTCAATCGTTTTGCAGATCCTTTTCTCGCAAGCTTTCAGTTTTTCATTCAGATCTTTATTGAACTCATCCTGCAGGCAGTCGAAAAAGTTTGTGAAGATTACATCCGCAGGGAGAGTTTTCTTAATTCCACTACAGGCATTGCCAATGCAATCTTTGAACTTTTCTATAGATTCATCAACACGATTTTTGTTGTCGGTCTTACTGTCCATCGCTTTGCAGACCCTGCCCTCGCAAGCTTCCAGACTTTTATCCAGTCCTTTCTTAAACTCATCCTGCATACAATCAAAAAAACTATCGAATACCATATTTGTCGAAAATTGTTTTTTCATACTCCCACAGGCACTCCCAATGCACTCCCTGATTTTTTCAATAGACATATCCACACGATACATTAATTTGAGTGCAGACGCTTCCTCCAGTTCACAATCCGAGTTTTTTATTCTTTCTACTGCCTTATCACATGCCTCCTCCATTTTTTTCTTAAAAGAAGGGCCGATCTTTTCTCGGTACTCATTGCCAACCACCTGCCTGTACGTGATCTGTATAGTTTTCTCTGAGGCGGTTTCGAAGGAGTTTTCCAGGATCTCTAACATGCCTTTAACATCAATGTTATCAAAGCCCGAAGTCCTGCATTCCGTAATGCCAGCTATGAAGCCCTGCTTAATGCCGGCTATAAGCCCTTCGTTAAAACCTTCGGCTATGCCTTCTTGAATTTCTTCAACCATGGTTTCGTAACTGCTGCAGTAATCGTTTAGAGGAGTCTCGATTTCAGTCAAACTGTAACCCCACATTAGAAAATTATGATTATAAAGTAGACATGTAAGGAGGATGCGACAATTTCTCAAAATCAAAATTCTGATACATATTAAAAAATTACCATTTATAATAAATTTTTCGAAAAATGTTGAGATATTAAAGAATCCTGGTACATTAGATGGTCAATTTGTATCTGATTGAGATTATATATTTGAAAATCATATATTTATACTATGGGGAAACGAGGTCCAAAACCAAGATTCATTGACGTTTCTTGTCAGAACAAAAACTGCAAACTCTATGGTCTTACTAACCAGGGCAATGTTGTTGGAAATGGAACTTACATAAGTCGTGGAGAAAAAACAAGAAGATATCTTTGCCGTCATTGCGGTAAAGTATTCAACGACCATACAGACACTTTTTATCATAATCTTCGGAAAGCTGAGAAAATTATTGATTTAGCTTTAAAAATGTCTATGAAAGGTATGAGCATTGAAGCCATTGCCGATGTTTTAGAGGTAGAATCTGCCAGTGTAAAACGATGGTTAGCTCGTGCAGCTAACCAATGCGATAAAGTAAATGATAGCATGATGAAAAACATGGATGTACCCAAGATAGAAATGGATGAACTATGGGTAATAATTCAAAAAAAAAGTTCCTAGAATGAAAGATTATGAAGATGATGGGCCATGGATGTGGGTAGCTTTTGCACCAGGTTGTAGGCTAATACTTGACTTTGTAATAGGACCAAGAAAACAGTATGTTGCGGATAAGTTAGTTAAGTCAGTTAAAAAACATCTTTCTGATAAAATCCCTCTTTTTGTCACAGATGGGTTGAACTTTTATAAAGAAGCTCTTTTGAAACATTTTGGAGTTTTGATTGAGTTCCCAAGAACTGGGAAAAGAGGAAGGCCAAAAAAACCAAAAATCTTTCCCTTTGATGATTTGAAGTATGCACAGGTAGTCAAAATAAGAATAAATGGGGTACTCAAGAAAATAAAGAAGAATACCATTTTTGGAGAAAACATTGAACAAAGCGAAATCTCAACAACTTTACTTGAAAGACAAAACCTGACTTTTAGGCAGGATAACAACAGAGTTTCAAGAAAAACAATAGGGTTTTCAAAAGCCAAAGAATGGTTAGAGCATCAAATGAGGTTATATTGCACGCATTTTAACTTCTGTAGAGGTCATGGAGGATTAAAGTACAAAGATGAAAGAGGGGTTGAATGTAAAAATACACCTGCGAGAGAGGCAGGAATTGTGGACTCAATATGGACTTTAAAGGAACTACTAACATTCAGGTGTTTTAAAACATCAATCAGATAAAAATGGACTATCGTACATTAAAAATATCGATTTAATGCAGAATTAAAGCAACTTGATATCCATATAGATTTTTTGGCAGTATCTCGAATTTGCTGTAAATTCAACGTCAATTTTTTGAATATTGTATGTAAAATGAATCTACATATAGTCACGCCTGTCATTGTTGCAACAAAAAACTTTATTGAAGCTCCATCGGGCAGTTGCATTATTTAGCCTCGTGACTATATCTCAAATTTTTGACTCAAAAACCTCTTAGGTAACTGTTAAAATATAGATTATACAGATTTTTCATAAAATTAATTTTTAATTGGTGGCATTGATATTGAAAATCAAAGTATCTAAGAGCGTGTCTTAAAATTAAATTTGGTTCTATAATTGGGATAGGACTTATGCATTTGAATTGATAAACGGAGTGTCAAACTGTTATTGTCCAAAACGAAAGTTTAAACTATGATGTTTATTGTGTTTGATTTTATATATCGAGTGCGTAATATGAATTAAACGGAACGTCGCCTATTATCCAATTGTATAAATGATTTGAATTTTAAGACAGCCTTGAATCAAAATCTGTGTATATTTTATTCTGTGACAACTCCTAAGCCTAACTTCCGCCTTTTTAGGCAAATATATGCTTTTTCATATATCTGTGGTGTCAGTTAATTGTGACTTAGAGGTTTTACCTTGCATTTGATGTGCTTAAATTTGAGCGCAGGTATCGATATCAAGTGACATTTATGTGCTTGAAAATGCGGAACTAAGACTTAATATTTTAATTTTACAGAAAATTAAGCACACTGCCTAAAGTTGAACTTAACCACTGTATAATTTTAATTAATAAACCTGTTCACAGTCCATATGGTAAACGGCGCACGAATTCAATGGGTGAGGATGCCTTTATTTCAGCATCGTTCACAATTACTCGTAGACCTACAGAAATGGATTCCCCCATAAAAGGCTCATAAGCAACTCTGGGAAAGCCAACTAGAAAAGTCATAATTGTTTGTGCATCAACCGTGAAGCTCTCTGGGTTTACCATTCGATCTTGAGTGAGGTCAAAAACAGTAAAATTGGAAAGTGGCTTATGGTGTTTGTCTAAGTTCAACCATACCGATTTAACGGAGGCTGTTATGGTGCGAGTCGTATGATTCTCTAAGCGAAATTTTCCATAGCTTATGAACGGACCCGCTACATAACTTAAGGTAACTGTTTCTCCAATAAGCTGAGGGACTGATTCATGCATAGCCATATAATAATCACCTCATTAAATTGGTATCAGTTGTATATACCAAGATAATTTAATTATCAGGCTCTTCGCGATCCTCTATGGATAAGATGATTTTCAATTCAAGGTCGCGTGGTTTTTATGAGAACATTATGAAGATAGCCACACAAAACAACGAAGAGCCAATTATCATTATTTATATAATTGTCAAGATTCTCAAAAATTATCCATTTTTAAGGGCTAATCAGCCTCATTTAGTAGCTCACATATGGTTATAGTGCTTCTCTAATTGAAAAATCTCACACATTTACTTTTAGAACTTTTTTGATTAATCAATGAATATCACTTATCTCAGGGACACTTCCACCCTGCAGTTGAATGAGTCACCTCGTTGACAGTAGTCATAGGTCCCGGGACTTTTTCGCCTACCACTGCTGGTCGAGTATATATAGTACCATCGGGTTTTTGAACTCTCACATGCCCGTAACTGGTTGCTTTGCCAATGATTTCATCACTTCCACCTCCCACTGGAATTGAAGGATATGTCTTCTTGACAAATGTCTCTACTTTAGTTGGATTAGCATATTGGCGACCCTGCGCATCAGTGCTTCGAAGTGTAGACCGGCCGCTTAAACCCATTGCGATACTGAACTCTTCTCCAATACGATATGCATAGGCTTCTCTTTGTTTAGTCGTTTTGTGAGCACTGGGCTGCTCGGCATGAAGTATTTCGTGGTAGAGGGTCTCAGACATATTTTTGCAAGAACTGTTGAGAACTCCTATCTCGCTTCCATTGTTATAACCTCCGCCTGGGAAAAGAGACGTTACCCAACCTTTTCCATTCCACATTTCATCCGCCCAGTAGATACTATCAAAGGATTTGAGGGTTATTCTGGTTTTCAAGACCTCTATTGTATGTGGACTCCATGGACATATTACCGAGCGAACACATGCACCAGTCCAGGGCGCAGATAAACTTACCGATGATGGTAATTTCGGGGCACCGAATCTCTTATCAAGGGCCGACATTGTGAGTTTCCCAACTTCGCCATCATCAACTAGTGAATTTGCGCTCTGGAAACTTTTGACTGCAGCTTTTGTCTCTTTTCCAAATACGCCGTCAGCACCATCCAAAGGAAGTGCGTAACCTAAGTCATATAGAGCTTGCTGGATAGCCTGCACGCCACGACCACTGGAAGAGTTATCTACACTAATCACAATCTCGTCATCATAAGCTGCCTCTAAATCAAGTAGACGCGAAAAACGTGGTGAGGTCAAGTCATGGCCATCTCCAAGAGTCCTCTGAACAGTAAGTTGCTTAACTGGAGAAAGCACAAGCTGATTCTTTCGATACGTGCTAGCTTCATCTTGCTGAATGACATGTGCAAGTTCATGTGCCATCAACATTTTTTCCTTAACGGTTGAAGACTTAGATTGTTTCTCCCCAAAAACAATATTCTGACCCACAGTATAAGCCAGAGCGTTGACCCCTTGCGCGGACTCCCCTGCTTTTGTATCTGTATGCACCCTCACTCTACTAAAATCATACCCGAAGCGCGGTTCCATGTAAGCACGTGTATCTGTATCGAGCGGCTTACCTGGCGAGCGCAATACATCCTGTACAATAGGTGGTACATCTTGTCCCCGGGTTAACGACGCTCTCCCAGGCGAATTTTTTGCTTGCAAAACCACTTTTTCATCCTTACCACACTTAGTACATTTGCGTTGGAGAACTGGATCAGGCATCCTCATTATCTGCTCGGCAACCCTGTCAGCCTCTTGCTCATAAGTATCATTAGGTTGTCCGATTCTAAGCTTAGCCTGTAGAGTTCTTGATTTGATAAGTTTTTGAACTGCTTGATTGCCTACAGTTTTCTGAAGTTGTGATCTTCTGTTAGCAGGAGATCCTAAAGAATAAAAGCCAGGCTTTCGCTTGTTAAAATTCGAGCATATCTGCTTTGTTTCAGGTGCTTTGGTAGGTGCAATAACTTTTTCAGCCACTTTATTATCCCCATACTTGACAGTTGATTGTAACTATGTAAATGAGAAAACGTTTATTTTTTTATAACTTACTTTACTTCCTTCCAATTTCAGCCGAGTACATGAAAAAGTACTTCAGCGGTAGTTGTTCAAAAGGATATCAGCGAAATTAATTTCTGCATAGACAATAAATCTGAAAAATCTTTAAACCACTCCTTGAAATATTTAGTTGGGTGCCTCATGAAATGATACTAAAAAGATATTTGATTCCTCTTTTGTAACTATTCATTTTACCAAAAAAAGTTGGTTGATATCAATTATATGAAATCAAGAAATTTGATAACTAACTAATGAACAGCCAAAAAACGCAATCATTCGCCAATAGTAAAATAAAATTTATTCGTATGAATTTACATCGAATCTTAATAATGAAGGCTATTGATGTTTTTTATCTAGGTTGAATAATTACCCTCTTTTTTACAAAATGATCCGGGGAAAATTGAAACAGACTTCCCCGCCAGAAAAATATATTTCATAGGACTTACGCAGTTGAACTGAAAAATCAACAGCATCAAATCGATAACTGTCTCAAATGTGACTTTAATTCACTGTCTTTGACGTAATTGATTTTATTCCTCAAATGCGTAAATTCTATTTCAATTAAATATGAATAAATTTAAAAACTTCAACCAACTCCCAAAGAAAACAAAGAAAATAATCACTTTAATATAAAAGGTCAGGCCTACAAAATATCCGTTTAAATTCGTAAACATAGCTTCAATTTCTTCGGTAGGCTGTCAACGCCTCGTTCATCCATAGTTTTTCTAGACTAGGGAAAGCCCAAATTATCCTGCTCAAGCCAAGTTAAATGCAACTTATTGATGCGCTGACAGAAGACTAGATCTGCATGAACTTTCCCTAAGGCGAGTAATAAAGCCTGTAGAGAATCGATCCCGAATGCTACACTCACTATACTGTTAGGAAACCCCTTTATCTGATAGGGGCAATACCAATCTCCATCTGGACAAGGATCGTGGACTGGGATGCCGATACGAACGATAATTTCGTGTTCCTCCCCTGCCTCGTTTCTCGATTCAAAGTGACGTTCGGCTACGACAGTGCCGAGAGCTAGATCATTCATTCTATGTTCCCTCAATCAGTTAAGTTTATACCTACCAATCCCAATAAACCCACTGCCGCAGCGTCACCGAATGGTAAGGGACCATCAGCCGACGCCAAAGCAATTGCACCGGCAATTGCTAGCCCAGTCAGCACTCCCTTGATGGCTTCCTCTGACGATGACAAGCAAGACGCGTATTCAGCCATGCACTGTGACCAGCAAAGCGCTCTTCTCGCTTTGTCTTTCTTCGTTTTGTTGGGTAGTTTTCTGCATCGATTGCAGCATTCTTCGTACAAACAATCCGCCGCTTTGTGCCGGAAAATGTTGTCAGAACTTGCCTGCATGTGAATTCCGATCTTACTGCCTAACGATTGAACTGGCAGTCTAGTTTCATGAAAACTTCTCTCCTGATTCGTCGCTAATGTGTTACCGATACCTAGCAGAGGCTTGGTCGCGGACTGCTGCACGACATGCGTAAGCTCGTGTGCTAATAGCTTCTTACCCTCATATGATTGGGGTGCGAATTGTCCTGGAGCAAAGACGATATGAGGGCCCGTTGTATAGGCAAGAGCGTTCATTCGCTTCGCAGTGTTTCTTGCTCGTGTGTCGGTGTGGATTTTCACTCTGCTGAAATCGTAGCCGAGCTTGGGCTCGAAGAACTCTCGCACTGATTCGGGTAAAGGCACCCCCTCTGTATTTAAACTCTCAATTCGGGATTCAAACTCTTTGGGCATACTGAAGTCCTCAGATGAGATTTCTTTAGCCTGCAGGAGATCATCGCAATCTGGACATACAAGCTTGATTATAGTCCGCTGTTTCTCGAGGCTTATCTCTTCCTCAGTTACCCCAGGAGTTGGTCGGCGCATAACAGTCTCTGTGGCAGTGTGAGATGGCACCTGTCTTGGCGACTTTTTTGCTTGCAAAACCGTTTTTTCATCCTTTTCACACTTAGTACATTTGCGTTGGAGAATTGGATCAGGCATCCTCATTACCATATCCGCCACCCTATCAGCCTCTTGTTCGTAGGGATCTCCGGGCTGACTGACTGCAAGTTTAGCCTGTAACTTTGGCGGACGGAGTCTGGACTGATTATTCAGGTTTTTTTCGGAATGTAGAAGTCCACGGATTGGAAAACGAGGTTTATGGCTGAAGCTAGAAGAACTGTAATCGTTAACATTTGCTTCTAGTGTGCCTGGCTTTGTGACTAGCTGCCGCTCCAAGTATCTCACCTCTGCTAAAAAAATAGTTAACTCCGAAGGTTAAGATTTTGCGTTTCGGGTCTTATCACATTCTGGGTTATATTCCCGAGGAGTATTGATTGTTTGTCTGCAGAAACCCCTGGCATTTCGCCGGCAAATATGGAGAAAAATCTTTCATCTATTATATTTTCGCTGCACCTGTTACCTATAACATTGGCAGAAAAACCGGATTTTGGAGGAATATGAATATATACGTGTGTTGTTACCTGCTCCACTTCATAGGATTTTGCAGTAAAATCACAGTTATTATTGCTGAAAATCGTATCTCTGCCCTTTATACCTATCAAATAAACATAATTATCGTTTACGGGTCCTCTAATGCTGTAACTATAGCAGAGATTATTGGTGAAAATGATCTGTTTTTCAGGTGATTCGATATTTACTGTACTGCCTTCTTCTACATCACTTTGACCCAGGCTTCTGAGCGTTGATTTGAAGATATTTCCATGGACTCTAACCGATCCTTTAGATTTTATGTTAAGAGAAGGTGCGTTTATAGCATTTACTGTATTGCTGATTACAGAAACATTACCTTCCAATTCTCTTTCTTCAGTGTCTTCTAACCGCATTCCTATAACGGTGACTTTTTCGCTTATACCTTCGCTATCTGATATCTGGATAAGATTGTTTGTAATCTCTATATCACTTGAATTTGCTACAAATATGCTGGATAATTCTTTTATTTCAGTATTCGAGAGATCGATATTTATTCTATTCTTATGGATCTTTAAATCGTTTAATGCCTCAAAAACCAATCCCTTTTGCGATTTTACTGTGAACAGGTTAGATTCCATGATGATCCCCTGGCACTTAGCAACTTCAAAAATCTGATCATTAACCTGGGATATCACATTTCCTTTCATGGAGAAATCTATCACATTTCCAACAAATATATTTCCTGAGATATCCAGATTTTCCAGAACCACATTTTGACAATCAGTTATCTTAATATTCGTGAAAAGCTTACTGGCAAGATTGCATCCGCGTATCACTATATTTTTGCGGTCTGAGATCAGAAGTTCCTTGATATTACTATATTCCCCGGCAAGCAGACAGATAGTGCTACCGTCTTTTAATTTTTTAAGCGCCTCTTGAAGCTGCTTTGAATCCTGTACAATTATACAGCACCCTGCGCCCCCGACACCCCCTATTTCTCCGCATAAAACCTTAAGCGCATCCTGAACAGTTTTCACTTCAAGTAGTTTTTTACATAAATTGCCGTCCGATAAGTCCAAAGGAAGATACGCTGCGTTAAAATTACAAAGTAAAGCGTCAAAAACCTCATTGACCTTTGAATCTTTGTTTAGGGGAATCTCTAACAGAGACCTTACGGTCAGACTGGATGGACAGTCCTCCCTGGGACGGTAAGAGATATCGCTGCTGTCCAGATTTGCAGCCAGGTTATCAAGTGCATCCTGAACCGTATTGGGAGCCGGAGGTTCACCGAGATCAGAGGTTTCATTAATGTCCTTCCACCGGTTTTCATTTATTAGCGGATTATAAGGGATCTTTCCGGCATCCAATTTGCACAGCAGAGTATCAAGAATTCCCTTAACGCTTACATTTCCGACTTTATCTTCTGGCGGCCATCCTGATATCTTTTGTTTAAGAAGCTTTTGAACCGTGGGAAATTCATTAGCTTGATTCGCAATACCCTCAAAAATAAGACTTCCCGGATTAGATACATCTACTCCATCATTGGATTTAATAAGTGTGAATTCTCCAAATTCGTCACCGACTTCCAGAGTTATAACATTTGCATAGTCAATGAGCCATAGGCCATCGATCTGGACAATACTGTCGACTGCACCCTGGAAGACCTGGTTGACATGGACTCTGAAGACAACAACATTGTCTTCATCCTGGATGCCATTAAGTACGACATCCCAGGTACTGTCACCGGTTCCAACGTCGATGATTTCGTCACCTATGTATTTTCCATCCCTGGTGAATTCGAGCCAGACCTTTTTACCGTCAATATCGACCTGCTTTGCTTCGAGAGTATAACCTTCGCCGAGGTCAAACATATCGCCAGCCTTGAATGCATACTTTTCATCGTCGTCACGAACCAGCTTAGCGAGCTTATTAATACGGGATTTCCAGATAGGATCGTCCTTTGCTATCAATGGAACATACTTTTCTCCAAATAACTCGATAAGTGGATACTGTTCACCAGACAAGTATTGATAACTGGTACTGACAACATTACAGGTTACATAAGATGCTGTACAATCATGGTAAAAAATGAGACTCCCTGGATTAAACGAGTTTATTCCGTCGATGATATTAGTGATTGTATATTCTCCAAGTGTCTCTCCAATTTTGAGAGTCATGACATTTGCATAGTCAATGAGCCATAAGCCATCGATCTGGACAATACTGTCGACTGCACCCTGGAAGACCTGGTTGACATGGACTCTGAAGACAACAACATTGTCTTCATCCTGGATGCCATTAAGTTCAACATCCCAGTTGTTGTCACCGGTTCCAACGTCGATGATTTCGTCACCTATGTATTTTCCATCCCTGGTGAATTCGAGCCAGACCTTTTTACCGTCAACATCGACCTGCTTTGCTTCGAGAGTATAGCCTTCGCCGAGGTCAAGTATTTCACCAGTCTTGAGAGTGTACTTTTCATTATCGTCACGAACCAGCTTGGAGAGCTTATTAATATGAGATTTCCAGATAGGGTCGTTTTTTGCTAGCAATGGGACGTACTTTTCTCCAAATAACTCGATTAGTGGATACTGCTCGCCAGACCAGTATTGATAACTAGTACTGACAACATCACAGGTTACATAAGATGCTGTACAATCAGGAAGTTTATAAGCCACATCACCCGCTACACTCAAACTGGCATTAAAATGTACAGGCGGCACATTGCCTGTAACACCGCAGTCAGCATCGAGAAGAACTGCCTCAACCTGCTGATGCCATATTGAGGAATCCGTGTTCCACTTTAAAGAGTTTGGTGTGCAGTAGCAACTGGCGATGCCATTTGAATTGGTCCTGATTTTTATCCAGCTGGCTGATTCGTTAGTATTGTCTGAACTGTCGACAAGCTGTCCGTTCCCTTGCTTAGTTTTGAACGCAAATTTAACCCACGCACCTTCAACAGGTACAGAGCCATTCGTCACATAGACCTCGAACGGTTGAGGCAAAGGGTTTCCTGGCATAGTTTCCTGGCCGCCACCGCCTGCATAATAGAGCGAGGGTGTTGTCAATGATCCAAAAGTATGCCGGACATCACTAACAGACATCTCATTATCATTATCAAAGGTAACTTTAGCAATGGCACAGTAATGGTGCTTTATGCCAAAGCGCTCCAAAAATTTTCCATTACCGTTTACATCTTTCTCCCATTCGATACTGCTATCTATGGTCCGGGCTGGAATGAGCCAGTAATCACCAGTTTTATACTCATCCCCGTCCGTAAATTTGACCTTGACACCCTTCTCGATGTCTATTTTAGAATTGGTAGCCTCTAGCGAACTATCTGTTACACAGTCCCACAAACGTATTCTGGGCTTACACGCCCTTGACCTGATGATTTTTATAGTCTTCTCATCATCGGAGCCGGCAGCAGGCGGGTTAAAAGATAGCTTGTTACCGCTAACTGCCTTTGTAAGGACCAGCACTCCAGGCTGCTCTTGAAGCTCGGTCAGCTCGTCCGCGATCTCTATCCACGAACCAGACGTAAAGACAGTGGAGACGTCCCTGCCCAGGACTTCGATTTCGGAGATTGAAGCTGCGGTGTTATCGAATTTGATTTCCCTGACGATACTGCCATTATCGCGGGACCACTTGAATCTCGGGAAAAACTTTTTACCCTTCTTTTTCACATCATGTACTTCTATCCGGTAAAGGTGGTTCTCCAGTCCGTAATATCCACCAGCGTCCACTTTTGTGCAATCGTCGGATGACCAGCCGCTTTCACCTACATCAGCGGCCATTCTAGCGTGGCGGAAAGGTATTATCTCTTTATATTCGAGAAGGCTGCAAGGTTTCTGAATATAATTCTCATCACTCTCATCATTTGTAAGAGCCTTTATCTTTACCTGCCAGACTGTCTGTATCCTGGAAGCTGTATCCGGGCCGCCCAGTGCGAGTTCGCGTATGGAAGCATCGTCAATGTCGGTGACATGTCGATACCAGACATCCAGGTAAGCGAGATTCTGGCTATCGGCGCTCAGAGAATCGCTAACTTCCGGGGAATAAGGCTGGTGGTAATAGGTGGTTAAACGCCGTATGCTAATCCCGCTTTTTACTTCCTCGATAGAACCATTGAAACCCTGCAATACCAAAACGGTATTGGATAAACTAATAACCTGAAGTTTTTGCGTTTTGTTTTTATCATAGAAGACCTCGACCCACTGGCCTTCAGCGTAATTTTTATTATTCAATCCCAAAATGGATAAGTTAGAATTATCCGCAAGCTGCAGGTTTTTTTGCTCGCTGACTTCGACTGCTTCCTCTTCCAGCTCGCAGAGAATGCCGTCCACGTAAAAACGCCCGGGATGTATGATGAAATCCTTTTTGTCAGGTGTTAGCTCTAACCTGAATCCTCCTCCATCAACAGGGGCTCCACTTTGCCCTATCAAGTCTCTTACAGCGCTCCTCCTCAGGTGTTCCTGTATATCCGCCTGCTCGTTCCAGTCGGCATCGACCTGAACGCGACCCTGCTGCATCCTGACACTACTGTAATGCTTCTCACGCTTGAACGTGGATCTGGAAAAATCACCTTTCATTTGAACCACCTAACTTTATTTGAACCACCTAACTTTATTTGAACCACCTAACTTTATTTGAACCACCTAATCATGATAATTATAAATTTTGCAAAAGTTATCAGTCATTAAAAAGGATATTGGACCTTATTTAATGGATTAAATCTGTTAAAGTATTTTTTATCAAAAAGAGAAGTTAAAATACAGATAATTTAAAATTAAAAAGATAATTAAGCTTAATTTGAGGCTTAAGAGTTTAATTCTTTAATTTTTGTATATTTTATTTTTTTAAATAGATAATGAATAAAAATTTGTTAAAAATTTGTTAAAAATTTATTAAAAATTTTTTATTGTAAGAACTCCACTATGGGAATTTTGAATTAACAGATCGAGAAACTCAAACACTAACTACAGTTTATTATCAATCAACAAAAAATATCCCTGCTTCCAGTCCAAACCTCATATACTCATCCAGCATGGCTCTAAGGTTTGCTAATCTATGGGTTTGTTTTAAAAAATTAAACGCTCCCATCTCTACCCCTGATTCCACTCCTTTAAATATTTCATCAGGACATACACGGCTCAACTGGCCGTATCCCGGTTCTCCGAATATTGATGAAGTAAAGACGGGAACCATGCTGTCCATAATCCTTTTCTCTTCCTTCGCTGGAAGGCTGCTTATTTGTGCCGATCCTGCTGCACTGTTCAGCTCCTTTAACCGTTTTGAGATCGCAAGGTCAGGCTGGCACCTGAAGCGCTTTGGAGTAATCGAGCTTGAAGGGACATAGCTATAGCGTATACATCCCTTTTGCCTCCGTTTTGCAATAACCAGGCCATTAAATATACAATTGCTCGCAGTGATAACCCCCGCCTGTGTCGTCCCGAAAATAGTGCACTCATTTGCGCTTACCAGAGTATTATATGCATCTATGGCAACCGCTCCGGCATTTTTAGAGCTGTCGATAATACAATCGGTCATGGACAACTCGCTGACAATAGAAGTCTGTTCTGACCAGTTAACCGAGCTGGGGCAAACTATAGTACCGCAAATGCTTCTGTTCAGGTATATTGCCAGTCTGGACTTGACCTTGCTTTCTGGACTGTTGACGATCTGGTTATTAACGGTAATACTGCTATCCAGACTGCTATCCAGACTGCCATTTTTCCAGGGTACGATTGTGCAGTGAGTAACGTCCAGCATAGAAATGCTGCCTGGGGTTTTTACCTCGATTGGTCCCTTCAATAATAACCCATTCAAGTATAATTTGCCCGAGTTGGCATTCTCGTCCCCGGAATCCTTTACTGAGATTCCGAACTTCAGATAAGGCCTTCTTCCGGAGGCATTGAACTTTGAAGGTTTGTGGATCTTAGTCCCAGGTTTGTCAGGGTTGTCTTCTTCGGGCCATCCTGCTGCTATGATTAGCAGTTCGCGACCTTTTAAGTCTATCTCCAGTTTCTCCCCACTTTCCGTATATGTAGCGTTATCCAGAATGGATATTACCCCTTTTGTGCCAGATAAATTATTATTCCAGGCATCTACTGCTCCGGATACACTATCAAAGAAGGTTGTCTCTCCTGCCTCTTCTGGATTATTTTTTTCTAAGGTGACCCCAAAATGTTGTACGTCTGCTTCCCTCCAGGCACTACCGACGTACTCAGAACGGTCGTAGGGGCCGCCACCAAGGTCGCCGCTAAATCCATAAGCATAACTTACTTTAACCGCTCCAGGATTAACGCTTCCAGGCACCGCTATTCTTCCATGGATAGGGTCTACTGCTACTTTTATTGTTTGATTGGCCTCAATCCCGGTTCCGTCCTCATTTTTATATAGAAAATTTATGTCTTTTGGCAGACCTGCCCACCGGTTTTTATTAGAATCAATCAGATTACAGATAACCATCTCTTCAGGCTTGACAAGCTCATCATCCAGATAAACTTCAAAGACACTGTTGCCATTATCTGTATCAGTGTATTTGCCAAAGTACGTGCAGAGAAAGTCCTTATTAAAATGGATGTTGCACCGACGCGCTTTTAATTCCTGTTGTAAAGGCAGCCTTCTAAGTTTACCAGGAGTGTCAGCCTCTCCGGCAATATGAGAGATATTGTTCTCTTCCTCAAGGTTGTTGAATAAATGTGCCTCAAGCCCCAGCGGATTGAATAAATAACATACTGGATCGCTACTGCCTGTTTCAACACTGGCTGTCACTTTATCAAGCCTATAGCTTTGCAGGCGCCACAGGAAAATCCCGATGTTCGGGATATTATATCGGCTTTTATCTCCCGAGATCCGACGAATATCGGCTGTATGGACCGCTTTTTCAAAGGGGCCACCAATGAGTTCCAGGTCATCCGTGTTCCGAAAATCGATAGTGGTACTATCGGGCAGGATATGGTTCATATTCTGGGTAATAGAAAGCAGGTGGAAATACTCGATTGCTCTCGATGGCCAGCCTGTAATGTCCCTGGCAACTTGCTCTATCACAGCAACAGTGCCTTTACGCCTTCGATAACGGAGAGTATTGGCAATGAAAGGCCTGAGGCTGAAAACGCCCGGGATCGCTGGATGAATGCCCCTTACTCCCAGAAGGTCGCCTATGTAAGGGACTGCCCATTCATCACAGGTTTCAATGAACATATTATTGTAAAGGTCGTCAATATCCTTTTTTAAGAGCATCATCTCATTCTCGATGACCTGGAGAAATGCCCTGAGCGGCTCTCCACTTTCCTTATCCCGGATGCGGTAAATGGAAGGAAGTAGTTTATACAGCGTTTCCTCATCGTTCATTTCCCTATCACCTCAAGGTGCATTTTGCCATTTCCTTCAGCTCGATGCCTTTAATGAGTAAAAGCTGTGCCTCGGCGAACGTTTTTGTTTCAATGTCATAGCTGGGCTGGCTAGCATCGGGCACTGATATTTTATCGAGTTTAGCCGCAATAATCCCCGGAACAGCCTGAATGACGCTTACAATCTCAGCTTCGGTCACACTCTGGCCGAAAGATCGTTTATCAAATGAAAAAGCATCAATTAGAGATTTTTTCACAGATTCCTGTACCAAATCCAATTTATACGCCGTATCAATCCTTAAAAATGCTTCTACATCGAAAAAAACAGGTTTATAAGTTTTAATCCATACTTCCTGCACAGGGTCACGAACCCTGTCTATAGAACCGGATAAGTCAGAAAATAACGTTGAGTCAGGTTCCACAGGCTCGCTGAAAGCCGAAGCGATGGTAATACATACGACATTCATGCTGCCCGTCCATATGGATACTGCCTGAGCTTTGCCAATTCCCGGAAAAGCCCTTGCATAGTCTTCAAAATCCTGCAGGGACACAATGCGCTCCATAGTCAGGACCTCTTCAGGAACGTTCAGGCGAGCCATCTCAAGTTTCTCAGGGTTCTCGGCGCCCGTTCCAGGTAAGGGATTTGTCACTTCCTTGATTCCGATAGGCCGATTTTGGAGTATAGTAAGTGTTCCTGTTTCCACCTGGCCATCTTCGCCAATGCCGCTGCGGTACGTTGCTGTAATATTTTCCACGCCTGTTGGAAGTCTGGCTCCCTGTTTCCCGTTTCCAAATGTAATTGTTGCATTGCTATCGTTATCGATCCTTACCATGTAATTCTGGCTTTTCTCATCCTTACCATACAGCGAAGGTGATTCATTCCACAGGATATCATTTACCCGCACCTCTAGAGTACTGAGAGCTCCGTTCTTAGAAGAAATATAGGTTAATGGCGGATTTTTAAGAGTAAACTTCTGGTAAGTTACAGACCCATCACCACTGCCGAGTACCTCATTGATAGTCTCACCATGGGTAACCTTGACAGCGTTTGCATAAATGACCATATTGTCAGGCTTATAGGAATTTAACAAAGGACTTTTGAGTGTGAGTATTGTCCTGCTTTCTATCGTATTTCTTTCTTCTGGATTTTTAACTTCTTGCAGCTCGACCATTTCGCTTTTCGACTGGCCTTTTTCGTTATCGATTTCAGATATTACGAGCACTTTACCGGGACTTAAACCATCGACGATACTATCGAGCTCTATGGTCCTGTCGCTTATTACGTCGTCTATAGGTACATCCGCAATTTCGAGCTCATCACTAACTGCATATACTGCTGTTTCCCTTATCCTGTTATTAAAAAGGCACATGTTTTCGCCAATCAACGACACGCGGGTAGTTTTTGCAGACAAAGTAAAGTTAGTCTGAGAATCCTCAACCATACTGTCTACCCTGTACAACTCCTGATAACCCGGAATAGACATCATAAGCCAGCTATCTGCCAGTATTTGAGGATAGGAAGCATCAAGATAAACGGGAAATGCATTGTAACTGTAAAGATGACTTTTCGGGATCGGACATTCCTTTTTGTTTGGTGGAGTCCACTGCAAATCTATTAAATCCAGGCCTTTATTGTCATGGCACTTCAGCGTAATAAAATAATATTTTTCAGGGTTGAGATTTATGGAACCACTATTTTTCCTGTTCTTTGAATTATTTATCACAAGCGTACTGTTTATCCATAGCTTAGCGTTTTCAGGTGCATTGATACTGAATTTATACTCAGCATTACTGGCGCCCTTATAAGTTTTTATTAAGCCTGTAAGGCGAGCAGATTTGACGATTTTCCTGGTGAATTTTTTGGTGATTTTGTATGTAGAAAAGGATGAAACTGGCTTGTAATCCAATAGTCCACTGTAATCTTCACGGCTAAAATACTCTTCGTGTAAGCCTTTTTTAAGAATATTATTACTTGTTGAGAGTAAAGAAAGCAGGTCGAAACCCGGCCACTGGACAGCCTCGTCTTTATCAATACTGGTATCAGAGGCAAGATATGCATCTTTAACAACCTCTGGCATCGCCCTCCAATCAGGGGCATTATAGCCAAAGAGTGCCGCACGCTGCCTTAACGCAAAACAACGGGCATTTTCTTGAGAAGGCAGGATCTTACGTATTCTATCTGGAGACCTCCAGCCCAACCCTTCTTTCCATTCTACCCTTGTTATGCCCTTGTCCAGATCCGGAGTGACCGCAGAGACCTGCCTGAAGTCCCAGTGCTCATTGTACTGGTCGTTCTTGCGCTCATCACCGACAAATAGTATATAATCTCCAGGCTTTAAGCCCGTGTTTGTGCCTTTGAGAATAACGTCTTTACCATCGATTTCCAATTTCGCAGGCTCTGTCCTTCGTGGCCTGAGCACGTTCAACTCCTTACTTGCTTCGAGGTCTTCCATGGTCTCAAATGTCTGCGGCAGCTTATCAGGCGGAGGTATGCTCTGTATTTTCGTGCCTTTCGGGACTTCTACTGTTTTACCTTTATCTACCGTGTCGTCCACGGTAAATACAACATAAGTAGAAGCGGATACTCCTGGTTTTAGCTCATAGCCGACAGACCTGGCCAGCTCCAGAACCGACTGCCTCTCGGTGGCCGTACGCAAAAATGCTTCGTTTGCGATTCGTTCCTGGTAGAAAGTGATAACATCTGCAACGACAGCACAGGCATCAAGCAGAGCAACGGTAGGATCCTCGCTGTCTCCGGTAAAAATTCTGGCAAGAGGCCATTTATCGGGTTCATCGGTTCCATTGATCGTCTTACCTTTTATTATCTGGGTCGGCAGTTGATTGAGCATATGTCTGAGGAATATCGGGTGGTTCCCCAGTCGGTAGTTGATTGAGGTTTTTCCAGGCAAATTTTCATGGTCTTGGTCAAGCCCCGACTTTTTACATCCTGTACAGGCTTCTTTTTCGCCATTTACATCAGTATCAGTCATAGTCCACCCGCCATGTTGAATTCAATCCTGCCATTCCCTGGTTTATCGGGATCGTCATCCAGCCGCGCTATTTCCAGGCGGTCCAGGATCATGCATCCTCTATCAATCTCACCGTCCTCAGGTTCCTTCCAGCGCTGGAACCTCGTCACTTTTACCCGGGAAACGCCAGACGCCTTCATCGCTGTTGAGATAAGCTGGCTGAGATAGATAGGCTGACCAAAAGTGAAATTATCAGGATGGAAAAAGCCTCTGGTTCCATCAGGGAAATCAGCGTTGCTAAACGCATTGAGCAATGTTTTCTTAACATTGGATTTTATATAACCTGGAGCTACGCATATATCCATGCTTATATCCAGAGGTACAAAACTTGGAGAGCAGACTTCCAGGTCATGCCCTGTGAGCCGGTAACATTCCATGAAAGTAATAAGATCTTTTTTAAACGGCTCGTCCACTTCAGCTCCACCTTCGCGATCAATGGTTACATACATCGTATGCCAGCTTCCTGTCCAGCGCAGCGTAGCTACAGCTTTCTGCACTTCAGGATGGCGTTCGGCAATTCTCGCATAATCGTCTTCAGTCACTGCGCGCTCCTGGACTTTAAACGCCTGTGGGGCGTTAAGACGCGCCGTCTCCATGGGTTCAGGGTCAGTACCACAAGTAGCAGCTATAGGATTGCAGGCCCCTACGATTCTGCTATCTTTTACGCCCACATTTACAATCGTGCCCGGGCCAAGGTTACCCACCCTCCCGTTTCCTACTCTATACCGGGCGATCATTTCTGATCCTATTTCGGGGCGCTTCCCAAGTACGTCGTCGCCGAAGCGTATATAAGCCGTACCATCCTCTTCCGTCTCCAGAACGAAGTTCCGCGAGAACCTACCGCTTTCGATCAAGTCACTTTGTGTCTCCCAAACAAGACCTGAACTGTCGATAAGCTCAATAGATGGCCTGACATCGTCCATATTCCAAACGATGGCAGAAATAGCTGACTTTTCGGTGTCAAAGGATACTAATTCTCCCCTGCTGTTACGGACCTGTCCCTGCTGTGTGACCGGGCTTTCTTTTAAACGTACTGTACCACTCTTATCAATGGTAACTTTCTCGACAATGGTTTTGCCATGGTCAGCCAGGATAATGTTCCCGAGAGCTACACTGACAGGTTTTTTGATCGTATCGTCTTCATCACTGTCAACTTCCCAGAGGCAGAGAGGAAAAGGCAGTGAATCTTCCTGGGACCACTCTACCTCCATGATCTTCCTATCTGGGAAAAGAGGGTCGTAAATAAGTTCATCGTTACTGTTCTTGTACAGGACGTTCGTCAGCCTTACAGCATGTCGGTGTGATGTGTCAGCATCTTCCGTCCTGCCAGTTTTTGGGTCTCTTTCCTCTTTAAAAACAAGAATATCTCCTATCTTAAGGTTCAGTTCTCCGTTTTCATTAATGAGAGTGGCTCTGGTTGCGCCCTCTGGCAAGCAGCACTGTCCGTCTTGCCAGGTATAAAACAGTATCCTGTTATGCGCTTTATAAAGCGTTGCATCGTGCATTGTTTCGAATACGACAGGTTCTTCATTAACCGCATTTGAAAACAATGGAATTCCCTTTTCGATGCATACTTCGCCATTAACGTCATCAGCAATACAAACCTGTACCCATGCGCGTGCATTACACCCATCATGCATTTTATAGTCGAGCAAGCGTGCGTGGCGGCGTATTGAAGTCCTCTTGCGAGCTGTCCCTAGATACGCTTCGGTTGCAACAGCATCCTGATAGTAACTCAACTGGTCAGCTACATATGCGACAAGTTCCACAAGCATTATGCCAATATCAGCGGGGTTCCGTTCTTTCCATTCGGGTGATACAAGGGATAGCCTATCCAGCATCAGGCGACGGAAGCTGGCATAATCCCTGGCCAAATAATCTATCTGAGGTACAGGCAACTTTTCAGCAGGGCAAGCTTCAGAAAAACTGCAATCAAACTCATTGAGACAGTCGATCTTGAAAGAGAAATCTATTTCTGATAATTGAGGATCAAAGTGCCTGGATGGATCGGAATCGACCAGCGAGCAGATCAAACGGAGCGTATAGGTGGAAAAATCGACAGGAGGCGAATATATGAGCGTAAGAACATTACTATTTACTGAGTGTATGCGAAAGTCAACTTTTGAAGTACCTGATATGGATATATCGCTTTCTTTTAGATCCGGCAGGCCAAGGTCGTTAATAAAGTATATCACTATTTTTCTGTTTGACTTATCAGTATTATCAACCTCGAGATAATCAATGCCGTTGAGTAGAAGACCATTCTCGCTCGCTCTTCGAACAAGCAATTTCCTCATCTGGTTCTTACACTGGTAATGCTCTCCCATATCATACCTCTCTTGCGAACTGGCTGATCATACGCTGCTGATTGCGGCGGACAACGTACTGCACGGTTACCTGGAGCGTACTATCGAGATTCTCCACATCGACACCTTCAACCTGTATCAGGTCACCTAGCCACTGCTGTAGTGAACTCTGAACCATGAACTGAACAGCTATGGCCAGTTCATCACTGTTAGGTGCAAACACCTGCTGCAGCAAGCCTGTGCCAAATGCAGGACGGTTGACACGTTCTCCAGGAGACGTGAAGAGTACCTGCTCGATCAGGTCACGGATGTGATCATCGTCATCAGTGTCTGCCGTCTTTCCATTGCTATTTATGTGATACGGGTAATCGATCTGCATTATGTTCCCTTCACTTTTGCCTGAGTTGATACAATATTTGGCGGACCCTGAGGGATCTGTTCTGCACTCTGGCACAGGCCGGTGCTTGACTGCAGAAGAACCTGTTTTCCGCAGACCTTTACTCTCATAGCAGGAACGATCCACTGCACCTTAACGCACGGCTGCGGTTTGCTCGTCGGTACTGTGAAAGCACAACCTGCGACCGTGAAATTATCTCCCATGACAGCGACTGCCTGGCTGCTTACCTTGACTCTTGTATTGGTGGAAACTACCGATATCTGGCCTCCATGAGGGCACATGGATGTTATTCCCACATGCAGTAAAAATCCAGGCATCAGGTCACTTCCAGAGCGTCACCGTTGATTGCTACCTTAGGGCCTGAAAGCTTGATACTCCCATTCTTACCGTCATCGATCTCAATTCCATTCGAATCTATAATGATCTTCATGCCGGCTTTGGTTTCAATGGCAATTTTTGCTTTTCCTGAGGAGTCGTCCAGAGTAATGCTGCATTCCTCCGTCTTCAAGACTTTAACATCCGGTGCACTGGCAGTTGAAGGCAGTTCTCCGTCTCCCCAAAAGCATCCAGTCCAGATTGGATAATCAGGATCTCCTCCCTCAAATTCCACCCAGACGTTAGTGCCTTTTGGAGGAATAGCAAATAGTCCGACACCTTTTCCAGCGTATGGCACACAGGGCATGGCCCAGCTTCTCCCGTTCGACCCCAGAACTGCAGGGACGCTGACCTGTAACCGCCCTTTCTTTTTCGGGTCTTCGTTATCTTCGACTTTACCCCTATACTTTCCATAAAAATTATCCGTGCTACCACCGGCTGTTATTTTACGCCAACCCCTTCGCGAACAAGGGAAAAACGCTGCTTGTAATCGCCTCTTTTTATATTATGGGTCACGCTTTTTACGTAATATAAACCGTCAAAACTGTTCCCTGCTCCTCCCAATTTGACAATAGACCTTGCCTGGAGCAAGGTGCCATATTTCAAGCTGTCCAGCTCACCTTCAGCTCTGACAGCGTCGGCTGATTCTTCTATCATTCCTTTTGCCTGTGCCCTTGCCTGTGCCGAATCCAGGCCCTTTAGCGCACGGTAACGTTTTACACGCACATTGGGCTGAGTGGTCAATGCCGGGTTTCCTGAAAGGGACTGTCTGCCGCTTGCCTTATCATTTATATCTACGAGTTTGTTAGTCGAACTGTCCATTATCGTGCCTTCGACCACAAAGGGTGTAAGGGCGTTGTACTGAAAATTTATCGAGATCACGTTCGACTCATAGCCCATATTAGTCGTGAGCATCTTTTGCGGAACGCCGACTCTTTTAGGCGGCCCCCAGTAAGCAGTATTGGATTTGGGCTGCGGCCCAGGAATAATATAAAAAACATAACCGTAGGGTTCAGCTAATTTTTGCAAATATTTCAGATCTGTAAACTCCTGTGAAGGCGTTCGTATGGCAGGATCGGGCCTATTTGATATAGGCGGCTTGACGACGTCTGCTACCAGACCGAATTTATGATAATTCCCGATCGTTTTCTGGACGATAGTGTACTCGTCCTGGCTATCATGCTGGAGAGACTTTTCTTTAAAATCCATGGCCAGGCTTACATCCTCACCTATTACGGTTAAAGTGGATGAACCGGGCTCACCTCCTGAAGAAATCTGCTGGTTGGTGATGATTCCGTCCATAAGAACGCGAGGAGTAGCGCCAAAAATCACTTCGATGATAACGCGATTACATGGTTTTAGCAGCGGACTTTTTAGCAATATGAAATCGGCTTTGGTTTTTTCCCTCGATCGTCCGGCCCGGAATGTAATCCGAAACCCAGACCGTGCAGAGTCGTTATGGGTGACCTCAATACTATCTATGGTTTCCATCAGTTCCAAAGACGCATGCTCCGGGACGTTTTGCCCCAGCGATAATCGAAGATCGATACCCCTCTTGCTCATAGCATCCCCTTTTAATACTGTGCTGCCGGGATGCGCAGTCGGAGACCTGGATATAGCAGGCAGGAAGGGTCCATGACATTATTCGCATCGCATATGCGCCAGTACTGTTCAGCATCACACAGTGTGCTGTCGGATATAATATCGAGTCGATCACTCCCTGACACGATGACCTCTACAAGCAGAGGCAAGCTTTCTCCCTGTGGTAGGAAGCGCCTTTTCGCATACTTGATCTCGCTCCCATCTGGAGATTTATAGACATCGGTATCCAGTGCATAATATCTACTGGTATGTTCGAACATGTGAATCACTCGCAACTTAATTTGTGACAATTCAGTCTACCAGATCAGTTGAATATATTGATTTAATGTAACCTGTTATTGTGATTATAACTGAAGGTAAGAAAAAGAGAAACGTAATCAATAGCTGGAGTTTTAAGAAAAACTAACTCACGTAAATTTATCTATTGGACTAATTCACGTAAATTTATCCATAGGACAGAGGACAGTATGCAAATTTGTCCATAGATACTATTTCGTCTGACTGAATAATTAAGTGAACTTAATATTGGAAATAATGGAATTGGAAATCGAGGATACCCCGCCCTTAGCCATCAATTCTTTACTCAGATGGTGTGTTTTGAATATGAAATACCCGAGATTAGTCTTTGAGAGGTCATTGTAGCTCAGAACTCTCAGGTTAAGGGAGATTTTTGCACGTATGGGGTTCAGGTTCGTGTCATAGGCCTCTTCAGTTATGTCAAAGCCGGTCAGTCGAACAGGGATCACCCGGTTAGCCCCCCATATAAATAGTGTCAGAGGAGCTTCAGGCGGAATAATCTCAATGGCACCTTTTTCGAGAAGTGCTTCATTATCCTGCACCAGCCCGCTGTCAGGGTAAATAAGCAGTTCTAGAGCTGATAGCAGTGGGTAGATCCCCATGCTCACAGCATTTTGATCTCCCACTTCAAGCTGGTCAGTGGCATCAATTTCAGCTTCAAGTTTTATTGTCTCAACCGGCGGCCCCTTCAAGCGCAACACGTCAGCCTGTGCCCCGCCCTCACCTGATGTCTGGGCCTGAAGCGAGCGGCTGAGAGTATCCGGGTTGAACTGAAACCTGATAATGCTGGTTGGCTTATTTTTGTCGTCGTAGGCGACAATAGCGCCTTTGACAAGGCGTGGGGAACCGGGAAATGTATACATTGTTATTTACTCTCCATCTTTCCTCATCATTCTGCAAATTCAGATTCAGGTGCGGGAAAAGAACTGGTAATATAAAAACTGATAATATTTATCATGGTTCTCATAATATTCTCAAGCTCAAGCACTAAAGAAAAACTCCAGGCTCACCTGCCTAATCCATCATAAATCGCATTTGCAATCTGCTTCCCTATCTTATCAGCAGTGGAACCTTCTGCCATATTGATCGTCTCAAGATTCAACCATCTGATCTCTTTTGTTTTTAACAGGGAGCCGTTCAGGTTTCCACTTTCAAGCTTTCTGACAAGTTCAGCCTCTATTGCTGAAGCGATTCTCAGGCGGTCACCTGGTGGAAACCCTTCAAGAACCAGCTCTTCAATATAAAGCTCTATCTTTGTACGCGTCATACCCATCCTCTTATTTCAGAATCGGTGAGCGACTTTCCAATTTTGGCATACTCACTGCGAGCGGCACGCAACAAGTGCTCCATGCACACCGGCCCCTGGGACTCAGCTGCAAGAAAAGCAGCATTCAATGCTATGTTGCGTATGTTTCCACCTACGACATTGAGTTTTGCAAGTTTCTCAAAGGCCAGGCCTTCGGTCGGCACGCAGGGTGGGAAAACCTGCTTCCATATTAATGCACGCTGCGAAATTTCTGGAAACGGAAATTCAACAATGAACTTAATGCGACGCATGAACGCCGTATCCAGGGAGCTCTTCATATTAGTTGTCAGGATTGCCAGGCCGCGGTAGGCCTCCATGCGCTGCAGGAGATAGCTTATTTCTATGTTTGCATATCGGTCGTGGCTGTCCTTGACCTCGCTCCGCTTTCCAAAGAGAGCATCGGCCTCATCAAAGAGCAGGATGGCACTGCCTTCCTCGGCTGCATCGAATACGCGCCGAAGATTCTTCTCTGTCTCTCCTATGTACTTATTTACTACCTGGCTTAAGTCGATTCGATAAAGGTCAAGCCCTAATTCATTTGCCAATACCTCGGCAGCCATCGTTTTACCCGTGCCGCTTGCGCCTGAAAACAATGCACTGATCCCAAGACCACGTGAGCCTTTCAATTCAAAGCCCCATTCATCGTATACCTTGGAGCGCCATTTAACGTGTGCAACGATCTCGTGTAGCGTGGAAAGCTGCTGGTCCGGAAGCACAAGGTCCTCCCAGGAAGCAGCTGGCTCGATCCTTTGTGACAGAGCTTCAAGCCGGGGTCTTGAGTATGCTCTGCAAGACTTCCAGATATAGTTTTCAAGCTCTTCTCCCGTGTAATGAAGCCCAACTGCTTCTTCGCATATGGCCTGGATAGTCGTGGCGTTAAAGTTAAAATTGGAAGCAATAGCCTTAAGCTGGCTATCAAGAGTTTCTGCGGCTGTGCCAAGCGCCTCGTGCCACACTGCAAAGCGTTCCTCTACCTTCGGTCTTTTTATGTCCAGTATGATGTTACTTCGATATAATGTCCTGAGACGTTCCCTACTTATGACGATAATTGGTCCACGTATCCTCTGTATGAGCCTCATGACCGCCTTTTCTCTAGCTATCTCTCCAGCCACTTCGTCATAATCTATGAGCAAGGCGCACTGCCCAAGAATTACTTCGCGCTGCCAGAGCCGTATGAACATTTCCAGCTCATCCATAGCCAGGGGGATAGCATTTATTAGAAGAGAACACAGGTTAAGCCCGGCCATATCGCATGCCTTAAGGGCTATATCTCGAGCACTCGATGGGTCTTCACCGCAAAGCTGTATCAGTGGGAGTCGGTCAGTTTCAGTAGTGCTCGATAAAGTTTCAGCCAGAAGCACAGCGAGTTCATAGTGCGAAGGCAGCAGGTCGGGGTCGTTGTATATCTGCTCTAAGGCTCCGTCGAGCCGTTCATCAATATTATTGATGCCGGCAATATAATGGAGCACTCTCTCGTCGATTCGAAGTGGACTTGACACAATAGTGTTATTGCCCTCGAGATAGAGAAGTTTCCAGTACCTCAATGGCATCATTGGAGTAAGCGCGGACCAGTGAGCTTCAGGAAATATTGAAAGAGCCAGGCCAAAAGTCGGATAATCCTTTGATGCATCTCCCTGGACAACCGCGCAAAGAGGCCCGAATTTGCTGTCCATCTCCATGCCTGCGCATAATATCATTATTAAGCGCTCGAATCTTGAGAGACCAAAAGCACGGCAAAGACTATCCAGCATAGGCGACCGAGCTTCACCTTGAACTTTTTCTTCGGTTCGATCAATTTCTTTGGTTCGATCGTTTTCTTCGGTTCGATCGTTTTCCGTTCCATCTGCATGTCTTTCAAGCAGGCGGCGTACGGCAGAGATTTCCTCGACAAGATAACGCCGGTTCGCTTCAAGCCAATCATTTTTATCCATTGAAGCTCTCCCTCGGGCTATCATAATACCCTTTTGTGTCAGAGTTGAGCATGCTTTCTGCACCATCCACCCTTACCCGAACAAGATAATCTCCGGGAACTATTTCCCCTTCAAAAGTTATATTCTCAGTCTTTTCTTCAGAGATATCTGTTATGCCGTTATCTTTCGGGGCCTGGAGACTATAAGTCTTGAGAGGTATCGATGAAAGATTTCCAGGTTCTCGATACTCATCTAACAGCAGGAACACACGCTGGAACTTGCCTACATAGTGGTTGAAAGTGATAGTCTTGCTGCTTGAGTCAATTGATTTTATGGATGGCCTTAGCATGAATGCCATACCATTAGATTCGGAGGTCTGGAACTCTCTTTTTTCATTTCCAAGCTGCTTTTTATGTATAACCTGGACAGTCTGTGCACCTGCCATAAGTTCTGGCGGAATTTGTACTATTATACATGTATCAGAGATGTCGTCCTTTGAAGGCATAACTTCTATGCCGCTTATCCTCACTTTTGTCACTTCACCCTGCAGACCCTTACCTAAAATTACCAGGCGCTGACCGATGACTATCGGCATATATTTTATAATCGGGTCGTGGGCCTTATCCTGTGAAGTGAGCTGCTCTATAACGGGACTGCTGAAAGTATACGAGTATATTCCTCGCGAACTGACAGGAAGAGGATGCTTTGTCGGACGCTCAGCTTCTATGAGTACTACGGATACTTTATAGCCCATTGTAGGCCGATAACTTTTCTGGAGCGCTGACCATATCTTGGACATCTCATCTGTGCTCAATGGCTCAGGGGTGATCTTTATAGACTCAAGCTGTCTTGCCAGGTTGGTGGCATCCGATCCGGAAAACGGGAGTATCTGCTCCGGTGAAGAACCTGAGAGATTAGGGTAACCGGATAATGACTTCTGGATCGCTTTCCTTGTCAGGACAGGAGTTTCGTGCAAAATCTGCATGGCGGTTCCTAAAAGTATCTCTGCATCATAATCTTTCAGGCCGTAAGCGGTTAATAAATAATGAAGATCCAGCGCGAGAGGAGGATTACTAACTCTTGAACCATTACTGTCAAACGAAGGTAAACCCGCATTACGCCACCCCTGATTGAATGTTACCTGGTACATAAATAGTCCAAGCTGGCTGGATGTGTCATCTTTTTTAGGTAATATAAGTTCAGGTGCCAGTGTAGTGACACTTACATCGCCTGTCTTTTCGGCGATGTTACCGTCTATGATGCCATTGTCCAGAAGATCTTTCAAGATAGCTGTAACTGCTGCTATGGCTAATGCGCTACTCATAGCTGCCACCAGATCTGCGTTTTAAGTATTCATCTAAAGAAAGAGATGGATTTCGCTTCACAATTTTATGCCGCTCTTCACTGTACCCTTGAGGTAACGAAGCTTTAACATAAATGCGCCCGATGTTTACATGAATGAGCTGCTCCTGCGGGATCGGGCTTTGAGCCAACTTTCGGACATTATCGACGGAGCTTTGAGCCAACTTTCGGACACTATCGATGCTGTTGTTATCAAGAGCCGATATTGTTTCTCTACTCTGAGCCTCAGTGTTATAAGCAATCTCAACAGGCAAATCTTCGGGGTTCTCCGAGATCCTTTCATGCAGGGAATATACTTTTTCATTATCTGGCAGATGAGTAGCTACATGCATATCGACAGTTGTCTCACCTACAGGAGGCGAAATAATCTCTTTAGAAACAATCTCTTTATTTTCTGCATCTGCAGCGTATGAGACCAAATGAGATATGTTGTCCTTTTTATTCTCCTTAAAACTAATTTCAGAAGCATGCAAGCTTCTAGCCTCGTAGCTGCCATTCTCATAGCTGCCATTCTCATAGCTGCCATTATCTTCCAGTAATTTTTTACTGTTTTTTGAACTTTTAATCGTTCTTGAACTTTCAATAGTCCTTTGTTCGCTGATGTCAGTGGAGTTGAGAAGCAGCTTTTTATCTTTTTCCTGTACTCTGAAACTATCTTCTACTAAAGAAGATACAGAAGGCGACTGTTCTCCAGTGAAAATTTCCCCTTTAGAATAACTATCTATTTGAGAACTTCCTGTGTCCTCATGCAGTATATCGTTACTTGACGTTATTCTAGTACTTCGCAGGCTAACAGGTATCCCTTCAAGGCGAAAATCAGCATGTTTTCTGGACTCTTCCCCGGAAAGCTTATACTGAGTTTTTTCATCCACGATATTTGGGAACGAAGATTCGCTAATTGCCGGGGTTTTGCAATCGAGACTTTCAGCGTTTTCCGATGCTGAGATTTTGCAATCGAGACTTTCAAAGTGTTCCGATGCTGAGATTTTGCAATCGAGACTTTCAGCATGTTCAGATGTCGACAATGAGTAAAAGTTGCTTGTTGATCTTATTTTTGAGGTAACTTTTGCACTGTCACTACCTATCATTGAAGAAGTAGCTTCATCTTGCACTTTACATCTTTCTGAACGCAACTCATTATTTACCACAGCATCGTCGACTTTTATCACAGCATCATCGACTTTTATCATAGTATCGTCGACTTGAGTTACTGCCTTATTCAAAATATCAGTAGCCGGTGTCCGTACAGCAGCCGGTGTCCATACAGTAGCTGGTATTCGTACTCCATGATTTATGTCTGAAGAAGGCTCAGGCAATGTAACGTCAGTCATATTTGCCCCAGGCCTGGCTGAGAGAAATGAGCTGGAAACTCCGTTATCTTCTGCCACATCTAATAGATCTACTTGATACTCTGAGAGTATCTTTTCGTTTTCATGGTTTTCGCTTTCATGGTTTTCGCTTTCATGGTTTTCGCTTTCATGAAATGAAGAGACAGTGAATATGGAAGCGATATCCGGCTGTACTACACTAATTTTGCCAAGAGCCCTTCCGGCCAGCCTCGTAAAATAATCAGAGGTCAACCGATCATCTCCAGATAATAGCGCCGCCTTAAAGCGCTCATTGATAGTATCTCCGCTTCACTCCAGCCATACGCAGATGCCAGGTTATGTACCTCTAATAACAATCTTCTGGCCTCCGCTGATATCTCTGACCAGAAGAATGTCACTATATCAAAAAGTGCCTGCCAGTTATTTCCACAAGAAGCACATGTTACATCCAATAGCAACTCGCTCCCAGGGTCCAGCTCCAAAATTCCCGAGCACAATAAATTGATAGCATTCTCCTGCACATCTTCTGTTGCTATCGGAGTGCCATCATTGATCACCTTTAACAGGCACCGCTTGATGATAAGGAGTCTTGCGGTTTCAATGTTGTCGGATGAGAGGACTGCAAGCTGATCTGTGCTGTCTGGGAGCCTGAATATTAGTGACAGACCATCCGATGACAGCTCATGCGGTATATCATAAGGTTTATCCGGACTTTTTACGATCAGGCTCCTGGCACTGAGAGTAAACTGGATTTTATCGCCACATTCAGGACAGGTAGCAAAGCAGTTCATCCTGTCACCAAAAATTTTACTGCGTATATCCAGCAGCAGAGCATCTCTCTTTCCAACAGGCAGTGAAGCCAGCTTATTTTGGGTAGATCCCGATGAAGCCGATAATATAAGCAGAGCTCGCTCGATATGGTGCATATCATGCCCCAGCTCCCAAATGCGTATGATGTCATGAGCAGAGAGGGGCTTCACTTCCGGGATCATGCAGATGGCTCTGTGAAGCTCGGCTCTTGAGGCTCAGGCACGTTATAATCACGTTCCCAGCCTTCATTTTCCAGCTTGATATGCTGGATTAGTATTGCGTTGGCATTGGCATCCAGGTCGGCCATTGCCTGGTATTCAGACACCCAGCAGCGGAAAAGGTTATACGCCAGAACTAACTGACCGGCCTCGTTATAAACTTCTATGGTAATATCCTTCCTGAAATCCTTAAGAGAGACTTCGGCACCGAGACCCGAACCATAATTCCAAACTTTATTTGCCCATTTTTCGAACTCTGTATCGTGAGTAACTCCTCTTTCAAGAGTAACAGCTTCGTACTCGGTTCTACCTGGAGATTTGCGAGTACTGCTTGGGTCTCCACCCTCACGGTGCTTGACAACTTCCGTAGTCCTCTTCAAACCTCCAACTTTGCTGATCCCCGCAACATACTTACCATCCCACTTTACTCTGAACTTAAAATTCTTATATGGGTCAAAACGCTGTGAATTAACACTGAACTGTGCCATGTGAGATCACCTCTTATGTCTGAATTTCCCCTGCTAACTGTTGTATCTTAATTATAACGAACTCGGCGGGCTTTAATGGAGCGAAGCCTACAAGGATATTCACTATACCGCGGTTGATATCATCCTGAGTCGTAGTCTCTTTATCGCATTTAACCAGATACGCTTCCTTAGGCGTTTTTCCCTGGAATGCCCCCTGCCTGAAGAGGTTATGCATGAACGCTCCTACATTCAGCCTAATCTGCGCCCAAAGCGGCTCATCGTTTGGCTCAAACACGACCCACTTCGTGCCTCTAAACAGGCTCTCCTCAATATAGAGCGCAGTACGCCTCACAGGAATATACTTCCATTCGCTTGCTAAAGCATCAGCCCCTTTCATTGTCCGTGAACCCCATACCACCGTACCGATAGTTGGAAATGTCCTGAGACAGTTGATGCCCAGAGGGTTAAGGGAGCCATTCTCATCGTCAGTCATTGTGTAGCTCAGTTCGCTTACCCCGACAAGCGTAGCATCTATACCTGCGGGCGCTTTCCATACTCCACGCTGGCTATCTGTGCGGGCGAAGACTCCTGCGATAGCACCCGAAGGAACATATGTTTCCAGCAAGTTATTCTTGAGCGGGTCAGCCATTTTTATACGGGGGAAGAACAATGCTGCATAATCGCCTGGCAAGCTAAAGTCTTCCTGGGACGTCCTGGCTTTTTCCGGATCGGTCGCACTAGAAGGCATGTCTAAAAGCAACATCGCACGGCGATTCTTGCAATAGGCTGCGGCGTTATTATAGGTAGAAGGGGCTACATCAGTACCAAAGGCAAGCGGAGGTATGCATAACAGGTTAAATATATCGGTGTCTTCTAGCGCATAAATTCCCGTTTTGCTCTCACTGGTCGGTATAAGATCTTCGTCGAGGATATTGTCACCATCGGAACCTGCCGTTAAATTTTCAGGGCTCGCGGTTATTGCCGGTATGGCAGTCGGTACACTGTCGTTTACCCTTAAGTACCTGGACTGCTGCTCCAGTACCTTCACGACATATGTAGGCGAATTTTCTTCTAATGAAAGATTACGGAGAGTCTCGATGCCACCTGAGCCAATGGGCTCGGGATCCTGGATGATCAGGTTGAACAGCTTCCGTTCGGAATCATCTATGTTACCTTCGCTGGTTTCATAATTAACAGTCACAAGAAGGTTATTTCCCCACTCGCCCTGGCTTGAGGCTTCCAGAACCAGGCCATTGGAAAATGTTTTTGTGGCAATACTGGCATTGCGAGAAACGCGTACAATGACCGCTTCGCTGCCACCATTAAGGAAATACTGATGCACGGCATAACTCATTGGGCTCTTATCCCATAAACCACCAAATTCTCGGGAATAATCACTAAAGTTATAGACTGTTACGGGAGTGTTCACTTTGCCCTTTTTCGCCCTGCCGATGAATGCTGTCACCGAGGTGCTCACGCCCATTATTGTGCGGACCCCACTTGGCACCTCTTGAATGTATACACCTGGATAAGTCGTCTGCATATTTGTCACCTTCAGAGCTTATGATGTTACTTTAAGTCCGATAAGGATCTTTATTTTAACAACGTCCGGCGCAGTAGTCCCCTTTGTGTATGAAAATAAAAGCTGTGTGGGTACAGAATCCAACATAGTTACGGAACTATTGCCCATAAGAAGGTGGGGCTGGTCGAGTATGAATTCTTCACCGTCACTAGCATTAACCTTATAAGTAACACAGTGATCCGGGTCTTTACTATCTTCATACCAGTTCGAAGTGATCGCCAGCAGAAGCATTTCGCCTTCTTCTGTGCTTGGGAGCTTGACTGACTTTTCGGGTTCTGCCGTTTTAATTTCTACATCTATCAGTTCATATGCCTGTACTTCCATTACTCGGTTTACACTTATGCTAGGGCCATTCTGTACGCCGATATTCGCTGTAACAATGATCTTTTCGGTCATCATTGTACCTCCATATAGATAGCAGTAGATTCTGTAGTTATGCTACGATTAATCATCACGCTAGAAGATACCGAGTCTAGAACCTCCATATCATCACCAGCAGATGAATCAAATAAAATATATTTACGCATTCATATTCCTCCTGAGTTGACACAGGTTGTACAATTAATACATCGACCATGGTACTGAGAAAGCGTTTTGTAGTCTCCTCAAAACAAAAAAATCAATGTCCATTAAAAGGAGAAAATGCACCTGTGGTCACGTATCAAAATTTCTTCACTATTTTAAACCTGGATAAACTTCAGATAAATAGATGAAAATAGATACTGGAAAATATCTTCCGCGTTTTTTTAGAATTATCGAGTTTTGGGTGACTTATAATCACGAGGCTAAATAATGCAACTGTCCAATGAAGTACGATGAAGTTTTTTGTTGCAACAATTAAAGGCGTGACTATAAGTGTATCAGTACACTTGAAACTATAGTTTATTTGAGAAACATTGTAAACTCATGAGTGTACTGTGAAAATGAAAGTGAAAAATGCTTTAATGTTTTGAGCTGAAAATCAGTTAAGTTGTTGTCTCACAAGTTGTTGTCTCACGATTTTTCATAGGTTTTACAACTAAATCAGCAATGAACCAGTTCAAACTCCAATATCATATTAATCATTGGAAATTCAGAAATCAATGAAACTCAGAAATCAATGAAACTCAGAAATCAATGAAACTCAGAAATCAATGAAATTCAGAAATCAATGAAACTCAGAAATCAATGAAAYTCAGAAATCAATGAAACTCAGAAATCAATGAAACTCAGAAATCAATGAAACTCAGAAATCAATGAAACTCAGAAATCAATGAAACTCAGAAATCAATGAAATTCAAAACTCAATTAGGACTTACGCACCTGAGCAACATAATCAATTACGGCAAAGACTGTGGATTAAGGTCACATTTTAGACCGTTGACGGCCGGTTGCTGTTGATTTTTCAATTCAACTGCGTAAGTCCTACTCAATAATACTGTGATATGCATATACGAGAATCTGATCATCTGAAAATTTTCCATGAGACTTAAGCCTGTCTACCTCGAGGAAAAATTTTTCGATATTTTCGGGACATAGGTTATTGCTTTTCGCAAAATTTGCCGCCAGAATTTTTAATTCCTTTTTTGAAGAGTATTTCTTTGGCCAGTTCCCGTCCACAAAATTAAAAATGAGCCCACAGTTCTTATGTCCTATCGTTCTTGTAGATGGACTTCGGGATGTTTCGATATAATCTTTGAATGTATCTTCCCGTAGTTTTCCCCTTAACAATTTTCCACACTCACATATAAACACGGAACCTCCTCCTTCCAACATATATCTTAAAAACAACCTGTGTTTCCGAAAACAGTCAAATAAAATAGTCAAATTCAACCCGGATTGATATAAATAATAACTATGACTACTTAAGCTACTGATTTACCTGTAATATTTTTTATGCTGCAATAATCTTACTAAAAAATAAAAAATTGTATTAACAATTACAGCATAAGCTGGTCGTAGGAGTTTTCATCGCCCTATTGCTCGCTCCAGAAAGCCAAAAAGGATAATGTCCTCTAACCGGATACCTCACAGGTCAAGATATATCTATATTTTGAGACTACTTATACTTTTTTATTAATTTAATTTTTGAATATGTAGTGTATTCTTGAAGTCAATTGCTATTGATCAAACAACCTGCCTATATAAAGTTCAGACAAAAAAACATTAATTCTATGTATGCTATCCTTCAATTCCAATGTACAGAATGATAAGGACTGCCCCGGAAAAAGGAGAAGAGTTAAGGAAAAAAGCAATTCAAGGGGGATTTCTGGATACTTCAAGAAAGATTCGAAAAGTCAGGACTGAAGAAGGCAATTTTCTGGAAATCCCGGTCACGGAGTCTGCATACGACAGTGTGGACGGTTTTCTGATTCTTGAACAGGAAAATCCGGAATTCCTTGAAAAGCCCAACTCTCTCAAGGATTCCCTTAAAGGTTTTCTTTCCGAAACTGAACTTGCATCTGTCCCGTCAGGTTGGCAGGTCCTGGGAGACATAATAATAGTTTTCATCCCTGAAATCCTAGAAGACAAAAAAACGAGAATAGCTGAGTCTTTACTTTCGATGTACCCAAAGTGCAGGACCGTTGTAAGGGATTTTGGAATTGAAGGGCAGTTCCGCCAGCCAAAAAGAGAACTCCTTCTCGGCAACGAAACCGAAACCATCCACAAGGAACATGGCTGCTTTTTTAAGCAGGACGTAACAAAGGTAATGTACTCCAAAGGCAACCTCGAAGAGAGAAAGAGGATGAGCCAGCTCGGAGAAGGAGAAGTTATAGTGGATATGTTTGCGGGAATAGGGTACTTCTCAATTCCTATGGCTGTGCATTCCAGGCCAAAAAAAATTATTGGGATAGAAATTAATCCTGAGTCTTTTGCCTATCTTAAGGAAAACATCAGATTAAATAAGGTAGAGGATATCTTTATCCCAATCTGTGGGGACTGCTCAAAGTTTGCTCCTGAAGGAACAGCCGACCGCGTGCTTATGGGATATGTGGGAACAACACACTACTATCTTGAGCCGGCTATAAAGGCCCTGAAAAAAAGTGGGGGAATTCTGCACTATCACGAAACAGTCCCGGAAAGTCTTGCTAGAACCAGACCCCAGGAAAGGATAGAAAAAGCTGCCTGTGCCCTTGGAAAGAAGGTTGAGATTCTGGAAACCCACAGGATAAAAAAGTACTCTCCTGGTGTCCTGCATGTGGTTGTGGACGCACGGATATTCGAATAAAAATTTGAAATTTCGCTTTTAATTCTGTACAAAAGGAAATATCAAAGCAGAATTATAAAGCAACAACTCGCAAAGCAGTACTCACAGACAGAAGTTCTCAAAGCGGGAATTCTCAATATTGTGCTGTAGCCTGCTTGATTGCGCTACAGAGTTCTTCAGGTTTCCTGGAGCTCAGAAGCATTCTTTCCCCTGAAATAAGTTTGAGGATTACAACTGGGCTAACTTTTTTAGAAGATTGTGACACATCAGATTCTTTTTCAGTGAGGGGGTCATAAACCTTAATTTTGCAGTTCTCCACTACATGTAAAGGAATCTTTTTGGAGGACAGATTCAGGGGGACCAGGCGAACGTATATTCCATCACTTCTCACTTCAGTTATATGCTTTGTACAGTACAACATAAAAGGGAAATAACCCGAAGACGATCCAGAGAGCAAACAGGTATGTTCCAGGGATGTTATCGATTCCGGCAGGTCTTCCAAAAATAAGGCTATGGATTTCAATATACCAGAGCAGAAGCGCAGGATAAAGGACCGAAATCAGGAAAAAATTGTTCCGCAAATCCTGTACTTCCCTAAAAATTACGTCTGCTTTTGGCTGTTCCACAAACTTCCTTCCTTGATACGTGCCTAATTTATTTGTGTTTTAATTGGAGACTCACTTTAAATTGCCTTGCTGACAGGCATCTCAATAGTGCTGAAATTTATCTTACGGTTACTAATTGAACTGCATATAGTGTTCGTACACACAACCAAATTCTTTTCCATGCGTCTTCGGTTAAGTGAAGAATCGTAATAAATTGCGTCAATTTCCTCAACATCTGTTAAATATTTTAATAAATTATGAGCTGGAACAGGGTATCGATTTCATGTAAAGAGGCAAAGATTTAAAGCAGGCTTCCAGTGCTAAATCGATAGCTTTCAGGTAAGAAAATTCCTTAACCGATGACCAATGGAGAAAGATTTAGAGACGAATGGTTTGAATAAAAAATGAAAGAATTGGGTTAAAAAAGAGGGTCAGAGGACGGACATGTATCCTTAACCGATGACCAATGCAAACAAATATAACACTCAATCGAGTAATAAAAACAATGTAATGAATCCACAATGGGTAGTTCCTCCAGCTTATACTGATCCGATAAAATATAGCGTGAGCTGGTATAATTATCTAGGCTGGAAATTATTTACAGTCTACACAAAAGGGTATTTTGGGTATGACTATAATACTGTTGAGGCTTATCACATAGACTCCTGGTACTCAAAATATATAGTTTTCAATCCATGGGAGGTTTCGAACTGGCATGAGGGTGCAAGACAAACTTCTTCTACTACTGCAGAGGTTTATTGTGATGGGCGTTTCAGTTGGGGATATACAATTTCTGGGAACACTATAAAAGTACAAGATAAATATATAGAGCTAGATATGTCTTGTAACAAATATGGACAAGTTACTAAAAGTTACATTGATAATTAATTGAGCGTTATTAAAAATCTAGAAAGAATTGGTTAGTAAAACAGTTACTAAAAGATTTTAATGCAATATCCTTAATATTTTTTTGAATATTGAGGATATTTTATTTTTTAGAATATAAATGGTATTGAAGCTTTTAGTCAAATAGATTCATGTGCGTTTATAAAGTAAATATATAACGTTCACTCAAATATTATCTGTAATACAGTACTGAATGAGTCTATTTCGAAAAATAAGTTTGTTTGGTGTCACTAGAGTAGGGGACTACAAGCAAACCAATATATGAGGAGCCTATCCCAAAAGTTACTTTACTCTTAATCATTGGGAATTCTCAGAATTATTTTCATGATCATAAGCTTGATTGATTATTCAAAATACAAGGTCTATGAAGCAAATTTCAAGTTTTGGGATGAACTCGATTTCATGCATCTTCGGTTAAGTAAAGAACTGTGGCAAATTGCTTCAGTTCCCTCAACATTCGTTAAATATTTTAATTTATTATGAACTGGAACAGGATATTGATTTTCAAAAAAATACTGCGGAATGTGGGATTAATGTATATGATTTAAATTACAGGGTATTTTTATAGCTCTAAAAAGATGTGTAGAGACCAAGACATATCTTCTTAAAAGTAAACTAATCCTTATTATAGGGGTGTATTTTTTTCATGACACAAAAATTAATATATAAGATATTATTTACCTTTGCTTTTATTATTATTTTGATTTTCGGAATAAAATTATTATTTACACCAACGTTTGTTGCTACGGATACACCAGGTCATGAATCATATGTGTCTAGCTTAATTATTCAATTCAAAGATGGTATTACTGAACAGGAATCAAGAGAAATTCTTGAGAATTACAATTTGACTGCGTATAAGATAGATTACAATGTTCATGATATGGGTAAATACTACATAACAGTCAATAAAGATGAAGCGACACAAATAAAATATGAGTTGAGAAAAGAAAAAAATTGGATAGGAGTTACTCCTGATGTCGAAAAAGGAAATTATTGCATGATTTCAATATCTGAACAAGCTATTCAAGATAAAAATTTTATTGAAATGCTAAACAAACGTAATCTTCAGGTGAAAAAGTTCTTCTGGTGCCGTGTTATTTTCACAGATCACACTAAAAATGGGATTTCTCAGGAAAATGCAAATGAATTAAGAAGCAGGCTTGAAAAAGACGAGAATATTTTCACTGTATTCGTTGAACATGTTGAATCATAAATATTTAAAAATCGATGCAATTCGGGCTCTATAATAGTCGTCTTAATCATTATACGGACTATAGTAGCTTATATTAATGTTTAACTTGACTCTGTCAAATTCTGTAGTCCTTACTAAACGTCGATAACTTTCCAGCCATCCAAGTACATTCTACTATCCATCTGTAAGGAAGTACTTAAAAGCCTTTGACATCATTAATATGCTTAACTCTGGACAACAGGAATTATCAAAGCAGAATTATAAAGCAGAATTATAAAGCAGTAATCACAAAGACAGAACCTTTCAAAGCAGGAATTTTCAGTATTCTGCTGTAGCCTGCTTGATTGCACTACAGAGTTCTTCAGGTTTCCTGGAGCTAAGAAGCATTCGTTCTCCTGAAATAAGTTTGAGGATTACAACCGGGCTAACTTTTTTGGAAGACTGTGACACATCAGATTCTTTTCCAGTGAGAGGGTCATAAACCTTAATTTTGCAGTCCTCCACTACATATAACGGGATTTTCTTGGAGGATAGATTAAGGGGTACCAGGCGAACGTATATTCCATCACTTCTTACTTCAGTTATGTGCTTTGTACAGTAAAACATAAGAGGGAAAAATAACCCGAAGACAATCCAGAGCGCAAACAGATATGTTCCAGGGATATTCTTAATTCCGACAGGTCTTCCAAAAATCAGGCTATGGATTTCGATATACCAGAGAAGGAGCGCAGGATAAAGGACCGAAACCAGGAAAAAATTGTTCCGCAGATCCTGTACTTCCCTAAAAATCACATCTGCTTTTGGCTTTTCCACAAAATCCCTTCTTTGAAACCTGTCTGATTCATTTTTGTTTTAACTGGAGACTCAATTTTTAGATTGCCTGGCTGACAGAAATCTCGATATTGCTGAAATTTATATTACAGCTACTAATTGGCTACTAATTGAACTGCATATGGTGTTTATACACCCGACCGAATTCTCTTCCGTTTAATACGTATTATTTAGATACCAGCATACCGACTCAGTATTGGAGTAGGGGTATGTAGTAGAAAATATTCCTGATTTTCTCTATAAAAACTGAGTAATAAACCTTCCGAAAAAAATTAAAAATTGTATACATTTTTTAATTTAAAAATTTGAAAATAATATCAGTGTAAAAAAACAACGGTGTCTTTTAAAAATCAAAAATTATAAAGAAAAATAGTCCAAAAGACAATAACGAAAAAAGTGAATTAATAAAAGATTACTTTCTAACGCCCTTTTTCAGGAATTTTTTAGTACTCTTTATAGCGCTACATTTAACTTTTTGATGCTCTGTGCCATATCTATTACTTTTCAATAGACCTTCTAATAGCTTCTGAGAGTTTTTCCGGGGTCTGGGACCCAATCATTAGCTTTTTCACTTTTTTCCCATCTGCAAATTCGAAAAGTATACCCCTGTTACCTGCCATATTATAGGCATTTCCCTTTATTCCGTAGCGAATACCCCAGCCTCCATAATCTCTGATAGGGTTATAGGTTAGAACTTTGTAATTTTGAATGCTCTCAAATGGAAATCTTTTGAATGATGGATGAAAAGGGTAAACGCGAACATATAGCCCGTCCTTTCTGACCTCAGTAACCAGCTTCATGGAATAAAATAAAATAGGGAAAAGAATCCCGAATAATAGAAGTAAAAGAAACATCATCCAGTCAGGAGCCGGGTTATTTCCAAAAGGCTTTCCAAGTAAGAGCTGCTGATACGCCCCATACCATGAAAGAACAACGGGGATCGCAATAATGAGCCAGATCCAGATCTGGTTCATTTTTTGAACTTCTCTATAAAGAACTTGAGAATTCATTTGCTTTTGACCAATTTGCTTTTGACCATTCAATTTTCGATCTACATCTACAAAATTTATTTTTTACCAGGTCTCTAAATTATGTAAAATGCATTGTTGGTCTCATAAAACTTGTATGAGATAGGAGTTTCTTAGGTTTGAGATCTGACTATTTTAATATAGGACTTACGCACTTGAGGAACAAAATCAATTACAACAAAGACTGTGGATTAAAGTAATGTTTTAGACAGTTTCATGTCTAATGCTGTTGATTCTTCAGTTCAACCGCGTAAGTCCTATAATATATAACATCACAAAAGCAAAATCTGCAGAAAAATTAAAGAAAAAATAATTAAATAAGTGCGTTTTTATGAAATTAATAACCTAATCTATCCATCTCTTTAATTATTGCTTCACTGAAATCCGTAAAGTGCTGGATTCCTCCTGCCCAGGCAGCAAGCATCATGGCATCATTGATCTCGGTTCTTGTGGCTCCGAATTTATGAAGTCTTTCAAGGATTTTGACCGCGCTCTGGGTGTTGTTGGTTGAACAGGCTATAGCAAAGACTATTAAATGCTTATTTTTCATAGAAAGCCCGCCTTCCCTTTCACTCCAGATAGCCTTATAAAAGCCTGCTATCCCGTCGGCGAAATCTTTGTTTATCTTTCCGGCATATTCAATAGACCTGGGCATAAACCCTTTTAATTCCCTGACTTCTTTAGCCGCTTTTTCCATAATTATCATATGTCATAAGTCAGGATCGGATATAATCCTATCTTACTAGAAAATTTACAGAATTGGGAAAATAAACAGGTAAAGAAGAGTCAAAAAGAGTAAGGAAATGTAAAAAAGTAAGGAAATGTAAAAAAGTAAGGAAATGTAAAAAAGTAAGGAAATATAAACAGTGAAGAACTGCAAAAAGAACTAAAAAAGGTATTTTTTTGCCTGGAAGTCACAAGAATTCCTGAAAATATACTTCCGAATCTTTCAGACTTGCAGTACCTCAACTGCCAGGTCGGCATTGATTATATACTCAAAATTTATTATTTCGTCCCATTTCTGCTGCATGAATGCGGACTGGAAGCAAACGCCAATAATTTTTCCATTCTCAGAGCCTTCAAGGATTTTACTGGCAATTTCTTTTGCTTTTTCAGGGCTAATCCCTATCTTTGGCATCGAAAGCCCTCCAAGCAGGACAACAACATCAGCGTGTTTATCTGTAAGATCTCCAAGCTGCATGCCTTCACGATCCATGTAGATAGATCTGGCTTTCTCAAAATCATCGCTGGAAACAAAAGCAAGTTCCCGGTCCCGGGCTACAAAACCGATAAGTTCGGCAAAAGGTGTGCAGAACCCCGGAGTTCCCACAAAAGTAATCTTTTTTGCGCCTTCGACAAGGCCCCTGAAGCTGTTCAGGATGCCTCCTACTCCCTTTGAAGTGTTTATTATTGGCACTGAATTCTCTCCTTAAGGTTTCAGTAAAATTTTACTTCTGAACAATTCTTCATAACATCTCGTTATGACATTTCTTTGTGGCATTATATTTTTACAGTAGGATTGGAGACATTTACTTAAATAGGTGATGTTAACAGCGTGTATAAGGGAAGAATCGGGAAAAAAATCACAGTTTTCGCCAGGAACAAGAAATATGAAATTAAAAAATTTGAATATTGAAATGGAAATGAATTTGGGAATAAGAAAGTAAAAAGGGAAGTAAAAAGGGAAATAAAGACAAGTAAATATAAAATTAAAAAAGTTGAATAAAATTAAAAAGAATTGAGGCTCTACCAAAATTGATAAAAATGCTCTAAAACCTAAAAAATCTGTTAAAATCACGTATTTTGGCATAAAATTACTTTTTAAGCCTCTAAAATAATACTTCAAAATACCTTTGAATACGAGTTAAGTTCAAAAATTGATATAATATTACATTTACTTTCAAAATTAGAATTTATTGCAATTTATTTTCATAACTTTCATAAAAACATAAATAT